>JAJZDM010000028.1 GCA_021806005.1 Acidobacteriota bacterium | reverse complement strand
CGCTATGGCTTCCGGCCACGCCATCGCTTCCAGCGCCTCGCTCTGACGCTTCAGGATGTTACTGTGCCGCTCTTGGCGGCGAAGTTTGCAGATAGAATCAGGATGATGCCTGCGGTTCAATCTGGAAGGGCCCACACCCTCCAACCTCTCCATCCGGAATCTCCGGCGGAGGATGGTTGACGGCTCATCCCCGCTACAGCTGCGGAAGATAGGCCTTCGGGATTGCCCGGCACGAATCTCACGCAGCTACAGGCGGACGGGCGTTGTCTGCAGAGACTCCCATACAATCAGGCTGGAGCAAGATGTCGATCAAATCGATCATGGAGAGCGAGACCAGATCAGAGACAGACGCCATCCACGCTGAGCTGGAGCGCGTGCTCACCAGCCAGACCTTCACAAAATCGCCCCGGCTCTCCTCCCTGCTGAGTTATATCTGCCAACACTCCCTGCAAGGCCGTTTGGAGGACCTGACCGAGCAGCAGATCGGAATCCACGTCTTTCGCCGTTCCCCTGGCTACAACTCGGCAGAGGACACCATCGTGCGAGGCACGGTTCGCCACCTTCGCGACCGGCTGGCGCAGTACTATCAGGGCGAAGGCAAAGAGAACCCGCTTCAGATTGTGGTGCCCAAGGGGAGCTACCTTGCCCAATTCGCGCCCGCGGCATCCTCCACTCCCGCTGAGGCGACGTCAAGCCAGAACACCCTCTCAGCCGCCGCAGGGGAGGAAACGAGGCCGTCCGGGCAGTGGCCGCTTGCGGCCAAGGTTGCGGTCTTCGCCTTCGCAGCCATCACCATTGCTCTCTCTCTATCGGTCTACCTGCTCCGACGCCCCCACGCGGTTGCCCCACCGGACTCGCCAGGCCCTGAGGCTCTTTGGAAGGTGCTCTTCACTCCCGGCCGGATGACCCTCATCGTTCCGGGCGACGCAAGTCTGGATGCCTACACCTCCTGGGAACAACGCCAGGTCCCGCTCCTCGAATATTCAACCCAGAGCTACCAGGACAACGTCACCGTCAGCGCGCCCCCCGCGCACAACGACGTACCGCTCAGCGTGCGCTCGGTGACACCCATGGCCGATCTGCGCCTGGTCGCAGATCTGGTTCGCGTTCCGGATCACATGGGCATGCCGCAGATGGAGGGATGGACGGAGATCTGCTACGCTCGCGACCTTGTCGCGGCGCAGACCCACGGCAACAACCTCATCCTCATCGGCTCGGAGACCTTTGATCCCTGGGTCACGCTGTACCAGCCGCAATTGGACTTTTTCGTCCATTGGGATTATCGGACAGATATCTACACGGTCACAGATCGCGCCCCCCGCCCTGGCGAACCGAAGCAGTATCTCTTTGACCGAAAGATGCCGGGACTCAGTGCCTATACACTGATCGCTCTGGTCGATAACACCCAGGGACAGGGCCGCGTCCTGCTCGTCGAGGGCACCTCGATGGGCTCCATCTACGGCGCGGTCAACTTTTTCACCTACAACGCACTCTGGCAGCCCGTGATGCGGGCCGCGGTAGACAAGAGCGGACGGCTGCATAACTTTGAGGTGTTGTTGAGAAATGACTTCGTTCGCGGCGGAGTCACAAACACCAGACTGGCCGCCCTGCACGTTCACTGAGATCTATCTTCCAGAGGTAAACCTCCCCACGTCTCGCAACTCCCGGCGGGTTCAGGCGCCGGCATAGATTGCCGTCGTCTACCCTTCCGGCCGGGCTTCAGGTAAAACATAGGCTTGTGCCCTTGAACGCGACACCAGACGCTGAGGAGAAGTTCAGATGACAGTAAAAAGACCCTTGTGGATAGCACTAACTGCCTTGATCGCCGTGGGCAGCTCAGCCCCGGCGCAGGTGCAACCGCCGAACACACTCTCCGCGCACGAGAAGCAGCAGGGCTGGCGCCTGCTCTTCAATGGCCGCAACCTCGACGGCTGGCACTCCTACCTGCAGAAGCAGCCCGGCAGCGACTGGTCGGTGGTGGACGGGGCTATTCAGTTGAGCAAGACCAATCAGGATCCGCCGGCCAACTATGCCGACCTCGTCACCGACCAGCAGTTCGCGAACTTTGACCTGAAGCTGGAGTGGAAGGCGCGCCCATGCATCGACAGCGGCGTGATGTTCTACGTTCACGAATCCCCCCAGTACCCTGACACGTATGACACGGGCGTGGAGATGCAGATTGCGGACCGGACCTGCACCGTTCCAGACAGCCACATTGCGAAGGAACACTCCGGCGACATCTTCGACGTGATCTCCGACAGCGGAGACTGGGTAAAGCCGGCGGGCGAGTGGAACTCGTTCGAGATCCTTGCGAACCATGGTCATCTGCGCCTCTTCCAGAACGGACATGAGGTGATCAACACCCATCTTTGGGATGCACACTGGCAGCACTTGATCGCTGGAACCAAGTTCGTGCACATGCCCGGATACAGCAAATATCACATCGGGCATATCTCGCTGCAGGGCACAGAGCCCAAGGGTGAGCCGGGGGACAAGCTCTGGTTCCGGAACATCATGATCCGCACCCTCCCTGACGACAAGCCTGGCGCAGAGAAGACCGCCGGGACTTTGAATCCATAGCCGCTCCGCGCTGCCAACCTGCCCATCACAGGGCTCGGCCGCCGCAGCCGAGCCCTGCACTCTTACCAGCATCCACGCTCGATAGCGTCTTCAGTGTCGATGGGTATCCCGAAGCGGACTTGCAGCGGCTTTTTCATTGGGGAAAACGCCCATGGAGGTCGAGGCATCCCTCTGCACCTGCACTGAAAATGCACTACCCACCGCACCGTTGGCAGGCTCACTACGGCGTCCCGGCGCCCAAAGACTCCGGCTGTTCCTCCGGAGCCTCGCCGTCCGCGTGTGGACCTTCGCTCTCCGGCACGCTGGAGGCCCACACCTGGAATCCAATCCTGGGCGACTTCCCGCCGCCCTCCGGATCCTTGTGCAGCGCATGGATCTTCTCCTGGATCTCATGATCTGCCTGGGTCATCCGCTCCCGCGAACGCAGAAAGTCCATCCAGCTCTCCATGATGAAGGTCTCGTTCAGATGCTTGGGATTGGCCGCGTCGCGATAGATCCCCCAGCGCACGGCGCCACCGCGCAGGCGAACCCCCTTCAGATCCTGTACGATCCGGGTGAACCGCGCATAGTTCTCTGGCGGCACGTAATAGTCCACGGAGATCCGCACCGGTCCCACATCCGGATCCGCCATCTGCGCAAACCTCGGCAGTGGGCGTTTCCATTGGTACGGCGTAAGGTCCGGCAGCAGGCCCTTCAGGATATGGATGCGCCGCATCCCCGGCATGCTGGCCGCCAGCCCCACCGCGGCACAGATCAGCGCCACCTTCGTCGAACTGCGCTGCGCAATCGCTCCCCACAGCACGCTGCCCAGCGCCAATCCCCCCTGCATCGCCATCAGGTAGACGCCCAGCGCCCGCGCGTAGACCCAGGCCGGAACGCTGAGTTGCACGCTCACGTTCAGCGTGGACATCGTGGTCGTCCAGGCAAATCCCGCGCCCAGCAGCATCACGATCGCCACCCAGGGCTTCGGCACCAGCGCCAGCAACAGCAGTGTCGCCACATAGTAGCCCGCGGTGGCTGACAACATCGTATCCGCATCCACCCGCTGCCGTAGACGCGCCAGAAGCGTAGCTCCCACCACGGCTCCCAATCCCAGGCACCCGTTCAGGATGCCGTACCCCATCGCTCCCTGGTGCAGGTCCTGCTTGGCCACCAGCGCCAGCAGACTCCATACGGCGCTCACAAAAAAGGTGAAGGTAAACACTCGAATCAGCGGCCCCTGCAGGTCAGGAGCATGGCGCAGATAGCGCAACCCTGACCGCACCGAACCGGCTATCCGCTCGGCCGGCAGCGCGCTCCGGAACAGTGGTTGTCGGTGCCATCGCCATAGAATCCAGATCACCCCGGCAAATGAGGCCGAGTTCAGCGCAAACACCCAGGCCGCGCCTCGACTCGGCAGCAAAAACGCCGCCACCAGCAAGCCGCCCAGCGCTGGTCCTGCCGCCCGCGCCAGGTTGTTGCTGGCCGCGTTCAGCGCCACCGCGTTGGGAATCTCCTCATGCGGTACCAGCTCCGGCACAATCGCCTGCCAGGCCGGATTGTTCATCGCCGACCCGATGTTCAGCAGAAAGGTGAACATCAGCAGCGTCAGCGGCGAGATCACGCCCAGGAATGTCAGCGCCGCCAACACCGCAACGCTGCCCAGCATCCAGCACTGCCAGAAGATCAGCAGCCGGCGCCGCTCATAGATATCCGCGGTAGCTCCGGCCAGCAGTCCCAGGCAAAGCACCGGTAAGCTAGCCGCCGTCTGCATCAGCGCAATCAGCAGCGGAGACGTGGTCAGCACCGTCATCAGCCAGGTGCCCGCCGTGTCCTGCATCCATGTGCCAATACTGGACACCGTCGAGGCGACCCACCGGTCGCGGAAGTTCGCGATCCGCAGCGGCCCGAACGCATTGGATCCATCCGGAATCGGCCGGCTTGCTGTCGCCAGATCGGTTGAGTCGATGCGCCCAGTCTCGCCCACAGATCTATGATGCCACCCTTAGCTACGGAACTGTTTCCTCCGCCTGAACCTGCGCGGGCGTGGCGCCGGGCCTGGTGCCCGATCCTGCTCCACGCCTCGCACTCAGTTCCTCCGTCTTCCGCGCGATCTCAATTTATAGTGCAATCATGGTCTGCCGTGGCCCGATGCTCAACCTCCCCTGCCTGGCCTGCATCCTCTTCCTCCTGCCCACAGCATCCGCGCAGCAAGCCGAACCCTCCTCACCCCCACCCGCATCCCCTGCCGCAAAGCCTGCAGAGGCTGCTGTCCAGCCCTCCGTCGCGCTCCAGCCGATACCGCCCATCCCGCAACTCCTCCACGACGTCGAGCAGCATCAGAAGCAGGCCGAAGCCGCCCAGCGCGACTACACCTACCACGTGCACTTCGAACTCCAGCAACTGGACCACAACGGCCGCGCCAAAAAGATCTCTACCCTGGACACTGAAAGCATCACCATCGACGGTATCCGCATCGACAAGGAAGTCGCCCGCAACGGCAAACCTCTCACCCCGGAGCAGGCCCGGAAGGAGAGCGACCGCATCGACAAGGAGGTCGCCCGCGCCCGGAACCGCCGCCAGCGTCTCGCCTCCCAGGGCGAATCCTCTGATCCCCACGGCAACCCGCTCATCCCGGTCTCGCGCATCCTCGAGTTAGGCACATTCTCCAACCCCCGCCGCATCCTGCTCGACAACCGCCCCACCATCGTGCTGGACTACGCCGGAGATCCCCATGCAAAGATCCGCAACGAGTCAGAGGGCATCATCCGCAATCTCGTCGGCACCGTATGGATCGACGAGCAGAGCCGCGTCCTGGTGCGCGGCCAGGGCCACTTCCTTCAGGACTTCAAGATCGGCGCAGGGCTCATTTTGAATATTCACAAGGGCTTCAGCTTTGACTTCCGCTCCACGCATATCTCCGGTGAGGTCTGGCTCCCGGCAAACGTCAACGGAGAGGGCAATGCGCGCATCCTCCTCTTTGACCACATTAACGGCACCTTCCGTATGGTGACCTCCAACTACCAGCGGTTCACCACCAGCTCCACCATCATCGACTCAGACCGCCTGGTCGGACCCGACGGGCAGCCCATCCCCACTCCACCTGCGCCGTCCCAGCCCTCCCCCTCCCAGTCCTCACCGTCCCAGCCAGAGAGCACGCCCTCTGCCCCAAAGGCTCCGTCTCAACCGCTCTCGCCCTGAGAGACCGCCCTCCGCGAGTCCCGCGCTGCGTACAGTAAGATGAATAGGGATACACGGCTCAAGCGAGGGATGTAGCCACAGGAAGATCCGCTACGTTCCCTGGACGGGTGATCGCCGGCGATCTCACCGGATGCAGATTCCGCGGATCCACCTTGGCCGAACTCGACGCTGCGCGGGCGGAGGCCCTTTTTGACATGGTCGACGAAGAACTGATTCTAATCACCGGGGCCACCGGATTCCTGGGCATGCAACTGGTGCGCGACCTGCTGGACCAGCGTCCGAATGTACGGCTGGCGTTGCTGGTCCGTGACCGCGCGGGGCTCAGCGGTGAGCAGCGCGTCCACGCCTTCGTCCCCGAGGCGGATCGCGCGCGTGTGCAGGCGGTCTCCGGCGATGTAAGCCATCCCGGATGCGGCCTGGATGAGGCGACACGCCAGCGTCTGCAGGCCGAGGTCACGCGCGTGATTCACTCCGCGGCCACCGTGCGCTTCGATCACTCCCTCGAGGAGGCGCGACGCATCAACGTCGAGGGCACCCGGCATCTTCTGGACTTTGCAGGCAGCGTGCGCCAGTTGCGCAGCTTCGCCTATGTGGGCACAGCCTACGTGGCCGGCGAGCGCGCTGACCTGGTGCGCGAGGACGAACTGGCCATCGGACAGAGCTACCGAAACACCTACGAGCAGACCAAGGCAGAGGCCGAGGCGCTGGTGCGTTCCCGTCTGACCTCCATGCCCGGCGTCATTCTGCGCCCCAGCATCATCGTGGGAGACTCCCGCACCGGCGTCACCTCCAGCTTCAAGATGATGTATTGGCCGCTGAAGATCTACGCGCGCGGGCTCTGGCGGACCGTGCCTGGTTACCCTGACGCCGTGCTGGACATCGTGCCCGTCGACTATGTCGCCCGCGCCGTCGCTCTGCTTCTCTTTGACCAGGCCGCGCTGGGCTCAACCGTGCATCTCTGCGCCGGCCCGCAGGGCAGCGCCACCATCGACCAGATTGCGCTCCGCGCCCGGGAGTACTTCCACGGTCCCGCGCCGCGCTACGTCGATCCGCGTTTCTTCTTCGCTGTCATGCGGCCGCTGCTCTTCATGGCGCTGTGGGGCCGCAAACGCAGCGTGCTGCGCGACGGACGCGCCTACCGCGACTACTTCACCATGCGCATGCAGTTTGACACCAGCAACGCTCAGCGGTTCCTGCAGCCCGCCGGCCTCACGCCTCCGCCGGTTCTGGATTATCTCGATCGTCTCTTCAACTACTGCGTGGCCAGCGAGTGGGGCCGCAAACCGGTCTCCGCCGCATGAGCCTTCTGCTTCGCTACCGTCTCTCGCGCGACACCAGCGTCACCGTAGCCAATCTCATCGACGAACTCGTCCGGCGCAAGGAAGACTGCGAGGTCTCCGTGGACGATGAGGGCTCCTTTCGTCTCTCCCATCTCCACATGGAGATCTGCGCCCTCGATGCCTTCCTCCGCCAGACCATCGCCCTGCGGCCCGGCGAGCAGGTCGCCATCTATCGCACCAACGACCGGCGCTGCTTCCACTGGTTTCTGGCCATCGTTCGCGCCGGGGGCATCGCGGTCCCGCTCAATCCGCAACTCTCGCTGGCGGAGGTTCGCCGCATCCTGGCTGATAGCGGAACGCACATCCTGGTCACCGACAAGGCCGTCTTCGAGCGCACCATCGGCGACCGTCAAGCCCTGGACGTGCGCACCTGGATCGAGGCCGACGACGAGCCGGAGACCCTCAACGGATTTCTCCGCGCGCCGGCAACCCCTGCCGCCGTATTTCCTCCGCACAACATCGATCCCGCGGCGACCATCGCCATCTTTCACACCTCGGGAACCAGCGGATTCCCCAAGGGCGCAGCCCTGTCCAGCAACGCGCTGCTGGGCGCGCGCGCGTCCACCGTTCTTTCCGGTGTCTTCCTGGGATCGCGCGACCTGGCCCTGGTCGCCCTGCCCTGGTCGCACATCATGGCGGTCTCCATCGCGCTCTACGGCCTCATGGCGGGCATCCGCGGCTGCTTCCTCAACCGCTTCGACGCCGAGGCCGCGCTGAGCCTCATCGAGCGGTTTCACGTAACCTCGGTCATTGGCGTTCCGGCGATGTTTGCGCGGCTGGTCAACGCTCATCCTGACCCGACCCGGCTGACCAGCGTGCGCCTCTGGCTCTCGGCCAGCGATCATCTGCCCGCCGAGGTGCGGCTGCAACTGCGCCGCTTCGGGGCTCTGCTGCGGCTGCCGGGTGGACTGCGTGTTCCGCCCGTGCTGCTCAACGGTTACGGCATGGTCGAACTGGGGGGCCTGGCCATGATGGGCGTTGAGCTTCCATTCGCTCCCGGCAGCGGCGACCTCTGCATCCCCGTGCCGCCGTTTCGTATCCGCGTCGTCGATGCAGACGGCCGCGTGTTGCCTCCGGGAGCTACCGGCGAGTGTCAGATCCGCCGCCACGGCATCCGGCCGCATTACTGGAAGGACAAGGGCGACACGCAGGAAGGTATCCTGACCGGCGACGGCTGGCTCCGCACCGGCGACCTGGCCGTCCGCAACCGCCTCGGGCTCATCCGCTTGGTGGGGCGCGCCAAGGACGTCATCAAGGCCGGCGGCTACTCGGTGTATGTGAAGGAGTTGGAAGAGACCATCCTGGCCCATCCGGATGTCGCGCGCGCCGTCGCCTTTGGCCTTCCACACCGCGAAAAGGGAGAGATGCCCGTGGCGGCGGTCGAACTGCATCCTGGAGCCACCGCCGGCGAGACCGATCTGCTGGAGTGGTGCCGCAGCCGCTTGGCTGCCTACAAATCGCCGCGCCGCATCTGGATTCTCTCTCCCGGCGAACTCCCGCAGAACCACACCGGCAAGTTCCTGAGGCGTGAACTCCAGGAGCGATTCGCCGCAACCGCGGACTGATCTCACCGCTGCATTGAGGATCTTCTGCAGGCTCCGCGATCAGGCCGAGGCGGAGAGGGCTGGGCGCGAGACCTCGCTCACCATCGTGCGAATCGAATCGATCACCAGATCCGGCTCGTCCAGATGAATCCAGTGCGCGCTCTCTTCTGCAATCACCTGGCGCACGTTGTTTCCGATCCTGGCCAGGCACTGCTCTGACAGCGGTGTCGATTTGCCCGGGGTCAACACCAGAACCGGGATGTTGTGAATCGGCTCCGCGTTGTTCATCTCTGAAACCGTCTCCGGAACCGCCGAAACATAGCGCTGCATCCCGATGTAATACTCTGGCCGGGACCAGTGCGCCGCAATGATCGGCCAGATATCCCGGGGCAGCTTGCCGACCTCTTCGGTCAACCGCTTCAGCACGTGCCGGCCGCCCATGCCACCCGATTTACCAATGCGGCCGGAGAGGCGGCTTGATCGGTAGAACAGCAGGCTGATGGCGAGCCGGAACACGCCAAAGCGCGCCACCGGAACCGCGCAAGCGGAGAGCCTCTTGCCCCGGTCGATCATGGACTGCTTGTCGGGATTCAGCGGAGGCCACTCCTCGCAGCGCATGGGATCCACCAGCACCACGCCGGCAACCTCTTCCGGATAGAGCGTCGCGTAGCGCCGCACGCACAGGCCGCCAAAGGAGTGCCCTACCAGGATGTACGGCGGCTCAATACCGGCCGACTCCAGCATGCTGTGCAGTTCGGCGGAGATGTTGCCTGGCGTGCGCTGGCTGCAGCAGGCGCTGCTCCAGCCCAGGCCGCTGCGGTCGTAGGCCGCCGTCGCGGTGAACCCGGCCACCTTGTCCTGAATATGCCGCCAGTTCAAATTCGTCGCTGTGATGCCGGCCTCAAACAGCACCGCCGGCCCGCCCGATCCCTTCTCAACTACAAACAGCTTCTGTCCGCGGCCGATCTCGACCCAGCGGCCTGTGCTGGTGAACCGTCTTCGATCGCGCAACGCGCCCAGAGATTGATAGAGAAATCCCGCTGCAGGAATCACGGCAAGAGGCAACAAAATCGCAAGAGTCAGACTCATGGGCGATCCTCGAAACGGCCAACAACGCCGGGTTTAAAGTCGTTTGCATCCAGATGGGCCTTCGCGCTGCCCCGCTTCACGATCCAGAGCGCGGAGCCCGCCTGGCCGCGCATCCTCGCTTCGATCTGTGTGGCTGACCATACCCCATTGGTTTGGCGCAGACCGTAGTAGGTAATCTCTTTCACCGCTCCTCCCTGCCGCAGCGTCTTCTCGGCGTGCACCGGGTAGGCGATGCTGTGATCCAGCCAGGTGCGCACCTCGGAGTAGCTCGTGTGGTCCAGGCGCCCCGGCTCACTCTTCAGCAGATCGCACGCTCGTCCGTCGAACATCACTCCTCCCTGCAGCGTCTGCTCCGGCCAGAAGAACTGCGGATCAAGCAGATCTTCGTAGCTGAAGACAGTGCCCAGAAGACGATCACCCCACTTCTCCGGCGGCAGCAACTGCGGCGCGGCCGCGTGCGGGCGAAAGATGCGGATGCTGTCTCTGCCATCCGGACGCACCTCCAGCAGAAGTCGGAGCGGCTCATCCTTTCCGTCCACCGCTGCTCCTTTCGCTGGAACAGCTTCGATCAGCGTGTGCAGCGCTCCATCCATCCACAGCCCCTTGGCGGAGATGGCGAAACGGGTACGACCTCCGCTGGCATCCACGCGGACGAGTTGGCCAGTGGCACGATAATCCGAAGCTTCGATGCGGCTCCGCACTGTAACCAGATCCGCCGGTGTCTCCGCTACGCTGGCTGCGCCGGTAAACAACAGTGCGGCTGCCATCATCACAGTGGCCCGTCTCACGAGGCGATCCTCCCGTCATGCACCCGGATGTGACGCGGCGCCGAATGGGCGATCTCGTCCTCATGCGTCACCACAATCAGCGTCATGCCACGCGATCGCTGAATTCCGGTCAGAATCTCCATAATCAGTGCGGAGTTTTTGCTGTCGAGATTGCCCGTGGGCTCGTCGGCCAGCAGGATGTCGGGCTCATTGGCCAGCGCTCGAGCGATCGCCACACGCTGCCGCTCTCCTGCGGAGAGCTTGCTCGGATGCTGCTCCATGCGGTGTTCCATGCCCATCTCCCGTAGCAACTTCTCGGCGCGCCGACGACGATCGCCGTTGCCGCTCCGCGAGGCCAGCATCGGCGCCTGCACGTTTTCTACAGCCTGCAGCGTGGGCAGCAGGTAAAACGCCTGGAAGACGAAGCCTACATGATCGCAGCGATAGGTGTCGAGATCGAACGAGGAGCCCAGCGGAACCCCACGGAAGAGCACGTCCCCCCGGCTTGGGCTATCCAGTCCGCCCAGCAGATGCAGCAGCGTGGATTTGCCGCTGCCGCTATGGCCGCTGATGGCCACGTACTCGCCGGCATCGATCGAGAGGTCCACTCCACGCAAGGCTTCGATGCGTCCATCCTCGTAGCTCTTGTATACGTCGCGTACTTCAAGAATGGGGCTGCTCATGCGGTTGAGCCTCCGTCCGGAACGCGCGAGACACTCCCGCACGCAAAAAAATCGCCTGCAACAATCATCACACCCAACCTCAAAGACGACCGCGGAGGCCAAAGGTCAACAGCCTTCCAGCATCAGCGATCGAAATAACCGTATAAATAAAATGTTACGCGGATTGCGCTCTTATGGGAGGGATCGCAGAAGGTCATACCCTTCCCGCAATTCAGCCCCCCGCAAGCCAATTCCCTGCGGAATCCTTGCCTCCAGCGCATCTTCGCACCAGATGATCGTCATCCTTCCGTCATCGATTCGTCATCTTTCTGTCATCTGGCGCGGAGGCCACAGCATCGCCGCCACTCGCGGAACGCATGGGCGGCGCCCTCGATCGCTGCACACGATGGCAGGCGCTCCGTCCCTGATTCAGACTCTCACGCGCTGACGCTCGAAGACCCCTTCGATCAGCTCTGCCGCGCGGCCGGGGCCATCCTGCCGCTGAATGGCCTCCTGCAGCCTTTTCGCCGCCTCACGGTAGGAGTGGTCTTCCAGCACCAGCCGGACTGCCTTGCGAAGC
The DNA here is from genome assembly GCA_021806005.1 of Acidobacteriota bacterium. Lineage (GTDB taxonomy): Bacteria > Acidobacteriota > Terriglobia > Terriglobales > Acidobacteriaceae > Granulicella. The sequence continues at coordinate 25,711 of JAJZDM010000028.1, read as the reverse complement.
CGCGCTGGCGTCAGGCGATGCCGTGAGACCACCACCCCTGCCCCGCGCGCCTTCAACCGCGCCGCAACCCCGGGTTGATCGTTGCCCAGCGGCACGGCGACCATCGGAACTCCCTCGGAGAGCGACTCCAGCGCTGTGTTGATCCCGGCATGAGTAATCACCAGCGAGGCCAGCTTCAAAATCTCCAGTTGAGGCGCAAAGCTCACCACCACAGGCGCACCCGCCAGCGGGCCCAGTCGCGCGGGATCCAGTCCGCCGCCCAGGGAGATCAACAGTTGAGCATCCAGTCCCGCGCAGGCCTCGGCGATCACCCGAAAGATCTTCTCCGATCCATTTTGAAAGGTGCCGAGCGAGGCATAGATCAGTGGGCGTCCATCCAGGCGTTCCCAGCAGAACTCCACCGCCGGACGCTGCCGGGCATGGACAAATGGCCCCGTGTAATAAAGACCCGGCGGCTTTGGACCTCGTAGCGGAAACTCGAACTCCTCGGGCAACTGGGTGATCTGCGCCAGGGTTGAGAGTCCATCCTCGGGGCGCTCGTAGGGCTTCAATCCCCAGGCGACGCGCTGCGCGCTGATCTCGCGAAAGATGGGAGCGCCGATCCGCAGCAGCAGTTCGATGGCCACCCGGTTACGCAGCCGGCCCAGCCAGTCTTCACGCGCCGCCCAGCCCAGCCAGAAGGGCGGGAAGCGGTCGTCGTGCAGCAGCGGAGGCAGCAGCGCAATTGAGATCCAGGGCAACCCCAGGTAGTCGGCCACATTGCCTGCAAAGTCGGCCTCGTCCACCAGCAGCGCCTCCACGCCGGCCTGGCGCACCGCGCGCGGCCCGTCGCGCAGCACCATGCGTGCCGAGTTCCTCACCCGTTCCAGGGTAAAGCGCAGGGTAGCCAGGCCCTTCAGCCCAGCCATACGCTCGTCCAGCTTTGCCAGCGTACCCACCGGGTACTCTTCTGCGCCGATGCAGTGGAATTCTATCCCTGCGGCCCGCACCCGCTCCTCGGTGTCGGCGATTCCAAAGAGAATTACCTTGTGGCCCCTCAGCTCCAAAGAGCGGGCCAGGGCCGTCATCGGGTTAATGTGCCCGGTAGCTGGAAAGCAGAAAGCTCCGAATCGCATCATGCCTTTCTTCGATCGTTTCCAAGTCGTTCCACAACCATTCCTGAATCGTTCTCAGAACGTTCTCAAGCCCGTCTCAAGCCGTCTCCCAATCGCTCAATCGCACCGCAGCGCATCCACGGGGGAGAGCTTCCCGGCGCGCCAGGCCGGAACCACACCGGCCATCAGCCCGGCCAGAACGGCGATGGCCAGCGCCTTCACCAGCACAGGCCACTGCACAGTGGCCACAAAGAAGCTTGCCGTCTGCGGCAGCACCGCCAGCACACACAGGGCGCACCAACCCAGGCCGATGCCCAGCACGCCTCCGCCCAGGCCGAGCAGGGCGGCCTCCAGCTCGATGTGCGCCAGCACCTTCCACTGCTTCCATCCCAGCGCCCGCAGAATGCCGATCTCGCGCGTGCGCTCAAAGACGGACATGGCCATGGTATTGGCGATGCCCAGTATGCCGATCACCAGCGCCAGCGCCGAGGTTCCCCAGGCTGAGGTCTTGGCCAGCGCCACAAACTGATTGCTGCTGGCCCGCTCAGCCGCGGGCACGGCGCGCGCGCCCGGAACCGCCGCCTGAATCGCAGCCTGCGCGGACCGGATGTAGGCCTCCTGCGCCTCGCCCTCCGGGGCAGGACGCAGGCGCACATCAATGGTTGAAACCTTCCCGTCCATGCCGCTTAACTGCTGCAACTGGTCGAGCGGCATGACGATCGCGGCTGCTTCAAGCGTCGATGCGGCGTGATAGATCGCAGTCACGCGAAACTCCGTGCCCTGCAGTTCGATGTTATCGCCGGGCGATTTCTTCAGATCCTGCGCCAGCAGGTCGCCCAGCATCACCTCCGGCTGCCCGTCACTCACTCGTTTCCCGTCGATGATCTTCAGGGAGTTGAACTCGAAGGCGTTCACCTTCCAGCCATAGACCAGCGCATTGATCGTGGGCGTCACGTCCATCAGGTTGAAGATGGTAGGTGATACCTGGGCCACCATGGGCAGGGCCCGAATCTTCGCCGCCGCCGTCTGGTCCAGGGTCGTATTCAGAAAGCTGCCTTGGATAACGGAAAAATCCGTATCGGTGCTGGAGTAAATGCGCATCCATTGTTGCTCAAAGGAGGTCGAGAACCCCACCAGGCCCACAAACGCTCCCACCGCCATGCCGATCCCGAAGAGCGTCAGCAGCGTCCTCAACCGTCGGCGACGTAGGTTCTTCAGTACATACCCGGTGAACGAGAGCGACGTGGCCATGCAGTTTCGGACTTTCTCTTCTTGCGTCTGGAGTCAGGCGGCTGCGAGCTTGCACCAGCAGCGCACAACGCCTGTATCCAGAATAGGGGTTCCGGTGGGCTAACTCCAAATCTCACGACTCCGGAGCGGGGTCCTGGCTGCCCGACATCTCGCACTTTGAGATCTTGGCTCGCCGGATGCCCGCAACAACCGACACAGTCTCGGACCGCCTCCCTCTTCTCAGTCCTGATCAGAGGTCGTCGTCGACATGGAAGGCGGCGCATCCTCTGGCGCACTTCCCCATTGCAGATTCGGTCTGTCACCCATCTGCAGAACCAGGGTAGCTCCCTTGGCGATCTCTGCCTGGCTGAACCACGGCTTATCCAGCGGGTGGCCATTCAGCGTGGCGGACTGGATGTACTTGTTCTTGGCAGAGTCGCCATTGGCGATGATCGTGAACTCCCGTCCATTCCCCATCCGGATCACGCTTCTGGGAAAGATTGGGCTGCCAATCTCATACACCGGGCTGCCCGGGCAAACCGGATAGAACCCCAGCGCGCTCAGAACATACCAGGACGAGGTTTCGCCACCATCGTCATCACCCGGAACTCCCAGCGGACCATCGCCATACCAGATGCCGAGAAGCTGCCGGACGCGGAACTGGGTCTTCCACGGCTCGCCGGAGAAGTCATAGAGATAAGGAATGTGAAAGCTTGGCTCGTTCCCCTGCGCGTACAGACCAATTAATCCCGTCGCATCGGGAAACTGGCTGAGGAACTTGTACTTCGGAACTCCATACTGCTCCACAAACAACTGATCGAGTCTGGAGTTGAACCTGTCCCGGCCACCCATCAGACCGATCAACCCCGCAACATCGTGCTGCACGCTGAAGGTGTACACCCACCCATCCATCTCCGTGAAGTAGTCCCGCGCGCCCTGTCCTCCACCCAGCTTCGGGTCAAAGGGAGCCACCCAGCTTCCATCGGCGCTCCTGGGAGCCATGAACCCTATCGCCGGGTTGAAGACATTCCTGTAGTTTTGGGCCAGCTTCATGAAGTAGGCGGCATCCGCGGTCTTTCCAAGCGCCTTCGCCATGGTTCCCACACACCAGTCGTCATAGGCCGTCTCCAGCGTCACAGAGACTGCCTGTCGGCGCTCCTGCGTCACCTGCGGTACGGTCTCTTTCTCTCCATAGGCCAGCGCGGGGAAGAATCCCTTCTGCAGATACTCCCTGCCCAGACGCGTCATCGGATCCAGCGTCCAGGGGATCATGCTCGCCTGCGTGGCGTTCTTCTTCATCGCCTCGTAAGCCGCCTCCACGTTGAAGTTCCGGAAGCCTTTCTCATAAGCGTCCAGTATGATCTCATCCGCGTGATGTCCGATCATTACCGCCTTGGATCCCGACACCGATGGAAAAGACGGCATCCAGCCGCTCTGCTGGTACATGCGCACATAGGAGCGGATCATATCCTCCTGCTGCCTGCCGTTCAGCAGCAGTTGTAACGGATGCATCGAGCGGAAGGTATCCCAGGCTCCATCATCTACATAGAAATCATGGCCGTTCGCGTCATGCACCGCATGGTCATATCCGCTGTAGTACAGGCCATCCTCGGTAATGTCGGTCATCCGCTGCAGCGAGCGATACAGCGCGGTGTAAAAAATCGTCTTCTGTCTTTCGCTGCCTCCCGTAAAAGCAATCTGTCCCAGCGCATCATCCCACGCCGCCCTGGCCTTCTGAGTCACCTGGTCAAACGTCCCCTCCGTAATCTGCTCCTCCAGGTTGCTCCTGGCCTGCTCAACGCTGATGTAGGAGATACCGACGCGGACATCCATCGTCTCTCCTGCCGTGGTACTCAGACTGCCGACGTACCCGATCGCCCCACCGCTCTGCTCCGGCAACTTCCCAAGCTGCGCACCCTGCCACGTCCGCCAGGAGTTCACCGGTTGCGAAAACACCGCGTAGAAGTACTCCCTGGTCTCTTGATTCGCGCTGGAGGGCACGCCATTCCGACCATAGGCTCCATACACCTGTCTGCTTCCCTGCACCACGTTGTTTCCCACCACCGCCAGCGTCGCATCCTGCGCCATGCTCAGCACAAGATGCGCGTGGGGGCTTGCTGGAAAGGTGAAGCGATAGAAGATCGCATCCCGGGTCACCGTGGACTCCGCCTGAACGCCCCATGTCTGCAGATCCGCTTCATAGTAGTACGGCGTCGCTCGCTCAAAGTCGTGATCGTAGTCCGAGGCATAGCTGCGGGCGTCCGTATCCAATGCGCCGGTGGAGACCATCAGCATCGCCGGACCGGCGGGAAAGCCATAGATTTTGTCGGCCAGATAACGGTCCACGATTCCCGGTGTCGTCACCGGCGCCATCCGCGCCATGCCAAAGGGATACTGCACGTAGGGGGCGGTAGAAGTCAGCAGAATTCCGATACCGCCGATGTTGGGGTTCACATAATCCACCGGCTGCTTCTGCGGCTCAGGAACGCTTTGAGCAGGGACACGGCCGCCTGCAAGCAGGGCTAACGCCATCAGGATCATCGTGTACTTCATCGTCATGCTTAACCCTTTCAGCCGCCTCGCTTTCGGCGGCCTCTTGCAAACAAAATGTCGCTGGAGCATCCAGAAAGCTCGCAGGATCTCTGTCACGGTCTCAGTGTGAACTGCGCGGACAAAGACGCCAGGGAGGAGTCGCCCGCCCACACCGTATAAGCACCCGGCTCAACCGCCCATCGCCTCTCGGCGTTCCACACCGCAACCTGCTGCTGCGGTACATGGAAGGCAACGGTCGTGGTCTGCCCTGGTGCAAGATGGATGCGGGAAAAACCTGCCAGAGCCCGGCTCGGAGTCTCCACACTGCCCGCATCCTCCCGCACATAGAGCTGGGCGACCTCATCCCCTGCGAGCGTACCCGTATTCGTAACGTCTACAGTAGCTTCAATATCGCCATGGCTACCGGCAACCGGCGCCTTCACCGCCAGATGGTCAAACCGAAAGGTGGTGTAACTCAGCCCAAATCCGAAGGGAAACAAGGGCTTGCCATCGGAATCAATGTACCGATAGACGCGCGAGGGATCGGCGTCATAGGCGTCCGGTAGTTGTCCCACTCGCTGGGGAAAGGTCACGGCAAGGTGGCCACCCGGATCATTCTCTCCAAAGAGGGTTTCGGCGATCGCTCTTCCGCCATACTCACCCGGATACCAAGCCTCCAGAATTGCGGGCACATGCTTCGCTGCCCAGCCAATCGTCAGCGGCCGTCCATTGTCCAGAACCAGCACCACTGGCCTTCCCGCAGCGGCGACGGCTTCGAGCAGCTTCTCCTGGTTGCCCGGCAAGCCAAGGCCGGACCGGTCAAAGCCCTCACCAGAGACCCCCTGCCACTCGCCGAGTCCCAGGATCACCACTTGCGCGCTGCGGGCCTTCGCTACAGCAGACTCGATGTCGCTCCCATCGTCGAAGCTCACTGTCGCCTGCGGTAGAAGCTCGCGAATCCCCTCAAGCATACTGATCTTCAATCCATTCGCATGATCTTCATAGTCGCCGTAACGCGCCTTGTCGCCATTGGGACCGATCACCGCGATGCGCTGCGTGGATCGGGAGAGCGGCAGCAGATGATCTTCGTTCTTGAGCAAGGTCATCGACTCAAGAGCGGCGCGCAGCGAGACGGCAAGATGAGCCGGCGAACGATACACCCTTGCCTCCAGCGCCGGATCCACATAGGGATGGTCAAAGAGCCCCAGGGCAAACTTCACCCGAAGCACCGAGCGAACGGCACGATCAACGTCCTCCTCGGAAATCGACCCATCGTGAACACAGCCCATCAGGTCACGGTCAAACACATCCTGGGGAATATCGTAGAACTGCATGTCCACGCCCGCCCGTATCGCCATACAGGCTGCGTCCTGCGGTGTCGCGGCTACCTTATGCACCTTGTATAGATTCTCAATAGCGCCAAGATCAGAGAGCACAAAGCCTTTGAAGCCCCACTCCCGCCGCAGCACCGTCTTCAGCAAAAACGGATTGGCGGTCATCGGAACGCCGTCGATCTCGTTATAGGCGGCCATCACACTCATCACATGCCCCTGACGAACCGCGGTTTCAAACGGCTGCAGCATGATCATCCGCAACTCACGCTCTCCCATATCCACCGGAGAGGTGTTGGTGCCGGCCTCCGGCGCGCCATAGGCGGCAAAGTGCTTGGGCTCCGCAACCACAGTGTCATCCGTCGCCAGGCCATCTCCCTGCGCCCCGTCGATGAAGGAGAGTCCCATCTGCCCCGCCAGGTAAGGATCCTCGCCGTACGTCTCCTCAACCCTGCCCCATCGCGGATCCCGAGCCAGGTTCAAAACCGGGGCGAGGATCATGTCCACACCGGTGGCGCGGGCCTCGGATCCGATACTCGAGCCCGCCGCTCGCAGAAGTTGTCGATCCCACGTACCGCCCAGACCCAGCGGCGCGGGAAAGACGGTGCCGGTGTCGAATCCATGCAGCCCCTCCTCGATAAACAGAACCGGAATCCCCAGGCGGCTATGGGAGATCACCCATCTTTGGATCGCATTCGACTGCTCCGGCGTCGGATTCAGATCGTGGATGGAGCCCACGCCCGCCTCGCCCCACACCGCCTCGGCCTTTGCAGGGACAAACATCGCATCGGGCGCTGCATGGGTCTTGTTCGAGTAGCGGCTCATGATGGAGGTCGCGCCAGCGTACATATCCAGTTGCCGCACCTTCTCCTGCAGCGTCATCCGGCCCAGCAGATCATCGACGCGTGCTTCGATCGGCGCATCCGCATTCTGATAGACCTGCGTCCTCCGTGCGGAGTGGTGAGCAGTCTGGGCGCACAGCGGAACAGCGGCAAACAGCCCGGCTCCTGCGGGAACAAGGAAGACGACCCCGCACAGTCGGGCCATCGTCCACCGGGAGCGAGACCGCTCTCTGAATCTTTGCTTGCCTTGCACCACCGGAAGGGGCCTGGCGGAGGAGTTGCCACCAGGAACGGAAGGACGCATAAAGAGCTTTGGGATCATCTTACGGAGTAGTTCCTCGCGATGCAGCAACCAAGCACCACTCTACTATCAGATCCCAGCGCCGGGATGCAGCGCTCGTCATAATTTCCACCTCCAACCCTCCTCAACTCCTAACCCCCACCGGGTGCGCAGGACGCCCGACATCTCGCCCTTCAGAGATGTGGGTTCGCAGCATGCCAGCACCGGCCTTCCCAGTCTGTCCTCCCCGAAACAACAGATAAGGCACTCCAGACTCCAGCGCGCTCCTCCAATATCCCGCTTTCACCATCCGCAGCAGCGCGAATCTGGATATCCGCTCAGTGGCACGCAAATCTCTACAACCCTTCCAGATGCGCACCTCAGCCCTTGCAGCTCCGGCAACTCGGGAGAACCCCTACTCGTCGCGAAAGCGATAGCCTATGTAACTGTCGGTGAGGATGTACATCGGGTTGGAGGGATCATCTTCAATCTTCTTTCGAAGCTGGTTGACCAGGACACGAAGATACTCTCGTTCGTCGCCATACTCCGGCCCCCAGATGGAAGACAGCAATCTCTGGTGCGGCACAGGCCGTCCGGCATGGGCCATCAGATATTCGAGGACACCGAACTCCTTCGGGCTCAGCCGCACCTCTTCACCATTCTTCTCCATCCGGTGACGTTCTGCATCCAGGTGGATGCCCCCGATCGTGTAAACCGACGTCGCGGGTCTGGCCGGTATCTTCGAGCGTCGAATCGCGGAGCGCAGGCGAGCGGTCAGCTCTCGAATCTGAAACGGCTTGGTCACATAATCATCCGCCCCAAGCTCGAGTGCCCGCACCTTGTCATCCTCATCGTCCCGCACGGAGAGCATCAGAACCGGGCACCTCGGAAAGCTGCTGGAGATTCTGCGGCACGCTTCGATGCCTCCCATCCCCGGCATGTTGATATCCAGCAGGACCGCATCATAGTTCGTCACCGGAAGGCAGGCGAGTGCCTCTTCGCCGCTGGAGACCGCTCCTACGGCAAACCCCAGCGCCGCCAGTGTCTCAAACAGGCTCTGACGAATGCCATCGTCGTCATCAACAACCAGCACTTTACTCTTCTGCACCATCTATCAGTCCCTGCCTGTCGGTATAGCAAGAAAGAACGTCGTTCCCTGGCTTGGCTCGCTGGCGACCCACACCCTTCCGTGATGCGCTTCAACGATATGCTTCACCACCGAGAGCCCGATGCCACTTCCTGAAGCTCGATGCTCCGCGCCCGGGGCACGATAGAACCTGTCGAAGATCCGGCTACGCTCTGCCGGCGAAAGAAACGAACCATCATTGTGAATATCGATCCTGGACTCGAAGTGGTCCTGATGCACGTCGATTACAATCGAACCATCCGCCGCGCCATACTTCGCCGCATTGTCCAGTAGCTGAAGCAGCGCCATCTTCAGCAGGTGCCGGTCGGCAAAGGCCTTCATGGGCTCGCTCTCCAGCCGGATCTGGACCGCGGGTTGGACAGCCTGCCCGCCGCACTCCACCACACTCTCACGCACCAGCTCCGCAAGATCAATCGCCTGCCGCTTGGGCCTCAAGCTTGCAGAATCGAACTTCGCTACTCGCAGCAGACGCGTCGTAATCTCGCTCAGGTGTGTCGCATGGCGGTCGATCAGCGCCACCAGCCGCCTCTCGTTGGGAGCCAGGCTGTTCATCTCCAGCAGCCCCGAACTGGATGCCTGAATCACCGTCAGCGGAGATTTGAAGGCGTGCGCCAGCGCGTCAAGCACGGCCGCGCGCAACTGCTCACTCTGCCTCGCCGCCTCTGCCCCACTCTGCGCCGTGAACGACCTCGCACGTTCCAGCGCAACCGCTACCAGAGATACCACCGCATTCATCGACGCCGCATCCGCCGCATGCCCCTGGACCACAAGGACTCCAATCGGCCTGGTCCCGGAACGCACCGTGCGATGGGAGACACCGTCTACCGGGTTATCCTCATTGCTCTCGGCGTAAAACACTGCCCGAATCTCTTCCTCCGCGATATCGCAGATCCCCGATCTGGACAGGCGAAGATCATACGCGGTCCAAAGCGCAACCCCTCGCGCAGGCAGCGTTGCCCGAATCAACTCCGCCAGCTCGGCCTCCATCGGCTTCTGAAAATCGAGATAGAGCATCTTCTGGCTCAGCTCATACAACCGTTGCAGCCGCATTCGATGCATCTCCGCATCCTCGGCGTGCCGGCTCACCTCGGTAGAAAGACGACTCACCACCAGCGCTACGCTCTCAAACGTTGCCAGCGCCACCCAGTCATGCGAATCCGAGATGTAGAAGCGAAACAGCGGCTGCGTGAAGAGATAATCCAGGCAGCCCACCGAAACCAGCGAGACCACACTCGCCTCCGGCAGCCCCCACTTCAGTGCGATCACGGTGATCAGCAGCAGGTGGACCGAGGTTGCAGAAGACAGGTTGAAGTGGAGCTCGAACGCTGCAACACTCAACAGCAGCGCAGCCGCCACTCCGAAAGCAATTCTGATAGCGCGTCGATAAAACTTGCCGGGAACCATGGCCTCTCTTTAGTCACTCGCCCTTCACAGCCTACGACGCCACCCATAAGAAACCCATAAAGAGCGGCAGTCCTCCTCTGCTCCGTTGTACCTCGCTGCGCAACCGCTCCAAGGCGAAGACCATGGCAGAACCCTCCCGCATAGCTGGAGCAGACTCCCACTTCAACCGGGCGCGGACTCATCCCTCGTGGAGGCTCCCCACTCAGCGTGCCGCGCCACTGCGAGCCGGAGATTTTCTCTCGGCCCTCATGGATCATGACCGAATGAGGACCTCCGATATCCAGTCCGGCGATTATGCCTGTTTTACGGGTTTCCCGCTTCACTGAACAAGGCCGGATGAGATTTCCGGCCTTCGAGGTGATTCAAGTGAAAGGTCTCAAAGTTTATCCATCTCTCGCAGGAGCCATGCCTCACACCGCATGCCATACCAGGGCACGTACCGCCATCCCGGCTCTGTTTTGCCGGCTTGCCTGCTTCCTCCTCTGCTGCATCCTGCCTGGAACCGCCTCCTCCGTTCTGGCACAGTCTACATTCGGAAGCATCCGCGGCACGCTGCAGGACGCCTCGGGCGCTGTCCTCCCGGATGGGAGTGTCACCCTGCACAATACTGACAAGAACAACGACCTCACCGTCAGGACGGATGCCGGTGGCGCATTCTTCTTTGAAAACCTGCAACCCGGCCACTACAGGATTCGTGGACGTCACCCTGGGTTTGCGGGCTCTACGCTCAACGGAATCTCCCTCTCAGCCCGCCAGGATATGCGGGTCACAATCTCGTTGAGCGCCGCCCAGGCAACCACCGTGCAGGTAACCTCCTCGGCGGCGGAGATCAACACCGAAGACGCCACGCTGGGCGGCATGAAAACCGGGCACACACTGGCGCAGTTACCGCTCAACTATCGAGCTCAAACCACCAGCCCTCTGGCCGCACTGGCAACATCGGCCAACGTCCAGCAGGATAGCTCGGGGAACTTCGCCATCGGCGGCGCCACTTCGAATATGACAGGATTCTCGGTCGACGGAATCTCCACCGTGAATGTATGGACCAGCGGAGCGTCCCTGGCCGCCGGCGCGCAGGGAGTCAATGCGTATCCTTCCACTGAAGCTATCGCTGAACTGAAGGTCAGCGCCTTCAACAACAGCGCAGAGTTCTCCCAGGTGGCTGACGTCACCTTCATCACCAGGGGCGGCGCCAACCAGTGGCACGGCAGTCTCTACGAGTACCTGCAGAACGACGCGCTCAACGCCATATCCTATGATTTTTCGCTGAAGACACCCGAGCACTTCAATACCTTCGGCGGCAGCTTGAATGGTCCGGTCGTCGTGCCGCATCTCTACAACGGCCACAACCGAACCTTCTTCTTCTTCGATTACGAAGGCAACCGCAAGAGCACGGCCGAACCGGTGCAGTACACGGTACCAACCCTGGCCGAACGCCAGGGCAATCTGTCCCCGCTCTCGACCAGCCCGCTGGAAGACCCCTTCACAGGTACCGCCTACTCCGGAGACACCATTCCGGCTTCGCAGCTCAACCCCACCGCCCTCTCACTGCTGGACAGCTACTATCCGCTGCCCAACAACAACAATCTCCCCGGAGGACTCAACTATCAGGCGCTGATCCCGATGCCCTCCAGCACCAACGGTCTCGACGGCCGAATCGATCAGATCCTCTCCAGCAGGGAGCAGATGTTCGTCCGCTACAACTGGAAAAACATCGTGGCCCATATCGTCAACCCTCTCCTGCCCGATGATGTGGACACTGAGCACGACCGCAGCTTCATGGTCTCCCACAACTTTGAGCTGAGCAGCAACCTTCTGAACGAACTCCGCTATGGCTTCACCAACTCGCTCCTCTCTCCCAGTTTCCCGATTCAAGGCGAGCAGGCGCTGCAACAACTCGGCCTCCTGTCAGACTGGCCCGCAATCCCGGCCCTTCACCAAACCCAGGGTGGCTTTACCACCTTCAACTTCTCCCAGGGCACCAACTTTGAGCCGATTGGACGCGACATCACGGGCCCATTCGACTCCTACACCCAGGAACTGGCCGACAACCTCACCTGGACCCATGGAAGACACACGCTGCGCAGCGGTGTTGACGTTCGTTGGCTGCGGGAACAGGTGGTTGCCCTGGAAACTCCGTCGGACGACTTCGGCCAGATGACCTTTCAACCAACCTTTACCGGAGACGCCTTCGGCGACTTTCTTCTGGGTCTGCCCTATACCACCTACTTCGCAATGACTGGACCCAACGAAGATCCTGTCGGCCTGCAATACGGCTTCTTCGCTCAGGATGAGTGGCAGGTCAACCATCGCCTGACGATCAACTACGGCCTGCGCTGGGAGCTTCTGCCTCCCTTCCAGGATGCCAACGGAATGGCGGCGAACTTCGATCCAGCCAGTGATTCGGTCGTCGTCAACCAGAAACTCTACACCACGCTGGGCGGCCCGGTGCCTGCATTCCTCGAGTCGTTCAACGCCTGCAACGCCGCGCCCTCCGGCTACTCGGCTCCCAACGATGTTGGCTACACCCCTGACTCCCGGATCCCCTGCACGAACCTGATCTCGAACGGGCAGGCTGGGGTCGGGCCAGGATTGAGGCAGACCTATCTGCGCAACTTCGATCCGCGCATCAGCTTCGCATATCGCCCCTCGGCGCTCGGCAATGCGGTCGTTCGCGGTGGCTTAGGTATCTATACGGTCACGGCCCTCGGCCAGCTCCAGAACAATAACGAGGGCAACCCCTCCATCTCGATCCAGACTTACTCCAACCAGAACCCATCCACCCTGCTCCCCACCTTTCAGTTCCCCGCTGTGATGCCGGCCTCCGCAGGCGTCAGCTACGGTGGCGGCGAACTGGAACAGGCAACCGCGGTGCACTATCGCGATGCGCAGTCCGCGCAGTGGAACCTCACCGTGGAAAAAACCCTCACCGCGAACACCGCATTTCGCGTCAGCTACGTGGGTGAAAGTTCCTATCGCTTGAATCTCACCGTCAACCTGAACCAGCAGCCTCCCTCAACACTCTCCCCCAACCCCAATCCGATCCCGTTTCCCAACTGGGGAACCATCTTCCAGACCGGAAACTACGGCCATGAGGCGTACCAGGCGCTGCAACTGCAGGCGACTCACCGCACCGGGAGCGGCCTGTCCTTTCAGGCAAATTACACCTGGGCGCATGACATCAGCGATGCGCAGGGCGATGCTCCAACCACCTTCCAGGGTGAGACCCAGTACGGTCTTGCGGTAGAAGACCGCTTCGACATCCAGGCCAACCGAGGCAACGTTACAGGAACCCGCCGCCAACGCTTCATGCTCACCGGAACCTATCAACTGCCCTATGGGGCCGGCCGGCGATGGTCGAATCGGTCGGATATCTTGCGCACGGTTCTCGGCGGATGGAACCTCAGTACCATCACTCTGCTTGAAACCGGCCCCTACCTGACGCCCACCATGAGCGTTCAATACGATCAGACCAATACGGACCCGGCGGCAGCCGGCATTCTGGTCGTCCGCCCGGATCGAATCGGCAATCCCATTCCAGCCAGCCGGACCCGCTCCAGCTACTTCAACATCGCTGCCTTCGCCCCCCCGCCTGCCAATGCCGGCCGGGTCGGGAACGCCGCTGTAGGCAGTCTGGAAGCGCCCGGCGCAGCGGTGGTCAATGCCGGGTTGGCCAAGGTCACAAACCTCCACGGAAGACTCTTCCTCCGCTTCGAAGCAACCTTCACCAACGTGCTCAACCATACAAACTTCGCCCCGCCGGAGACCGACATCAGTACCCCAAGTTCCTTTGGCGCACTCACCTCCTCGGAGACGGCAGAGAGCGCCGGCAACCGTACCGGGCAACTGGCTCTGCGTCTGGACTTCTAGGGCATTGTCGCTCCACAGAAGCTGTCACCGGGCGCCATGTACTCCATGCGCTCCTTCTTCCTTCGCGCCGCGCTCCCCGCATCCAGATCTGCCGGGAGCGCGAGGCTCTCACCCATCCATTCTTTCGCCCGTGTCTCCGCGCCAGCTTGGGCCGCTCTTCACAGCCGCTGCCGCCACCGGTGGCCGATCGAGCATCTTCACTGTAACTGTAGATGTCGTGCGGTCTCGACGTTGACCAGCGGTCTCCCTGAGGAAAGCGCTCCGTACATCCTCTCCGGAGTCCTCTGCAACAGAAAAATGCTATTACCAGTCCTAGCGTCAGCCGACTCATCGTCCGCTTCGGTTAAAAGCAAAAGGGAGGAAGACGCGAGTCTCCTCCCTCTTGCCCGTCGAACAGAGTTCACCGTAAGTTATCTCGCTCGATTAGAGAGGCTGGACGTCAGACGCCTGCCATCCCTTCGGTCCCTTGACCACGTTGAACTGAACCGCCTGGCCTTCCTGCAGGCTCTTGAAACCATTGGAGTTGATCGCAGAGTAGTGCACAAACACGTCCTCACCATTCTGACGGCTGATGAAGCCAAATCCCTTGGCGTCGTTGAACCACTTTACTGTTCCTTGTTCCATTTTGTCCCAAATCCTTGTGATTGACTTTGACGCTGAATCCAAATCGGGGCTTCGGCTACTACTTGCAGAAAACCAATCTGTTTCAAACGATGGAGAAATGTTAGCACGAAGGTTGATTTTTCCACCGAAAAAATTACACATCGTTTGAATTGCACTGAAATTTGTGCGATTTTCAGGTATCTATTTTGGATCTACCTGCGATCCCGCTGGCGCTGGTCCCGATCCGGGCTCTTCCACGTACCGTCGCACAATCTCCTCGGCGGCCGCCAGCACCTGCTCCAGCGTCATCGCCGTCGAGTCCAGGATCACCGCATCCTCCGCCGGCCGCAGCGGAGACTCCGTCCGGTTCCGATCCCTTGCATCCCGCTCCTTGAGTTCATGAACGATCGCCTCCTGCGTCGTCCGCCCGGGACCAACCTGAAGATAGCGCCGACTACCCCTCACCTCCGGATCGGCGTCCAGAAAGATCTTCACCTCCGCGTCCGGAAAGACCACCGTTCCAATGTCGCGGCCCTCCATCACCACTCCACCCCTGGCCCCCATCCTCTGCTGCTGCGCCACCATCCACTGGCGCAGCCGGGGATGCACAGAGACCTGCGAGGCCGCGGCCGTCACGTCCGCCTCCCGAACCCTCCGCGAGACATCCACTCCGTCCAGGAGCACCCGATTCCCCTCCGGCCTGGGCTCAGGAACGATCTGCGTCCGGGCCGCCAACTCCAGCAGCGCCAACTCATCGTTCAGCGCCACCGCATGATCCAGGGCCTTAAGCGCCAGAGCACGGTACATAGCCCCCGTCTCCAGGTTCAAAAGCCCAAACTGCCGCGCCAGGTGCGCCGCCAGCGTGCTCTTGCCGGCGCCTGCCGGTCCATCAATGGCAATCACCGGTCGTTCGCGCCGCGGGCCCGGCCGCACCGAACCCCTGCCCGCACCTGAAGCTCCCGTCGTCATTGCTCCTGATCCCCTGTCTTGGGCGCCCTACGTCCGGCAGCACCCGGGGATCCGCTCCGCCTGGCCTCCCAGCCTGCCGGCTTCGCAAACTTGCCGGACTTTGGCTTCCCCCCAGGCTTTGCTCCGAACTTGCCCGCCGGCCTCCCTTCGAACTTGCCGCCTGGCTTGCCCCCAAACTTGCCCGCTGGCTTTGCTCCGAACTTGCCCGCTGGCCTCCCTTCGAACTTGCCGCTTGGCTTGCCCCCGAACTTGCCCGCAGGCTTGCCGAACTTGCCCGCTGGCCTCCCTTCGAACTTGCCCGTGGGCTTGCCCTGGAACTTGCCGCCTGGCTTGCCCCCAAACTTGCCCGCAGGCCGCGAGCCCGCTCCCTCAACAAACTCCCCGGAGCCGCGCTCTCCGCGGGGCTTACCGCCACGGGGAGCATACCGGCGCTCCGCATCGTCACCCCCTCTTGGAGATCTCTCTCGGGGAGCCCACTCCGGCTTGCTCCTGGAGCGTCCTTTACCCTCTCCGGCAAAGGGCGCCTTACCGCGTGCTGCACCCTCAAACCGACGCGGCTTGAACGCCGCGCGCTCTCCCGATCCGGATCCCTTGGCCGAGTACGTCCTCTTGCCATCCCCTCTGCCCGAAGACGGTCGCTTGCCGGAAGAACGCCCGGCAGACGGTTCGGTGCCTCGCCCTGCTTCCCGTTTCCAGGCCGGCTTTCTCTCCCCCGAGCCAGTGTCCCGCTGCGGACGTTGGTCGCGCCGCTCACTCCTCTCCCGCCGCTCCTCGTCCCAGGGCCTGGCAAAGCTCTTTGGCTCCGCGCCTCCGGCCGCGCCCTCGCCACTCGGCATGGGGCGCTCAGGCTCATCCCGCTTGAACGGCGGCGTCCTCTGGAACGGCCGTCGTGCGGCCTCGTCCCTGCCCTCTTTCCTCCGGCCCTCCGGCTTGGCCTCGTAAGGTCTCGCCGGCCTTCCCCCGCGACCTCCGGCGGATCTTCCCGCGTCTCCGCCCCGCCCGCGCTGGCCCCAGCTCTGCCCCGCGCCTGCCCTGCCGCCTCCCGGCCTGCGCTCGGTCCCCATCCTCTTCAGCCGGTTTCCCGGATGGGCAGCCGTTGCTGACGCAGCGGCGGTCTCGCCTTCCACTACCTCCGGTACCGGAGCAGAAGCCACCGTCACCTCCGGCAGGCCTCCGGGAAGATGCAGTAGCGTCCGCCCGTCGATCACCACGGTATCCAGCTCCCGTGCCGCCACCAGGGCATGCAGCACCTCCCGCACCCGGGAGCGCGCCGTAAGCGGCGAAAGGAAGGTGGCAATCTCCTCCTCGGTGGCCGCCAGCACCTGGGTCAGGTAGAGCGACACCAGCGCAGACAGCGCACTCGGCTGGCCGCTATTGGCCCCAGCCTTGATCGCTTTGGTAAACCGCCGCGTCGTCAACTCCCACAGCGTCGCGCCATCGCCCCTGGCCTCCGGGCCCTGGGCGGCCTGCGGAATCACCCGAAGCTGTGACCACAGCTCCACCAGCGCGCGCACCACCGCACTCTCGGTCACCTCGCGCCCCAGCTCCTGCGCCAGCTCCGCGGCAGTCATCGCTCCCACCCGGGTAAGCGCCTCGAACACTCGTAGCCCCAGCGGCGAGACCTTGACGGCTCCAGAGGTAGACGGCGGCTGCTTCCAGGCCTTATCCCCGCGCAAGGTGAAGATGTAGCTGAAGACCCGCGCGCTCACGATAAAGTCCGGTGTCTCCCCGGTCACGCCCATCAGATTCAGCGGCACCGCCAATCCCTCGCTGGCCATGCGCGCCACCAATCCCCGCGCCACCTCACTCTCTTCCGGCGTGGGACTCGCCTTGGCCGTTCCCAGCGTGGCCTCCACCAGCGATGGCGCAGGCGTCGGCAACTGCTGCGCCCGCGGGGCAAACAGCACCAGACCAAATTCGTTGATCCACTCCCGCGCCGCCTCCAGGGTTAGCAGGGCATGGCTCTTCTCCGTCCCGTCGGGCAGAGAACCCGCCGGGGCGGCCTCTGCCTGCTTCCATGCAAGCGCACGCGCAGCCTCAAGCTGCGGTTGGTTTAACTCCAAGCTCGAACTCACTGTTTCCCCTATCTTTGTCATGCTGTATCGCCTGCGTGCGAGCACCTCAATCTGCCCCACGGAGCGATGCAGAGGGTCGTTGTACACTTGCTGAACTTCGCCGCACAGTTTCTTACCGGCCCAGGGAAGATCTCCGCCGTCTGAATCCCGGGCAGCGCGACTCCTGCCGTCCGGCTCGTGCTGCCCGGCTCACGATCCTGCCCTGGCTTGGCTACCTTCCCAGCTAAATCCGCTGAAACGCCCTTTGAATGTCTCTTAGAGAATACCGCAATGCGATCGGTCTGCCGTGCGGACAGCTCATTGGATGCTCCGTCCTGCCCAACTCTCGCAACAGCCAGTCCATCTTGGCCGGCTCCAGCGGCATATTTATCTTGATCGCCGCATGGCAGGCGATGGATGCCGCGATCCGCGTGCGCCGCAGATCCTCATTCTCCACCTGCGCGGTCTTCTCTCCGCTGCCCAGCAACTCGTCCAGCACCCGCTCCAACTCCCTGCCCTCCAGCCCCACCGGGGTCGCCTTTACCGCCAGCGTTCGCGGCCCAAAGGGCTCCGCCTCAAAACCGTTCCGCTCCAGTTCCTCGGCGATCGCCGCAAACATCACCATCTGCTCGGGCAGTAACTGCACCAGCACCGGCATCAGCAGCCTCTGCCGCTGCACCGCCTCCACCCTGCGCTCGCGCAGAATCTTCTCAAACAGCACGCGCTCATGCGCCACATGCTGGTCGATGATCCACAACCCATCCTCGTTCACCGCCAGTATGAAGGACTCCCGCAGTTGCCCCAGCGGCTTCAAGGAGGCCAGAGCATTCAGCGTCGTCTGTCCCTCCACAACCGCCTCCTCCGCCACCAAGTCCCCCGTCCCCTCCTCAGCAGCGGCGCCGACAGCAGGCTGTTCATACCCCACCGCCAGCCCCACGCCGCCAAACTCCAGCCTTCCTGTCAAAGCCGGGCCCGCGGGCTCGCTCAGCTCGAACGCCGCCACATCTCTGGCCATGTCGCCGGCCTCGCCCGCCCCTTCGCTCTCCGCAACCATCTCGCCCCGGGCAACGAACTCCGGGCGCAATTCGCCTCCCGGATAGGCGTTCGCCGGATAGCCCTCCCGGGGCGAAAACACCGCCCCTTCCAGACCGGGCAGTGGGCTCACATCCACCATCAGTGACTCACTGGCGGTTGGCGACGCATGCAGCGCCTGGAAGAAGCTTGCCGCCGGACGCGCCTGCATCAGCGCCGTGCGCACGGAGTCGCGCACAAAGTCGTGCACAAAGCTCCCCTGCCGGAACCGCACCTCCGTCTTGGCCGGGTGCACATTCACGTCCACCTCATGCGCCGGCATCTCCAGAAACATCAAAACCACGGGAAACGACGTGGGCGGAACGATGTTCCGATATGCCTCGTTGAAGGCGTGCAGAATCAACTTGTCGCGAATCAGCCGGCCGTTCACGAACACATACATCGAGTTCCGGTTCAGCTTCTGCAACTCCGGCTTGCTGACAAATCCACTCATGCGCAGCTCTCCCGGCTGCGGCGGCTCGTAATCCTCCGCCTGCTTCCACGGCGGCGGCTCAGGCACCCCGGCGCGCCCAAAGGGAATCTCCGCCGCCACCGGAATCATGCGCTCAAAGGTCTCTCTCCCGAAGATCTGGTACAGCCGCTCGCCGGCGTCTGCCACCGCCGGAGCCACCAGCAGCGCCTGGGTCGCAGAGTGCAACTCGAAGTGCCGTCCCGGATACGCCAACGCATAGTGCGTCGCCAGCGCGGCCACATGCCCCAACTCGGTCTGCTCCGCGCGAAGGAACTTTCGCCGGGCCGGCGTATTGAAGAACAGATCTTGAACGGTAATCGTCGTACCCGCCGGCAACCCGGCATCTTCCACCCGCGTCAGGCTGCCCCCGGCGATCTCCAGCACCGTTCCAATCTCGTCTTCAGCCGCGCGCGTCTCCAGCCTCACCCGCGCCACACTGGCAATCGACGGCAGCGCCTCACCGCGAAACCCCAGAGTGGCAATCCGCAGCAGATCGTCGCTGATGCGCAGCTTCGACGTGGCGTGCCGCTCAAAGGCCAGCAGCGCGTCGTCACGCCCCATCCCGTGGCCGTTGTCCACCATCCGGATCAGCTTCCGTCCCCCGGCCTCCACCTCAATGCGGATTCGCGTCGCACCGGCATCCAGCGCGTTCTCCAATAGCTCCTTCACCACCGAAGCCGGCCGTTCCACCACCTCGCCGGCGGCGATCTGGTTGGCCACCTGATCGGAGAGTACCCGTATCCTGCCCATACCTCTAAGATACGGGAAGCAAGGCCCTCTCCCCACAGCCAGCGGCACCGGAGTACGCCTCCTCAGCCGTCGAGCGCCAGCCGCCAAGCGTCCGGGCAAGCCTCATGGCCTGCACTTCGATCTGCCCCCCGCTACAATCCAATCCCACTGACAGATGAAGGCTGCTCCTGTCCGGAGCAGCCTTCACGGATGCCGCAACCTCCCACGGGAACTCGCGTCAGAACTGGCTCTTTCTCCCGATCTGGTCGCCGGACCGGTGCAGGCGCATGAAGTTCGTCGCTCCGGTCCTGGTAGCCGTACCCGCCACAATGCCCACGATCTCGTCCCGCTTCAGGTAGCCGCGCTCCTCCAGCATCTCCTCGGCCATGGTCACCAGGCTGTCGGTGCCCACAAAGCGATCGCAGTGGATCGCCACGGTGCCCCACAGCAGCATCACGCGGTTCACCACCCGCTCATACGGGCTCAATGCGTAGATGGGGGAGATCGGCCGATACTTGGAGAGCAACCGGGCCGTATTTCCGCTCTCGGTGAAGATCGCAATCGCCGCCAGGTCGACATCCAGCGCCGAGTGCGCCATGCACTCGCAGATCGTCTCAGCCACCGTCAGTGACCGTCCCCGGCTGGCATTCATCGCCCTCGGTACCGGCCTCAGCCCCAGCAGATCCATCTGGCGCTCGGTCTCCAGAACGATCTTGCTCATCATCGCCACCGACTCAACCGGATACTTGCCGGCGGCGCTCTCGGCGGAGAGCATCACCGCATCGCTGCCGTCATAGATCGCGTTGGCCACATCGCTGGCCTCGGCGCGGGTCGGCCGCGGGTTCTCAATCATCGACTCCAGCATCTGTGTAGCTGTAATCACCGGCTTGCGGAACTCCGTCGCTCGCCGGATCATATGCTTCTGGATGGCCGGCACCTTCTCCGGCGGAACCTCTACGCCCAGATCGCCACGCGCCACCATAATCCCTTCGGAGGCCTCCAGGATGCTGTCCAGATGGTCCAGCGCCTGCGGCTTCTCCAGCTTCGCAATCACCCACGCATCGGAGCCCATCTCCTTGATTCGCCGCTTCACATGATGGATATCATCGGCCGTCTGCACAAAAGACACCGCGATGATATCCGCACCCTGTTTGAGACAGAACTCCAGATCGATCTCGTCTTTTTCTGTCAGCGCCGGAACCTTCACCGACACTCCCGGCAGATTGATGCCCTTGTTCTCACCCAGCATTCCGCCGTTGATGATCTCGGTGACGACATCCCCTCCGGCGATCTCCACCACCCGCAACTCAATCAACCCGTCCGAGAGCAGAATCTGATCGCCCGGCTTCAGATTCTCCGCCAGGGTCGGGAACACCGTGCTGACTCGCTCGCAGGTTCCCTCCACCTTGTCCGGCGTAATCGTCAGCCGCTTGCCGGCCTCCAGCAGTACGGGCCGGTGGTCCACCAGCTTGCCCGTCCGGATCTTCGGCCCCTGCAGATCCGCAAGAATGCAGATGGGCTTGTGCTCCTCCCGCGCCACCTTGCGCACCATCGCGATCAACTCTGCCTTCTGCTCATGCGTGCCATGCGAGAAGTTCAACCTCGCCACATCCAGTCCGGCGCGGACCAGTTCACGAAACGTCGTCTCGGTGTTCGAAGACGGCCCAAGGGTTGCCACAATCTTTGCCCGCCGACGACCAACCGTCGGGCTTCCTGCTGTCAGTTCCATATCCTGCTTCATCCTTCCCATCCGGTCCAAAACTTCTACCGAGAAATCTCTGCCCATCAATTAAAAAATCATCCGTCAATCCTTCCGTCATTTTACCTGCAAGGCTAATCGGTTGTTCTTCCCGTGCGGCGCCGCAGCAGCCCCGGCAGCTTTCTCAGCAGTTCTGAAAGCTTTGGATCGCGCCTGCCCGGCCCCTGCGCGGCGCGCTGGGCGTTGAACTCCGCTCCAATCAAGACGCTCAGCGCAATGATGTACAGCCAGAACAACAGCGCAATGGCTGCTCCCAGCGATCCATACACCCGGGAGTAATTCGCAAAGCGGGTCACATAGAAACCGAACAGCAGTGTCGTCACCAGCCACGCCACCGTAGCCAGCGCGGCTCCCGGCAGGCTCGCTCTCCAGCTCCAGTCCTTGCGCAGCATCACCCATGGCTCCCGCAGCAACGGCTCCAGGTGCTCCCGCATCTGCCGCGTCATATCTGTTCCAAGGTGGTAGATCACCGCGATGATCCCCACACTGCCCGCAAAGGCCACCGTCCAGCGCAGCACAATGGTCGCCACCAACGCCGGCACCCGCAGCACCGGCGTCACCTCTCCGGTCATCCAGCCGCTGATCAGGTGCCCAAAGATCACCAGGCCGCTGGCCGCCGCCAGCGGCACCAGCGACAGCGGCACCAGCGCCAACGCCCGCATCCTGCGCGGCCAGAAGCTGTCGCTGGTCAGCGGCAGCTCATAGGCCCGCCGAAATCCCTCCATCAACGTCGCCATCACGCTGGAAGCCCCGGTAATACTCACCACCACCGAGCCCAGCAGCACCCTTGCCGTGTGCATGTTCGGGTGCGTGGGTGCAAAGTACCGCTCCAGCAGCGGAAGCACATTGGATGGCAGAACCTGGGTGAAGACCTGGGCCATCTGCACCCTCACCGGCATCGTATCCGGCACCAGGGCAAAGATCGCCGCCGCCACAATCAGCGCCGGGAACAGGGCAACCATCGCGGAGTAGGCGGCCGCCTGCGCCACCGTCAGCACATCGTGCTCCACTGCGGAGAGAACCGCGCGCCGCAGCGTCCGGACCACACCCCGACCACTGTCCATCCACCGCCTGCAGCGCTCCCCCCACCGCCCCTCGGCAGGTCCCTGCCCGGCCGCCGGGCCAGACCATGCTCTCTTCATGGCTTCCACTTGTTCAAAAACGCCGTAACCGCCGAAGGGCTCACAATCGCCATGTCTTCAAACTCTTTGCCCTGCGCATAGACCACCCGTCCCTCGCCGTTCAATACCACCAGCACCGGAACTCCCGTCAGGGAAAGACCATAGCGGCGCGCAATGTCCAGGTTCGCATCCATGTTTCCAATGTTCACATCGACCAGAACAAAGTAGTTCTTCAGCAGCTCCGCATTCGGGCTCTCATGAAAATAGAGATTCAGCAGCTTGCAATCAATGCACCAGTTGCCGCCAAAGTCCAGCAGCACCCGCTTGTGCTCGCGCCGCGCCTCCAGCAGGGCCCGGCGAACCTGTTCCGGAGCCGCATCCACCGCAGGAAAGATCGTCGGTCCGGCCCAGGTCAACACCTGCGCGTGGGCTGCTGCAGAGGGCCACAGCGTCAGCCCGCATAGCATCCCGCCCACCGCCAGAACCCTCCTCCATCCGCCAGCCATCATCCATCGCTCCTCGAGTCAAGTGTCCTCCTCTATCTATACATGGTTCTTGCTGAGTTTCTATATAGGATTCCTGGCGCGTCTCCATCCATGGCCTGCCCCATCAGCCTCCCGCCCACACTCCGCCCCTTGCTCCCGCACGGAGCACTCCCTGCGCCGATTCTCCGCTCTGCCACAATCAGTTGATCCTGCTGAGGAAGCCGCTTTACTCCTCGCTCTCGTGCAGGTGCTCCAGCACGCTGTAATCCTCCAGCGTCGTCGTATCGCCCTTCACCGTTCCGGTCGTGGCCAGCTCCCGCAACAACCGGCGCATGATCTTTCCGGAACGCGTCTTCGGCAGGCGCTGCACAAAACGCAGGTCGTCGGGCCGGGCCAGTGGACCAATCTCCTTGCTCACCCACTGGCGCAGCTCCTCTTTCAGCTCCAGGCTCGGCGCCATGCTCTCCTTGAGCGTCACAAATGCAGCCACCGCCTGGCCCTTCAACTCATCTGGCCGCCCTACCACGGCAGCCTCCGCAACGCCGGCGTGGCCCACCAGGGCTGACTCAATCTCGGCTGTTCCCAGCCGGTGCCCGCTCACATTGATCACATCATCCACCCGGCCCATCAGCCAGTAGTACCCATCCTCATCGCAGCGGGCCCCGTCGCCGGTAACGTACACACCCGGCCCGTGGGGAAAGTAGGTCTTCTCATACAGCTCTGGATTCTTCCAGATGGTGCGCGCCAGCGACGGCCAGGGCCGCTTCATCCTCAGCACGCCGCCCTGGTCCGGCCCCACGGCGTGCCCCTCTTGGGAAACAACCTCCGGAACCACGCCAAAGAATGGACGCGTGGCCGACCCCGGCTTGGTCGCCACCGCTCCCGGGATCGGAGCAATCATGATCGCGCCCGTCTCCGTCTGCCACCAGGTGTCCACAATCGGGCACCGCCCTTTGCCAATATGCCGGTGGTACCATATCCAGGCCTCCGGGTTGATCGGCTCGCCTACCGTGCCCAGCAGCCGCAGACTGCTCAGATCGTGCGGGTGAACCCACTCGGTCCCCCAGCGGATGAACGCCCGGATCGCCGTTGGCGCGGTATAAAACACCGTCACCTTGTAGTCGTCCACGATCCTCCAGTAGCGGTCCTTCTCCGGCCACACCGGAGCTCCCTCATAGAGCAGCACCGTGGCTCCGTTCTGCAGCGGCCCGTAGACCACATAACTGTGCCCCGTCACCCAGCCAATGTCCGCCGTGCACCAGTACACATCCTCCTCGCGCAGGTCGAAGACGTACCGGGTAGAAAGGTAGGTCTGCACCGCATAGCCTCCCGTGGTATGCACCAGCCCCTTCGGCTTGCCCGTCGTGCCGCTGGTGTAAAGGATGTAGAGCGGATCCTCCGCGTCCATCCACTCCGGCAGGCAATCCGGAGAGACCGCCGTCATCACCTCATGCCACCACAGATCGCGGCCAGCCTTCATCACCACAGGAAACCTTGGCTCCCGCTGGTACACCACCACGCTGCGTACCTCCGGGCACTTCTCCAGCGCCTCGTCCGCTATCTCCTTCAGCCTCACCTCCGCACCCCGCCGGTAGCTCACGTCCTGGGTCAAAACCACCCGGCAATCGGCGTCCTTCACCCGATCTGCAATCGCCTGCGCCCCAAACCCGCCGAAGATCACCGAATGAATTGCACCCACTCGCGCACAGGCCAACACGGCAATCGCCAGCTCGGGGCTCATCCCCATGTACACCGCCACGCGATCGCCCTTCTTCACCCCCAGCGACTTCAGAACGTTCGCCAGCCGCTGCACCTGTTCGTGCAACTGCCCGTAGGTGAGCCGCCGCACCTCGGCTCTTCCCTCCTCCCCACTCGGCTCACCCTCCCAGATCAACGCAATCTTGTCTCTTCGCGGCCCCCGCACATGCCGATCCAGGCAGTTATGGCTGAGGTTCAGCTTCCCGCCGGTGAACCAGCGCGCATGAAGCCCGCTCTCGTCCAGCACCCGATCCCACGGCTTGAACCATTCCAACTCCTGCGCCGCATCGCCCCAGAACTCCTCCGGGTTCTCAACGCTGCGCGCATACATCCGCTCATACTCCTCCAGGCTCCTCAATCGCGCCTTGGCGGAAAATGCGGGCGGTGGTGGAAATAACCGGACCTCATGCATGTGGGTCTCGAACACATCGTCATTTGTAGGTATTTTGGTGTTCTCGTTCTGTTCCTGCGACATGGCTCACTCCTCCTGAAGTGCCGATCGCGGGCAGGACGCGAGATGGCGGTAAAATGCATCCATCCTAATACACACCCCGGCCATGGCCTCACAGGCCGCCACACCCCCAGCCGAAAACTCTCTCTTGGTTTCGGCCTCTCCGTCTGCCCAGAAGGGCGCGCCCGCCGCCGCGCAGGACCCAGCAGAGCCTCTCTTCCTGAGTGGCTTGCTCTGCATCTCCCGTGCTCGAAAGTTGCGCCGGTCTAATCCTGGCCGCACACTATCTTACAGACTTCACAGAAGGAAGAGAGAACGCCTCGACACGAACCAGCATCTCCAGGTCATCGCTCCCGCGCCTGATTGGGCCTGACCGGGTTCAACGCCACCCTCCGCGATCGCCATCAAATATCTAAGAATCAATGATATACGCCCACGTATTTATACTGATTCCAGGTCACCCTCACGGCACCGCGCAACCCCGATTTGCACCCCCCCGTGTGCTATCC
>JAJZDM010000168.1 GCA_021806005.1 Acidobacteriota bacterium | reverse complement strand
GAAGGAACGGGCCGCGTAGTATTTGGCCATCTTCACAGCCAGGTCATTGCTGCCGGCCATCTTCTCGGTGCGCAGGATCGTCGACTCCAGCGCCAGCACCTCGATCAGCACGTCGGCCAGCGCTCCCATCACCTCCTGTTGCTCGGCCAGGTCCGTGCCAAAGCGTTGTGAAGCGGAGCCGGCGCAGAACAACCCCAGCTTCTTCGCACTGCTCAACAGTGCGCGTTCCTCAGCCAGCGGCCCGTCAAAGCTGTCGCGCACGCTCGGACCCGCCATCACCTCGTCCATCACCCGCTTGATCGCGGGCAACAGCGCCAGTCGGCCCTGCATCGCCCTCTTGATCATCCATCCTGTAATGATCAGGCGATTGATCTCATTGGTGCCCTCGAAGATCCGGTTGATGCGTGCATCGCGATAGCTGCGCTCGGCGGGAAACTCCTCCACATAGCCGTAGCCGCCGTGTAACTGCAGCGTCTGATCCACCACACGGTCCAGCATCTCCGATCCCCATACCTTCAGGATGGAGCACTCCACCGCAAACTCCTCAATTCTCTTCTGCACCTCCTGGGTGTAGTCGGCCGCGTGCTTGTCAAGACCCTGCAAGGCCACATCAATCGCCCCCACCGTCCGATAGACCAGCGCCTCTCCGGCGTAGATGCCGGCGGCGCAATCGGCGATCTTCTCCTGGATCAGGCCAAAGGAGGTGATGGGCTTGCCAAACGCAACTCTCTCCCGCGCATAGCGCACGCCGTCGCGGAAGGCTTTGCGCGCTCCGCCAATGGCGGCGGCGGCCAGCTTGTACCGCCCCACATTCAGCACGTTGAAGGCGATGTGATGCCCTTTGCCCGCCTCTCCCAGCAGATTCTCCACCGGAACCTTGCACTCCTCCAGACGCAGCGGACAGGTAGACGAACCGCGAATGCCAAGCTTGTGCTCTTCAGCCGCCACGATCAGCCCGGGCGTTCCCGCCTCCACCAGAAAGGCGGTGAACTTCTCTCCATCGATCTTGGCAAACACGGTAAAGATGTTCGCCATGCCCGCATTGGAGATCCACATCTTCTCTCCATTCAGAACGTAGTGCCTGCCATCCGGCGTCAGCTTCGCCTGGGTACGGATGTTCATCGCATCGGACCCTGCCGAGGACTCAGACAGCGCATAGGCAGCAATCCACTCCCCGCTGGCGATCTTGGACAGGTACTTCGCCTTCTGCTCCGCTGTTCCGTACCACATCAGCGGCAGAGTTCCAATGCCGGCGTGAGCGCTGAAGGTCACCGAGAAGCTGCCCGAAACCGCAATCTTGTCGGCGATCAGCGCCGAGGTGACCTTATCCAGTTCCAGCCCGCCATACTCCTCCGGCACATCCACGCCCAGCAGTCCCAGTTCGCCTGCCTGGCGCATCAGCTCCCGGCTGACCGCAAAGTTCTTTGCCTCAATCTCCGGCACCTGCGTCAGGATCTTCTCTTCCGCGAAGTTCGCGGTCATCTCCGCGATCTGGCGCTGCTCTGCAGAGAGATCCTCCGGCGTAAATACATCCTGCGGACTCAGGTCCTCAATTAGAAAGCTTCCACCCGACTCCCGCTTGCTGCGTTCTGCTACTGTCGCTGTTCCCATCGTCTCTCCTCCCGTTTCCTTGGCCATCTGCTCCCAGCCATTAGTTCTGCAAGTTCTCAAAGATTCCGGCAGCGCCCATGCCACCGCCAACGCACATGGTCACCATGCCGTACCTGGCCTTGCGCCGCTTCAACTCACCCAGCAGCGTCGCCGTCAGCTTGGCTCCGGTGCAGCCCAGCGGATGTCCCAGGGCTATCGCTCCGCCATTCACGTTCAACCGCCCTTCGTCCAGACCCAGGGTCCGAATCACCGCCAGCGACTGTGCCGCGAAGGCCTCATTCAGCTCAATCACCTCAATGTCCTCGAGCTTGAGACCAGCCAGCTTCAGAGCCTTGGGAATGGCGTAGACCGGCCCCACGCCCATCTCCTCCGGCGAGCAGCCCGCATAGGCAAAGGAGACGAACCGCGCCAGTGGCCTTGCTCCTACTGCAAGAGCGCGTTCCTCAGACATCACCACCGCCGCAGCCGCACCATCCGAGGTCTGGGAGCTGTTTCCAGCCGTCACCACGCCCTTGGCGTGGAAGGCCGGCCGCAGACTGGCCAGCGCCTCCGCCGAGGTATCCGCCCTTGGCCCCTCGTCCACCAGAAACTCCTTCTCCACCGAGACCGGCTTGTCTCCTCCGTTCAGGGTCGTCAAAGCCACCTTCACCGGAACAATCTCCTCCTCAAAACGCCCCTCGGCGATCGCCGCCATGGCCTTCCGGTGGCTGTTCAGGGCAAACGCATCAGAGTCTTCGCGGCTCACACCGTAGTGCTTCGCCACCCGTTCCGCCGTCAATCCCATGGACATGTATGCACCCGGAACGTTGTCCACCAGCCAGGGGTTGGCCGAGATCTTGTTGCCTCCAAACGGAACATAGGACATCGACTCCGTGCCTCCGGCGACGATCACCTCCGCCCCGCCGCTGCGAATCCGCTCCGCCGCCAGCGCAATGGCCTGCAGTCCTGAGGCGCAGTAGCGGTTGATCGTCATCGCCGCGGACTCTACCGGCAGCCTGGCCCGCAGCGCGATCAGCCGCGCCACATTCATGCCCTGCTCTCCCTCCGGCATGGCGCAACCGATGATCACGTCTTCAACCTGATCGACGCTCACCATCGGCACGCGTTCCAGCGCACCCACCACCGCGATCGCTCCCAGGTCATCCGGCCGGGTGTTCTTCAGCGTTCCCCGCGGAGCCTTGCCGACCGCTGTACGAACTGCACTTACCAGAACTGCGTCTCTCATCCTCCACTCCTTCCAAACCTGTTTTCACATAGAATTCGTTAGCACCCGCGCATCAACCCTCGTCTAGTTGCGTAATGGCTTTCCCGTCTTCAGCGTGAAACCAACCCGCTCCAGCGTCTTGGCCTCGCCGCACAGAGACAGGAAGCCTTCCCGCTCCAGATCCAGCAGGTACTGTTCGGTCATCATGGCACCCGCCGTCAAGCCGCCGCCGGTCAGCACTCTGGCCACATGGTGCGCGATCCTCGCATCATGCGGACTGATGTACTGGGCCTCCAGCATCATGTTCACGCCCAGCCGCAGCGTCGCTTCCACCGAGGTGCCTGGAGCAGCAATATCGGTCCGCATCACAGGAGCCGTGTAGCCCTGCTGCGCCAGCCGCAGGGCCTGCGCCCTGGCATCGCTCACCAGCCGGTCACGGTTCATGGAGATAGCGTCACTCGCCTCCACCACCCGCAGCACACGAGCCTCCATCGCAGAGGTGGAGACCTTGGCCATCGCGATCGTCTCAAAGACTCCCTTGATGGCCTCATGCACCTCAACGGACTCCGCACCGGCGCCTGGACCGACCGCTGCTGCCGAGGCCAGCGCCCGCAGCACCATCTCCTTGCAGCCGCCGCCGGCCGGCAGCAGACCCACCCCGGTCTCCACCAGGCCGCAGTACAGCTCCAGGTGCGGCTGGCGCCTTGCGGAGTGCAGGGAGATCTCCGTTCCCCCGCCCAGACACATGCCGAAGGGCGCCGCCACCACCGGCCGCGGGCAGAATTTGATCGCCTGGGTCATCGCCTGGAACTCGCGCACCACCAGGTCAATCTCATCCCACTCCTGATCCTGGATCGCCATCAAAAGCTGCATCAGGTTGGCGCCCACGGAGAAGTTCTGCGCGTCGCTGGTGATGATAAAGCCCTGGAAGTTCTTCACCGCATCACTGCCCGGCTGAAGGTGCTTGCGCAGAAAGCTCACAATGTCATGCCCCAGGCTGTTCATCTTGGAGTGAAACTCGAAACACCCGATGCCCTCGCCCACGTCGACCAGTGAGATTCCAGCGTTCTTTGCATAGACTCCGTGCGTCCGCTTGTAACTGGCCACCGGCGTCAACTCTGGATCCAGATCCACCGGACGGTAGGTGCCCGTCTCGACATCGAAGAACTCTGTGCCCTCCGCGCGGTACCACGAGGCCCCGCCCGCGGCCAGCAACCGCTCCACCGCGGCCGGGATGGGCAGCGCGATCTCCCGCATCTTCGCAACCGTCTCTGCAACACCGGCCGCGTCCCACATCGCAAACGGACCCAACTCCCAGTTGAATCCAGCCTTCATCGCGCGATCAATCTCGACGATGCTATCGGCCACCTCGCCGATGCGGTTCGCCGCGTAGGCCCACATCTCCGGCAGAGTCTGCCAGTAAAACCTCGCAACCTTGTCTTTTGCCGGGTTACCACTCAGCAGGGCGCGAATCCTGCCCGGG
This sequence comes from Acidobacteriota bacterium, assembly GCA_021806005.1. Taxonomy (GTDB): domain Bacteria; phylum Acidobacteriota; class Terriglobia; order Terriglobales; family Acidobacteriaceae; genus Granulicella. The sequence goes on along the minus strand of JAJZDM010000168.1, from coordinate 2,180 downwards.
AGCGACTCGTTGGTCTTGGCCATCTCCAACTCGGGAAATGAGGCCCGCGCCGCCGGCCTGTACTCCAGGGTGGCAAGATCCAGCACCAGCCGAACCTCCTTGCCGTCCGCGCCGCGCTCCTTCTTGTAGAAGCCCTGCCGGGTCTTGTCCCCCAGCCACTTGCGCTCCATCATCTCCGCAACGATCGGCGGCAGCGTCACATCCGGACGCTCATCGCGAATATTGGCCTCAAAGTTTCGCGCCACGCTGCCCAGCACATCGATGCCCACCATATCGGCCAGACGGAACGTCCCGGTCTTGGGCCATCCCATCGCTGCCCCGGTCAGCAGATCGATCTCTTCGATGCTCAGTCCCTGCGCCTTCATGATGTGCAGGGTGTTCAGCATGCAGAACGTTCCGATCCGGTTGGCAATGAAGTTCGGAACGTCTTTGGCTGGAACCACCGTCTTGCCCAGCTTTCTGTCCGCAAACTGCGCAATGGCTGCCAGCGCCGCCGGGTCGGTCTCCGGGGTACGAATCATCTCGAACAGCCGCATGTACCTGGGTGGATTGAAGAAGTGGGTGCCGAACCAGCGATGCCGCACCTCCTGCGGCAGCACCTCGGCGATCCGGGCTACCGGCAACCCGCTGGTATTCGTGGTCAGAATGGCGTCCGCACGCAGGAACTCCACCACCCGGCTCAACAGGTTGCGCTTGATCTCCAGGTTCTCGGCGACCACCTCGATCACCCAGTCACAGTCCTTGAGCTTGGCCAGGTCATCCTCAAAGTTCCCCACGCTGACCCGGTTCGCCAGTGAGGGCTCGGCAAACGCTGCGGGTTTGGACTTTTTCAGCGTCTCCACCGCCGCGGTTGCCAGGCTGTTCCGGCCTCCGCTGGCGGGCACCATATCCAGCAGCAACACGGGCAGCCCGGCGTTGGCCACGTGCGCCGCGATGCGCGCCCCCATGGTTCCCGCACCCAGAACCGCCACCCGCCGCACATCGTACGGTCGCTCCGATCCATGCTCCACCACGCTCAACTGTCCATCAGCTTCGTGCATCGTCTGCTCCTCTTCCTGCAATGCCATAGCGGCTACTCCTGCCGGCAGCGGTCGGGCTCGCGTCACCTGCGGCAGCACACGGACTGCGCCGCTCTCTCCAGCCCGTGAAGAATACTGAACGCGCGGTAAAAAAGTCAAACGACGCGAATCTACAGCGTAAAAGCCGCGCAAACTGGCGGTCTTCACCCTCTTGTTCTGTGTCTCAACTCTCTGGAACCGGCTTGCGATATGCCTCGCGTCTTCACTCCCGGTACGGGGAGATCAACGCCTCTTTGCGGCTCTTGCGCGCCCGGTGGTCTTTGCCCCCGAGTCGTTAGCAGGCAACGTCGTTGGCGCCGGGTCCTTGCGGAGACCTTGCGTCAGCAGGTTCGCAAACTCCTCCGCAATCTCCTCTGGAGTCAACTCTCCGTCCGGCCGGTACCACGTCCCAATCCAGTTCACCGCCCCGGCCAGCGCAAATGAAGCCAACTTCGCATTGCACGGCGCCACGGAACCATCACGAATTCCCTCTTCCACATAACCCCGGATCGCCATATCGATCTTCCGCTTCAGATCCCGCACCTCACGCCGAGTCCTGGGCGAAAGCTCTGCATCATCCAGCATGGCCACGCAGCGTCCAAAGTCGAATCGCACCACCGCCTTGGTATAAGCCTCCACGTAGGCCCGCACCTTGTTCAGACCGTTACCGTGACTCACGGCAGCCTTGTCCAGCAGCCCCTCAATGGCCATGATCCCCAGCCGGTAACACTCCACCAGAATCTCTTCCTTGTTATGGAAGTAGTAATAAAGCGCCGGCTTGGTGATCTTCAGGCGTCTTCCCAGGTCGCTCATGGATGTTCGCCGGTACCCGTTCTCCAGAAACAGGTGCGCCGCGGTCTGCAGCACGGCATCGCGCTTGGCATCCAGGTTGCGTTGCCGCACCAGGAACCCCTTCCATGGCTCTCGCGATGGATTCTCCGCTTCGTTACTCTCTGTCGTCTTCGCCAAATGTCACGTTCCTTCGTGAAAGTTGATGAGCCAGTCAGCTTCTAAACGCATCATTATTCCACAGAATATGCATTCTTCTTTGATTCGAAAAGCAGCGGCGAACCACGTTTGAAGGCGCTTCGAATCGGCTGGATCACAGGGACGCAACCCGCA
>JAJZDM010000167.1 GCA_021806005.1 Acidobacteriota bacterium | reverse complement strand
CGTATCAGCCCTACGCCGAGTCCTGGGCGCAGGATGACCAGATCTGGGGCTATGGCGCTCCGGTCAGCGCGCTCACCCTCGACAACAATCAGCTCAAGCTCATCGTCACACCGCTCAACGCGCTATCGGCCGCCAACGGAGCAGACGCCAACGCCGCCTCCGTGCAGCTGGAACAGAATGTCCCGTACTACCAGGTGATCGCCCAGGTCTCCACCATCCCCCCCGGCGCTCCCGCTGTGGGCGTGCAGGTTGAACGCCTCCCCGGCTCTTCCCAGCTCCGCGTCTTCGGCTCCATGCGGGCCGGTGCGCCGCCGGACGTCGAAGAGGTCGCGATTGCGGATCCAGCGCAGTATGCCGCCATGGTCTTTGCGGCCATGCTGCGGCAGCGCGGCGTTGTGCTGGACGGCAGCGCCCGCGCCCGGCACCGTCTCTCCAACGACGCCCTCCCCTACCTCACCGAACTGCTCGTCCCGGACCCCTGCGACGACCACATCGTCGCCGCCCGGTCCGCCGCAAACCCCGGCAGCCCGTCAAGCTGTGCCTGCGCTCCGCCATCCACCGCCGCCGATTACGGACAGCTCCTCGCCTCCCACACCTCCGCTCCGTTGGCAGAAGATCTCGTGCTCACCAACAAGGTCAGCCAGAACCTGCACGCAGAGTTATTTCTGCACAACCTCGGGCGCCTCGCTCCCTGCGGCTCCGGTTCCATCGTCGATGGGGCGCGGATCATCCGCGCCAACCTGGTGCACGCGGGCCTCGACCCTCGAGCGTTCTTCTTCTTCGACGGCTCAGGTCTCAGCGCGCATGACCTCGTGACGCCGGAGGCCACCGTCAGGTTTCTCTCCTATGCGGCCAGCCAGCCCTGGTTCCCGCAGTGGAAGGCCTCCCTGCCCGATGCCGGCCAGGACGGCACGCTCAGCGAGCGCTTCCCGGATCCGCCGGTCAAAGGACATCTCTCTGCCAAGACCGGAACCCTGGGCGAGTCGCGCGCCCTCTCCGGGTTTGTGGATACCGTCACCGGCCGCACCCTGATCTTCTCGATCTTTGTTGACGAGCAGCCCCCCGCCGGCGCCGCGGACCGGGCTCTCATCGACAGGATCGTTACGGCCATCGCGGAGAACGAATAGCACCACTTCGCCGCAGGCACAATGCGGACCCCAACCGTCACGGGGAGTTTGCTCGCGACCTGCCGGAGCAGCCCCCCCTGCTCCCTGTAGAATCTACAGAACCCGAACAAGGTGCCCAGGCAACCCGGCCGCAAGGCCCTTCAGGGATTCCATTCCAGGAGAACCGCTGTGAAAAATCTGTTGCGAGAGTTGGTGTCGTCACCCTTGGGCAGCCTGGTGGTGCTTCTGCTGGCCGCATCGCTGGAGGTGCTCGGAGACTCCTTCTTCCAGTCCGGACTCTACCGCTCCTCCTCCGCGGCTCAACGCGCGGGCTGGTTTGCAGCCGGGGTCCTGGTGCTGGGTCTCTATGGGCTCTTCGTCAACCTGCCGCCCTGGGACTTCGGAGAGCTTCTGGGGGTCTACGTCGCGCTCTTCTTCCTGGTGGCGCAGGTGGTCGCCAAAGTACGCTTCGGTCAGTCGCCCAGCCTTCCCATCCTGGTCGGGGGCAGCCTCATCGTCGCTGGCGGCCTGGTCATCACCCTCTGGAAGAGGTAAAGCTCTGGAAGAGGTAAAACCCCGCGGAGAAGAAGCCTCGCCGAAGAGGAACCCCACGACGCCCCGCCGTTCCCGGGCGTCTTCACCAGCGCCCGCCAGTCCCGCCCGCCGGGGCGGAATGTATACGCCGTCGCGATCTTCAGCGACGGCGCCGGCTTCGGTGCAATCGATCCAGACAGCACTCCAGCCCTGAAGGCAAGTGGGCATATACCGCTCTGCGTAGCCCATCTAAAATATACTGTAGACCTTTGATCAAAAGCCAATGTGACTATAGTCACATCAAGGGAGATTTTCTCTCCGCAGGAACCCCACTTCCCCGGCTACCCTCTGTCAGAAGACGCGGACGCCGCGGTCAGTAACCAGCTCATCCACGGCGATGTTCAGCGCCAGGCCGACCTTGCGGAAGCCCTCCCGCCACTCCCGCGACCAGTAGGTAGCGTCGGAGCGTCGCAGCAGGTCGTTCCAGATATTCTGCGCCTGCCACAGGTTGATCTCCATAGGCAGGGAGCGCAGGCTCTCGGCGAGGGCCAGGGTCTCGTAGAGGATGGGCAGGTTCTGCGGCGACTGCTGCTCGGCGGCGGCCTCCAGCCGGACCATGGCGCGCTTCATGCGGCGGTCAGCGGTAAAGCTCAGCAGGCTGTTGTCCAGGGTAACGTGGTCCACCTCGGCGCGGCGCAGCAGGCGCGAGATCTCGGTGGAGTTGAAGGTCTCCGCCTCCAGCGCGCGGCGCAGTCCGGCGTTGATGGCAAAGCGCGCGGTCAGGGCCAGGGCGGGCGGAGCGGCTACCTTGGTCTCGGCCAGAAAGTCCAGCAGCGTGGAGTGCTCGTCGTAGATGCGGGTCAGCGAGCTCTCCAGCTCAGAGAGCGTCTGGTTCAGGATGATCTGCAGGATCCGCCGCTGCTCATCGGCAAACAGCGAGGTCAGTGAGTAAAGCGTGGAGTCGAAGTAGGTATCCAGCAGCCGCACCAGCTCGGGGATATTCGCGCCCCGCACCGCTCCCTGGGCGTTGGCGACAAACGCCGTCCACGTCTCCATCTCCTCGGGGCGGAATCGCTTCACCGCGGCCGACAGGTTCTGATCGCCCAGGTGGAGCACGGCGAAGCACACCTCCTCGCACTCCTCGGTGATCTGCGAACAGAGCGTTGCGCGGCCAAAGGCAAAGCGGCCGCGGCCGGAGGTGAACACCTCATAGGCGTGGCGCCGAACGTCAAAGCAGAAGATCCTGCCCGCGTCCGGGTAGCTGCGGAAGATGGAGCTGATGGCGTAGTGCGCGCCCACGCTCTCCAGGTCCAGGCGGCCCGCGTTCACAAACCGCCGGTACACCTCGGCCCCGTTGCCCACCTCCGGATCGTTGCTCTCCGCCCGGGCCAGAATATGCAGAAAGTCGGCCTCCAGCTCGTAGGCGGAGCGGATCGAGAGCTCGGGGGTGGTGTAGAGCGCCGGATCCGAGAAGAGCGTCTGGGCCAACTGGATCACCCTCCCGGCGTAGGCGATGATCTGCACCGTCTCAATGCCCGCAATGTCGTCAAAGAACCACCCGCAGGAGGTGTACATCAGTTGGGTATGGCGCTCCAGCTCCATCAACTGAAAGGCCGTAATCCGCTCCTCCGCGGTGAGCGTGTGCGTGGCCTGCGCAGTAAAGAACCGATCCAGGTTGTCTGAAGATCGGTCCAGAATCACATGGATGTAGGCGTCCCGCGCCTCCCACAGATCCTTGAACAGCGGCCGGGCCACAGCCTCGGCCAGCGGCGCGGTCCGGTCCCGCAGCAGGTCCAGGGCCTCGCGCAGCGGGGTGCGCCAGCGCTGGTTCCATCCCGCACGCCCTCCGTTGCAGCCGCAGTCGGAGCGCCAGCGCTCCACGCCGTGGCTGCAGGACCAGGAGGTATTCTCAGCCACCTCCGCCTCCCACGTCGGGGGAAAGGTCTCCAGGAACTCCCCGTAGTTGGTCAGGCGCGCCTGCTGATTCTCCTTGATCCAGTGCAGCGCATAGCTCAGGGCCATCTCGCCGTAGTGATGATGGTGGCCGTAGGACTCGCCATCCGTGGCCACATGCACCAGTTGCGCCTCGCCGGCGGGCTTGTCGGCGTGGAAGCCGGCCATCAGCCGCCGGGCAAAGCTCTCCCCATCGTTCAGCAGGCCCTCGAAGGCGATCGCCCGGGAGGCCGGGCCGTCGTAGAAGAACACGGCGATCGAGCGCCCGCCCTCCAGCTTCACCCGATAGGGCCGCGTAGTATCCACGGTGGCGTTGGGGGTCTCGATCCACGGCTCTTCGAATCCTCCAGCAGCCGGCTCCGCCACTCCTGCCACGGTCTGGCTGGCCGGCTCCCTCTTGGCCGCCCGTGCCTCCTGGCCCTCATCGGCCCCCGTCTGCAGCCTGCGCATCCGCGCGCACTGGTGCGGCGCGAGGATGGTAAAGTGAATCCCCTCCTGCGCCATCAGATCCAGCACCTCGCGGGAGACGGCGGTCTCCGCCAGCCACATCCCCTCCGGCTTGCGGCTAAAGCGGTGCTCAAAGTCGGCGATGCCCCAGCGGATCTGTGTACGCGCATCGCGCCTTGAGGCCAGCGGCATAATCACGTGGTTGTACACCTGCGCCAGGGCCGAGCCGTGGTTGGCATACAGCGCGGAGCTGGCCTGGTCGGCGTCCTGAATCATCCGGTACGTGCGGGGAGCGAACTCCTCCAGCCAGCTCAGCAGCGTGGGCCCAAAGTTGAAGCTCATCCGAGCATAGTTGTTCACAATGCGGATGATCTGACGCTGCTGGTTCACAATCCGCGAGGCCCCATTGGGGGCGTAGCACTCCGCGGTAATGCGCTCATTCCAGTCGTGGTACGGCGCCGCGGACTCCTGCAGCTCCACCGTCTCCAGCCACGGGTTCTCTCGCGGCGGCTGATAGAAGTGACCGTGAACGCAGAGAAACCGCTGGGGCGAAGCTGCGGAGGAGCCTGATTTGCGCGTTGCCGACATCGCTTCAGGATAGCAAGTCGCGGGAAACGTTAACCGGCGCCGGGCCTGCGAACTTCCCTTCGCCTCTCTCCAGCCCGCCGCAAGCCCCGGCATCCCAGTCACTTGCCCTCTACGGCATACCCGGCGGCAGCTCCGGCCGGGGCACATAGCGCACCGCGTACAGCGTTCCGGGCGTGCGGTACGGCCAGCGGGAGTAGTGCACCGGAGCAAACGGCGCTGGCCCTGCGCAGACGTCCGGCTGGAAGGAGACACCATACAGCGGATGGATGTGCGGCGTCTCGTCGTACCACAGCATCTGGCAGATCCCGGCGGGTGGCGCAGCCGCCGGCGTGTACGCTCCGGCCGGGATCTGAACCAGGCGGTTGTTCAGGTGGCTGGCGTGTCGCAACTCCACACCCAGGTTGTACTCCCAGCCGTTGTCCACAGCGGTGTCGGGAACACCCCCGGCCTGCAGCTCAGCGGCCAGCGCCACCCGCGCACGATACAGCGAAAACATGTTGTGCGTCACCGCTACCCCGTAGACGGCCATCCCAGCCACCATCACCGCAGCCATGGCCGGCAGACGCTGGCTCACGCTCTGCTGGTAGTAACGCACCAGCACCAGCGCAGCCAGCATCAGCAGCGGCAGAAGATAGCGGTCGAAGACCTGTTCCGTCGAGCGGGGAAGAAGCAACACCATGTACGCCGCGGTGAAGGGGCCCAGCAGCCAGACCAGGCTGCGCCACGGCAGGCCCTCCTCAGCAGCCGCTGTATCCTCTGCGCTGGGGGGGGCCGCGGAGGACACCTCGGGAGCAGCCGAAGCCGAGCGCCTGCCTGGCCAACCGTACCGCAGGCCGCACAGCAGCCCGCACAGTCCTCCAATCGAAGCCAGCGTCAGCAACAGCCGTTCTCCTGTGTGCAGGAACAGCGGCGGCGTTGAGTGCCAGTCGCTCAGGCTGACGACACCCTCGTAGATCCCATGCACGCTCACCCAGTTGCCGTTGAACAGCATCGGCTCCAGGGGAAAGCTGCCGCGCAGGTGGCTGGGGTACAGGGCCAGAAAGAGATAGGCGCAGAAGCTCACAGAGATCCCCAGCAGAACCCGGCGCGGAGCCCTGCGGAGCTGGGGCAGAAAGACGGCAAACAAAGGCAGCAGAAGAAAAGGCGCGTCCAGCAGCAGATACGTGAGTTGGGCCAGAACGTAGCCCACCGGAAAGCTCTTCGGAATCAGGTGCTCTGGCTGAAGGTAAGGCTGACGCTTCAGCCACTGCATGCAGGCAAAGATGAACATCGCTCCGGCCGCGGTCGCAGCCGAACCTGTCAGCACAACCCGTCGCCGCTGCCCCAGCGCCCTTCGCCACTCCGGCAGCCCGCGCCGGCCAATCAGGTACAACGTCGAGGGAACCATCACCAGAACACCCAGCCAGGCAATCTGCCGGGCCGTGCCGAAGATCGCATTGGTCGCCACGGCAAAGCACAGCCAGAAGACCGCCGCTCCGTCCCCCGAACTTTTCCGTGCTCCTGCCGCCTCCGGTGCTCCTGCGGCCTGCAGGGCGCGCAGACACCCATACAGGCAGGTGAGCACCGCCAGCAGCCCGAAGATATCGCTCATGTAGGTCACGGAGAGCATCAGGTACAGCGGCGAGAGCACAAACGCCAGCGTGCCCAGCGTGGCATTGCGCTCATTCACTCCCGCCAGCACCATCGTCCGCTGCAGCAGCCAGGCCATTGCGATGGCCACCAGCAGCGTGCTCATCCGCACCGCCGTCAGCGAGAAGCCAAAGAGCTTGATGAACGCCGCCCCCAGGTAGAGCTGCCAGCCCAGCATCGGCGTCTCCACGCCGTTGTAGAGAATTTGACCAGTCGCCAGGAGCCTTTGCGCGCTCCGAACGTAGGTCCAGTCGTCGCAGATGCCCATGGTCGTA
>JAJZDM010000166.1 GCA_021806005.1 Acidobacteriota bacterium | reverse complement strand
CTGACAAAATCGGTTGGATTCTTGCTGCGCTCCGCAGTGAGAATTTTGCATTAGCACTACGTCTGAGCCAAACCGCGTTGGCGGAACATCCAGACGATTACCGATTGTGGACGGTCCACGGAATGGCTGCGGCCGGCCTTGGCAACGCGCCTCCAGCCCTGAGTGATTATGAGCATGCGCTAGGTCTAGCACCTGGCTACCTGCCTGCGCTTGAAGGAGCCGCACAGACCAGCTTGCAACTGCACCACCCCGCGGCAAGGATGTTCGTCTCAGAGATCCTCGCACAGCGTCCGGAGGATCCGTCGGCTCACACGCTCCTGGGGATCATCGAGTACCGCGAGGGCCATTGCGCGCTGGCGGCCGATGCCTTTGCTCGCGCTGTGCCTGTGATGAATAGCCAGCCTGAGGCACTTACAGATAACGGAACCTGTCTTGCAGCGTTGAAACGCAACAATGAAGCCGTGACTGCGTTCACCCAGGCCCTGGCGCTCGATCCCACACGCGAAGAGACGCGATATAACCTGGCGCTGGCTCAGTGGGATGCACACCATCCAGATGAAGCGCTGCAAACGCTCCAACCGCTTGTGCAGAGGCAGCCAGCGGACCCGGACGTCCTGACGCTGGAAGCGGAGATTCTGGAATCGGAGAACAACACGTCGCGGGCAGTCCCGGTGCTACACCAGGCACTGCTGGAAGATCCGAAAGATTTGCAAGCCTACCTTGAGTTTGGCACCCTCGCGTACAACCATGCTTCTCCACAGATCGGAATCGACATAGTCAACTATGGTCTTCAGCAGATGCCGGAGGAGCCGCGACTGTACCTGCTACGTGGAGTTCTCCTCACCCAGTTGGGCCACTTCAGACGTGCAGCGGGTGACTTCGAGACGGCGAACAGGCTTGATCCCAACCTGCAGTTCCTCGGAGTAGCAGAAGGGCTCGTTGAGTCGCAGCGGCACAATCCGGCGAAGGCGCTGGAGAAGTTCCGGGCTGCAGTAAGGGAGCATCCCCAAGAGGGCTACGCCTGGTACCTGCTTGCCGAGGAACTCAAGCAGCGGAGTCCCAGGCCGGGAAGCCCTGAGGTGACCGAGGAACTGACCGCCGCAAAGACGGCGGTGAAATTGGATCCGGAACTCGGCCCGGCGCACGATTTATTGAGCACACTTTACTACCAGAACGGCCAGAAGAGGCTGGCAATTGAGCAGAGCCGTATCGCTTTAGCCCGCGATCCGAATGACGAACAGGCCGTCTATCATCTGATCCTCGCGCTGCGCTGGAGCGGAGACAGAGAGGAGATCGCCGGACTGGTGAGGCGGCTGGCGACGCTTCAGGCGGACAGGCAGAGCCGCGCCGCCGCCGGCAAGCAGTATCGCCTTTATGAGAGCGTGGAACCCAGCACGGAAAAACAGGACGGTCTGGCGCGATAGGCCGGGACTGCACCCGAAGCAATGCCCTTCCGCCGGCCAAAACAAAAGCCACCTCTCGGGTGGACTCTACAAATCGCTGTTTTCCAAGGTATTTATGGCTCCTGAGGTAGGACTCGAACCTACAACCCTTCGGTTAACAGCCGAATGCTCTGCCATTGAGCTACTCAGGATCGCGTGGATAACGCCGGCAACCGGGCGGTTGCTCCCTAACCTTTATAACAAATGCGCTGGGATGGGTCAAAGAGCATCCTGTTGAGATCCTCGAACCACCGCAGCAGGGTGCAGTTGTGGCCGACAGCGTTATTCTTTTACGAGGTTAGCCCGGCGCAGGTAGATTGACCTCTCCCGCGCCATGCGCCAAAAAGCTTCCCTCCGCGGAGCCCGCTTCGGAGACTGTCCCGGAGTACACGCCCTCCCATTCACCGCCAGGAGATATTCTTCATGCCCCGCATCAGCCGGCTCAATCGCTCAGAAGTCTCTCCCGAACTGCGCAGCATCTATGATCGCTACCTGCAGCAGCGCGGTAATGTCCCCTACTTCTTCCGCACCGTTGCTCACCGTTCGCAGATCTTCCAAACCATGATCGCGCATATGGAGGCGGTGCTGTCCTCTGGAACCCTGCCCACCCGGCTGAAGGAACTGGTGGTCGTCCGCACCTCGCAGCTCAACTGTACCAACTACTGCCTGGCCAGCCACTCCGCCATCTGCCTCAAGCTCGGCTGGACTCCCGAACATCTGGAAGCACTGAAGACATGGCAGAACAGCAGCCTCTTCAGCGAGGCCGAGAAGGAAGCCCTTCACCTCGCCGAGGCCATGACGCTCCACTCCCACCAGTTCAGCGATGAGGAGATGGCTCACCTGCGGCGCTTCTACTCTGAAGGGGAGGTGGTGGAGTTGCTGGCCGCGATTGGCCTCTTCAACTACTTCAACCGGTTCAACAATCTTCTGCAGATGGAGCCCACCCAACCCGCAAGCGCTGAAGAGTTGGCCGAAGCCGGCATCCAGCCGATGACAGCCTGAACGCCAGACATAAGCCAGAGGCGAACCAATGGCCTATGGCCCCAATGCATAAGCGGGAGGGTTGATTCAGCGGTAGAGCAACACCACGATACTGTACATCGAAAACCCCTGCGAGCTCTCTGCCGGGCAGGCCCCTACCTCGGCCTGGCGATACCTTCCAGTCGCCAGGCGCTGCTCCAGTTCGCCGGGCAGGCGGTCCAAAGTCACCGCTGTATACCGCATCACAAACATCGGCTGCCGGGGCCCTGCATAACCGGAGTCCATCATGCAGGTCCTTCGCGCCTCTTGCGTCGTCGGCACTACCTGGATGGACGAATTCGACTCCAGCAGTCGCCCCACCTGCTCCTCCTGCTGCTTGAGCGACAGGTTTCTCACCGACCGATCAAAGTCCTCCACTGCGAACAACTCTCCACCTCTCCCCCGCACCACTCGGATCCCCACCGAATCCACGGCCGGATCGAGCATGTTTCTCCTGTGTTTCGGGGAGTTCAACCACTCCTGCTGAATCATGATCGCCGTCGGCGCCTCTGCCACATTTTCTGCGATCTCGCTGAAGCGAAGCCCAGCCTCATCCCCGCGCTGGGTCAGGTCTGGCTCACCTGCAAACTGGTGCGAGATCCTGCCCTGCTCCGCCATCTGCAGAGCGTGAGCGTTCGCTGCCCGGTATAGACCCGGATCCCAGCGCAGCGGCTGCAATCCCAGTTGCACTCTCTCCTGATTGGCTGCGGAAAACAGATACTGCTCCGCCACGGAAGGGTTCTGCGCCCCAGCCGGCAGCGATGCGCACCATGCCAGAGGGCAGCAAAGGAAAAACACCACAGCAACTCGAACTCTCATAGCACCAGGCACCCGCAAACCCACCAAAAATCTCCCCCTGCATGACCCATTTTCGCAGCATGTGCTACATGGCTGAGACCGGCAGTCGATCCCGGTAGCGAACCAGCAGATACAGAAGCTTGCGCGCACCCCAGTACCTGGGAACATAGCGCCGAGGGTCTGAGATGGAACGGAACAGCCACCCCAGATACATCCGGTCTGCCCAGCGGGGGATGCGCACCTGATCACCGCTGAGGAAAGCGATCGCTGCACCAATACAGTGGATTGCAGGCAAGTAGTTCAAGCTTCGCTTCAGATAAAACCCCAGCCGCTCCTGCGTTCCGCCACCCAGTGTCAGGATGACATGATGCGGGCGCAGTTCCTGGATTCGCTCCACCAGCCCCATATCCTCAATCTCTTCGCTGGCGTAGATGGGAGCCACATAGACGCACGTCTCCGGCACCTCAATCCCCTGGCTGCGCAGCCAAGCCAGGTTCCGCTCCGCGCTCTGCCGGCCTGCCATCACCCACAGCGCTCCGCCGGGATGGCGCACCTCGGGCTGCCTCAGCAGTTCACGCAGGTACTCCAGCCCGGACAACCTCCGGATGGAGTCACCCTGGAGCCCGTTCCAGATCATGACCATATAGGCTGAATCCGCAATGGCCAAATCCGCATTCAACAGCGCCTCGCGATAGAGAGCCTGGGTTCCCAGATCTTTGAGGGCCGGGGCTGCAGGAACCACCAGCAGTCCACCGCCGCGTATCCGTTCTACCGCCTCGGGAGCGGTCCCCACAAAGAAGCGCACGCCCAGGATCGTCCGCTGATCTGGCATCCGTGGCTCGACCGCCGCTGACGTCATCCCGTCACTCCCCCTGTCTTTACCTCGCCCGAGTCCTTACCTTCCCTGGGCGCCGCTGGCAATCTCCTCATCGATCCAGCGAAAGGTGCGTTCCAGCCCATCCCTCAGCCGTATCGAAGGCTCCCAGCCCAGTCTCTGCTTAATCAACGTATTGTCACTGTTGCGCCCGTTCACACCCTTGGGAGCACTCAGGTTATAGGTGCGTTTCAATCGGACGCCGGCGATCTCTTCGACAATATCCACCAGTTGATTGATCGTCACCAGTTCGCTCGAACCCAGGTTAATCGGTTCGTCGATCTCGCTGCTCATGATCATCTCGGTGCCCTTCAGGCAATCGTCGATGTACATAAAGCTGCGTGTCTGCCGGCCATCGCCCCAGATATTGATCTCATGGACCCCCGAGTTTCTGGCCTCGATCACCTTTCGGCAGATGGCCGCCGGGGCCTTCTCCCGGCCGCCGTTCCACGTGCCGTGCGGCCCGTACACGTTGTGGTAGCGCGCCACCCGGCACACGAGGCCAAAGTCTTCCTCAAAGTGCCGGCACATCCGCTCGGAGAAGAGCTTCTCCCAGCCGTACCCATCCTCAGGCAGCGCCGGGTAGGCGTCCGACTCCTTCAGCGCCACCACGTCCTCATGTGTCTGCTTCTCGCCGTTGTAAACACACGCTGAAGAGGAGTAAAAGAACCGCTTCACGCCCTTGGCTTGCGCCGCCATCAGCATGTGGGTATTGGTCAGCACGCTCAGCATGCACAGAGCCTTATTGTTCTCAATAAAGCCCATGCCTCCCATGTCGGCGGCCAACTGGAAGACCATGTCCACCCCGTCGGCGGCTCGCATGCAGTTCTCTTTGTCCTTCAGGTCCAGGCAAAGGTTCTCCACCCCATCAGTGGTCTGGTACCAATCCGCGAGCGGCTTCACATCCACGGCTCGAACCACGTGGATTCCGCTCGCCCTGAGGCTCTTGACAAGATGCCCGCCTATAAACCCGCCCGCGCCGCACACCAGTGCGGTCTCCGTTCTTTCACTCATCCAACGAACTCCAATCTGACCCGGGACCCAATGCTACCGCGGCGGTCTGGCTCTCCTGCGCACTTCGGCTTACTCCGTTGGGAGCTGTCATCCTGCACTTCTTTGGTTCGGAACGCTCTTGGTCCAGTGTATGTGCGGGCAAGGGGATGTCAAGAATCAACTCAGGCTCAGCCGGTAGCCCGTCCTTGTCCTCCAATACCCGCAACCAGCCCGCAGTGGCGCCCACCAGGGTAAAAGGGCTGGCGCTATCATCAGTCTACGGGCATGGCAGATCTCCTTCCCCAACCTTATACCGACGCCTCGGGCCTCCACCTCGCCTCCCGATCTGGCCTGAGGTGGCTTCTCGGCCTCACCGGTCGCCAACCGCTGGCGTTTGCCGGTTGTGTCATTCTGTTCCTCTTTGTCCTCTGCGCCCTCTTTGCTCCCTGGCTGGCTCCGCATGACCCCGCTCAACTCAATCTCTCTGCCCGTCTTCTGCCTCCATCGCCGGCGCATTGGTTCGGGACGGATGAACTGGGCCGCGACGTCTTCTCACGCATTCTTTATGGAGCCCGCGTCTCGCTTCTGGTCGCGGTGGCCGTCGTTGGCCTCTCTCTCGCGCTTGGCTCCGCGCTGGGCATGCTCGCCGGCTTCTATGGCGGCTTTACGGATACGCTGGTGAATGTGTATCTCACGAACGCATTTCTGGCTCTTCCCGGCATTCTGCTCGCCATCGCCATCGTCGCCTTTCTGGGCTCCTCGCTGATCAACCTGATCCTGGCACTGGCTCTGGCAAGCTGGGTCAACTACGCACGCCTGGTGCGTGCCCAGGTGCTCACGGTGAAGCAGCGCGAGTACGTGCAGGCGGCACGCTCCATGGGCGCCAGCGACCTGCATCTCATGCTGCGCCATATCTTTCCCAACATTCTTCAACCCCTGCTGGTACAGGCCGCTATCGGGATGGCTGCCGCGGTGCTCTCAGAGGCCACGCTCAGCTTCCTCGGCCTGGGTGTTCAGCCGCCCACGCCCACCTGGGGAGCGATGCTCAACGACGCGCGCTCCCACATCTTCGAGTCCCCTTACCTGATGTTCTTTCCCGCCGTCGCTCTGGCGCTCTGCGTCTTCTCCTTCAACCTGATCGGCGATGGCCTGCGCGATTATCTCGACCCCCGCAGCCGCCTGCGTGAAGGTCTTTAGGGTTAAGAGCATCCCCTCGCCCGAGGTCTCTCATGCCCTCTTCCATGCTTATCGGTGTGGTCTCTGACACTCACGGACTTTTCCGTCCGGAGCTTCTCCCAGCCCTTGCAGGCGTGTCGCATATCCTCCACGCCGGGGACGTTGGCAAACCGGAGATCCTCACCCAGCTTGCCCGCATTGCGCCGGTAACCGCCATTCGCGGCAACATCGATGGCGACATTGGAGGCTGGGGAGCGTGGTCCTGCCTTCCCGCCACCGAGATCATCGAGCTGGCAGGCTGCCTGCTGTATATAGTCCACGCGCTTCAGGATCTCGACCTGAACCCGGAAGCCGCCGGCATCGGTGTGGTTA
>JAJZDM010000027.1 GCA_021806005.1 Acidobacteriota bacterium | reverse complement strand
CGCTCCACCCAGTACCGAGAAAGCGAGCCAGTTGGCAGCCACCAGCACCGCCATCGCGTAGCGCGGGCCCGGATGCAGGGAGGCGGGAGCGTCCTGGCGCCGCGGCAGCAGCAGGCATGTCAGTGCGAAGAGAATTGGGATCCAGATGTTGCGCTGCCAGAACAGATGCAGAAAGCGGTAACGAAGGGCTTGCAGAATGTGCGCGGCTGTAAAGTTTGCCGTTGCGTTGTAGCGCAGAAAGTCGGGATTGCCGAAGGTGAAACCAACAACGTGATGGTGGTAGGCAAACCAGGCGATGAGCGGGAGTACGGGAGACGCCAGGGCGATCGCCCAGGCGATGTGCGAGCCGATACGCTGCGGCGGGCCCAGATCTGTGCCACCAACCTGCACGCGGCTGCATCGCTGGCGCAGCAGCAGCGCCAACTCCCAGGTTGTCAGTGCCGCAGGCTGGATGATGGAGGTCTCTTTGGAGAGTGCTGCCAGGGAAAACAACACCGCTACGGAGATGTAACGCGGACTGATGCGGCTGTCATCGTGGGAACCAGGGGATGAAGCCTGAAGGGAGGGCAGGTATAGGGCAAAGGCCCAGAGGCTGAAGGCCGCGGCAAAGATATCGGCGTGAGCCAGAGAGCTCTGCGCGAACCAGATCGGATAGGCGCCCGTCAGGAGGGTGACAGTCAGAGCTGCGGATGCGTCCAGCAGACGCTGCGTAAGGCGAAAGATGGCAAGCAGGCTCAGTGCGGCGAAACCACACGCCAGCAGCCTGGTGGCAAGGATGTGGAAGCCCACGATATGCCACAAACTGCCCAGCAGGATGTTGGGCAGCGGGGGGTGGCCGTTGGTGAAGTGGGGAACCAGTTGCCCGGTGCGGTAGAAGTCCAATGCCGCCGGAATGTAGTAGCCGCCCTCATCCCAGAAATACGGCAAACGCAACAGGGTCAGGTGGCTGAGTGCCACGGCTGCAAAGAAAAGGAAAAAGAGCACGCTGCCTGGCAGAGCAGCAAGCCGGCCGGGGAGTTCGCGCATCCATTGGCGGGCAGCGTCCACGGGCTGAAGTTAGTGGATCGGGCCGGTGGCCGGGACGACGAAGCGCTGTACTCCGGGGCCATCCAGGGAGATGGGGCCAAAGTTCTGCTCATACTGCGCAACGTTGTGCTGGAGCACGTTGGCCAGTGCCTTGGCCTGCTGCGGACTCAGGTAGATGCCCTGGAAGTTGTCCACGCGCACGTGATCGGCCGTCTCCTGCTCCAGGGTTCCAAAGACCAGGAAGAAGTCCCACAGGGAGAGGCGGACCTGCACGCTGTTGGCGTAAGAGTCACGGTAGCTGGTGGATTTTTCCAGCGTAATACGGGTGTTATCGGGTTGAGTGATCGACTGGCTCATGAGACTGCTTTCCGGGTTGTAGCCAAAGTTTGGTTGCTGGTGCGGGAGAGGGGACTTGAACCCCTACGCCTTTCGGGCACAGGCTTCTAAGACCTGCGTGTCTGCCATTTCACCACTCCCGCAGCCCACTTGGATGGATGATCCGAAGTGCACGGCCAGCTATCGAGGCTCGTGTTCGGCGCCAGATCCAGCCTAACGGCTCCGGAGCCCGGTTGCAATCCATCACCAGGTTCTGGAGGAAGATCTCGCTGTTCGGATCAGGAGGGTAAGCGCATCCTTTCGATTCAGCATCATAGAGAGGAATTGCGGCAACGTTGAGAATGAGGATGACGGTTCAGGCGAGGACGTAGCAGACTGGTGACCAGATGTAACGGGAACAAGGATTGCGTCCAAACGATATCTTGATGCATCCTATTTCAAGAAAGTTGATAGAGGAACGCTCAATTATGTCCACCGATTTCGTAAGCGTGATTAAACCGACCAGCAAGGAAACCGGCCCCGAAGAGAGAGGGAAGTCGTATCCCGTTCTTCCCGTCCGGGATACGGTCCTCTTTCCGCATGCCGTTCTACCGTTGACGGTAGGTCGCCAGAGTTCGATCCAACTTATCCAGTCCCTGGGCGAGGAGAAGATGATCCTGGTGGTGGCGCAACGTGATGCGCGCCAGGATGCCCCGGGTGGAGAGGATCTGTACGCAGTGGGCACCCGCGCTACCGTGCACAAGGTGGTCAAGATGCCGAACCAGAGCCTCTTTGTGTTTACCGAGGGAATGGAGAGGGTGAAGCTGGGAGAGTTCAGCCAGGAACAGCCATTTCTGACGGCCTCCTACTCGGCGCTGGAGGATGTGACCCCTGAGCGAACGCCAGAGATTGAGGCCCTGCAGCGGAATGTTCTGGCCCAGTTTCAGGAGATTGTGACCTCCTCGTCCACGCTCTCGGACGACCTGCAGACGATCGCCTTGAACATCGAGGAACCCTCGCGGCTGGCGGACTTTATCGCGGCGAATCTGCCCTTTCTGACGACAGCCGAGAAGCAGGAGTTGCTGGAGACCGCGGCGGTGAAGCGCAGGCTGGAGATCATCAACAATCTTCTGGCCAAGGAACTGGGCGTCCAGCAGTTGCGCAACAAGATCCAGAGTGAGGTCCAGGACTCGGTGCAGCAGTCGCAGCGGGACTTCTATCTTCGTGAGCAGATGAAGGCAATCCAGAAGGAGTTGGGGGACCTGGATGAGACCCAGAAAGATGTTGCGGATCTGAAGGAGAAAATTGAAGCTGCCGGTATGCCGGAGGAGACCAGGAAAGATGCGCTGAAGGAGCTGGCGCGTCTGAGCCGCATGAATCCCGCGGCGGCCGACTACTCTCTCACCCGGAACTACATCGAGTGGCTGGCGGTTCTGCCCTGGTCCAAAAGTTCGTCCACGGCTGTGGACATCAAGAGGGCGAAGGAATTTCTGGAAGAAGATCACTACGGTCTGAAAAAGGTCAAGGAACGCATCCTGGACTATCTGAGCGTGCGCCGCCTGAAGCCGGATATGAAGGGACCGATTCTATGCTTCGTCGGGCCTCCGGGCGTGGGCAAGACCTCGCTGGGCCGCTCGATTGCGCGCGCTCTGGGGCGTAAGTTCTCCCGCATCTCACTGGGTGGCATGCACGATGAGGCGGAGATCCGCGGGCATCGCAGGACCTACATTGGAGCTCTGCCCGGCCAGATCATTCAACAGTTGAAGCGCGTCGAGGTCAACGACCCGGTGTTCATGCTGGATGAGATCGACAAGCTGGGCCGCGACTTTCGCGGTGATCCATCCAGCGCATTGCTGGAGACGCTGGATCCGGAGCAGAACAGCACCTTCCGTGACAACTATCTGGATCAGCCCTTCGATCTGAGCAAGGTCCTGTTTATCTGCACGGCCAACCAACTGGATACGATTCCAGCGCCGCTGCTGGATCGCATGGAGGTCATCGAACTCAACGGCTATACCGAAGAGGAGAAGGTGAGCATCGCCGAGCGGTACCTGATTCCGCGTCAGATCAAGGAGAACGGCATCGAGCCCGGGGAAGGGCAGCAGGCGATGATCGAGTTTCCCACCAGCAGCGTGTCTCTGGTCGCTCGCCACTACACGCGCGAGGCCGGGGTACGCCGCCTGGAGCAGTTGATTGGAACCATCTGCCGCAAGACAGCGCGCCAGGTGGCGGAGGGGCGCACGGAAAAACTGGTTGTGACACCGGAGATCGTCCACGAGTTCCTGGGCGGGATCAAGGTGCGGGTGGATACGGAGATCGCCGAGCGGACCAAGCGTGCGGGAGTGGCAGTGGGATTAGCCTGGACCCCGGCGGGCGGCGATGTTCTGTTCATTGAGGCCAACCGGATGAAGGGCAAGGGCGGCTTTACCATGACCGGGCAGATCGGTGACGTGATGAAGGAGTCCATGCAGGCGGCACTCACCTGGGTGCGGTCGAACGCTCTCTCGCTGGGCCTGGATGACGATGTGCTGAAGGACATCGACCTGCACATTCACGTACCTGCGGGCGCCATACCGAAGGATGGTCCCAGCGCTGGGGTCACCATGGTCACAGCCCTGGTGAGTCTACTGCTGAATCGGCCGATTCATCCACTGCTGGCCATGACCGGAGAGATCACCCTGAGTGGCAACGTCCTTCCGGTGGGTGGCATCAAGGAAAAGTTTCTTGCTGCCAAGCGGGCTGGCGTTCGTGATGTAATTCTCCCCATCGATGTGAAGACCAACGTGGAGGAGGATCTGGCTCCAGAGCAGATAGAGGGTGTCACCATCCACTACGCCTCGCACATTGAAGACGTCCTGCGCATTGCGCTGCCCAGAAATCTGGGCGAGGCAGAGCAGGATGAAGAGGTGCGGGAAGAGGTGCTGTCCGCGACGGAGTAAGTCCGCTCTTCCACACGGTACCCTAGGAGGATGGAGATACCATTGGGCGGGAACGAGCGTCTGCTGCTGATCGATACCTGTGGAGAGACATCCGGTCTGGCTCTGTGCGAGGGCGACCGGGTGCTTCTCTCTTCAGACCTGGGTGAGAGGCGCGCCTCGGCGGAGATCCTCTCTTCGCTGCGTTATCTGTTGCAGCAGTCGGGGTGGCGCGTGCAGGATCTGAGCGCGGTTGGCGTGGTGCGTGGTCCTGGTTCCTTTACTGGAGTTCGAGCCGGGCTGGGCTTTGCCAAGGGTCTGTGCGAGTCAGTTGGTCTGAGGCTGGCCGCGGTTTCGCGCCTGGAGGTTCTCTCCGATACCGCCACTCTCTGCGCTCGCAGCGCTCTCGCCACTGCAGAGACCCAGACTTCGCCAGTGCTGGTGGCTCTCGATGCCGGGCGCAACCAGGTGTACGCGCGGGACGTAGCCACCGGCCGCGAGTGGCTGACCACGGTTGAGCAGATGCAGAGCGAGTCCATTGGGCGACAACCGGTCGCGGTCGCTGAGCAGCGCCTCGCAGAGCACCTGCAGGGATGCAGGGTTGTCCTGTGCCCGCTGCACGCGCGGGATGCGCTGCGGGCGGTGCTGCGCCGACTTCAGCAGTGCGGCAGTGATGCGGAGGGCGACGCCAACTACGTTCGTCAGGAAGAGGACATCTACGGCATGCCGGCGGTGGCGTCCGGTACGACGCCGGCAAAAGCGCCGTAACTCGAACCAGAGCTGCCATGCAGAATAAGACCTGTGGAGCCGTCATGACCCATGACACGACCAGCGAATGGAGACCGGCCCTCAACTGGAGGGTGCGCCCTGCCACTCCTGGCGATCTGGAGGGGATCCTGACACTCCAGCAGGAGTGCTCCGAGGCTCCTCATTGGAGTACGGCCAGTTGGCTGCAGATACTCTCCGGGCAGCAGGGATGCCGACCCATCCGCGCCTGTTTTGTCGTAGAGGGTGAGGACAAGGCGAAGAGCGGCCAACTCATTCTGGGCTTTTCCGTCGCCTGTTGTGCCGGGGAGTTGTCAGAGTTGGAGAGTGTTGCCACGTTGCTCTCCGCCCGCGGTCAGGGCCTGGGAAGGACGTTGTGCCGTCAGGTGATGGAATGGTCCAGAGTGCAGGGAGCCAGAACCATGGAACTGGAGGTTCGAGCCTCCAATGCGGTTGCTCTGGCGCTCTACCGAACCCTGGGATTTGCCGAGCAGGGGGCACGTCGAAGGTACTATCGAGACCCCATCGAGGATGCCATTCTCATGACAGCCGACCTGACGACGGTACAGAGGGCAGGAGAGCTTCGCGCCGGGGAATGACGTTATCAGTCCATGCTGCAAAGGTATAATCGATGCCTATGGTTCGGGATGGGTTTTACTACGGAGCAGCGCTGCTGAGCGTTGCCGTGATCGTGTATCTGGGGACGCACTGGGTCAGCCTCACGCTGATTCCGGTTCTTCTGGCGGCGTTTTTCCTCTGGTTCTTCCGTGATCCGGAACGCCGGATCCCCAGCGGAGATGGCCTGATCGTCTCTCCGGCGGACGGCAAAGTCGAGGGTGCGGAGTGGATTGAGACTACATCGGGCAGCCGGTTCCGGGTCAGCATCTTCCTGAGCGTGTTTGATGTTCACGTCAATCGGGTTCCGATCAGCGGAAAGGTGACGAGGGTGGAGTATCGTGAGGGGGAGTTCCTCAACGCCATGAATCCAGAGTCCGCAGTGATGAATGAGCAGGCGATGATTGTCATCGACGATGGCCAGTCCATCGTCAGCTTCAAGCAGATTGCCGGCCTGCTGGCGCGTCGCATTGTGTGCGACCTGAAGACGGGTGACCTGGTGCTGCGCGGGCAGCGTATGGGCCTGATCAAGTTCGGTTCGCGCGTGGATGTCCTGATGCCCGCCGATGTCGAACTGCGAGTAAAGCCGGGCGACAGGGTCAAGGGCGGAAGCTCCATTCTGGGAATCTTGCCGGGGTACGGCGAGAATACAGCGAAGAACTCCTCGCATGGACGGAACTGATGGAGCAAGAGACGCACTTCTCATCGCGGCGCGGCATGTATATCCTTCCGTCGTTGTTCACTGCGGGCAGCATTGCGCTGGGCTATTACGTCATCATGGAGAGCATCCGCGGTACGGTGGTCGGCAACCCCGCGCTGTCCTCGATGGCCTTTGACCGCGCTGCGCTGGCAATCATCTTCGCCATCGTCTTTGATGGTCTGGACGGGCGCATCGCCCGTATGACCAACACCTCCAGCGAGTTTGGCAAGGAGTTGGATTCGCTCGCGGACGTGATCACCTTCGGCGTTGCTCCCAGCCTGCTGGCGTATCTCTGGGGGGTGCGGCAGGTTCCTCCCAGCGGCCATCCCGTGATCGAAGGCCGGGTGATGCACTTTGGCATCGTGGTGTGTTTTTTATTTCTTATCTGTGGCGCCAGCCGTCTGGCGCGGTTCAACATCAGCGTCAACCCGCAGCCGCGCAACCCGGGTCTGCCGGGCCGAAAGTACTTTGTAGGAATGCCAATTCCGGCGGCGGCCGGTGTTCTTGCAGCCGTCATTCACTTTGAAGCCGGCTCTCCCGTTCATAACCTTTGGATCTCACTGGTGTGGCTGGGGCTGGTAGCCTTCACCGGGTTTCTGATGGTCAGCAGTTGGCGGTTCTGGAGCGGCAAAGAGATTGATATGAGC
This sequence comes from Acidobacteriota bacterium, assembly GCA_021806005.1. Taxonomy (GTDB): domain Bacteria; phylum Acidobacteriota; class Terriglobia; order Terriglobales; family Acidobacteriaceae; genus Granulicella. The sequence continues at coordinate 32,034 of JAJZDM010000027.1, read as the reverse complement.
ACTCGAAAGCCGGGCCGCCTGCTGGCGCTGGTGGTGGTGATCATCGGCGTCGTGGCCGAGTGGCATCAGACTGCCCTGCTGGTCATGGCGCTTGGTTACCTGGTTTCAGGGGTGATGGCGCGGCTGGCCTACTCCTGGAAACGCCGCATGGAACAGCGGGCGGCTTAACCCCATCGCTCCTGCAGGTGGAACGCATGGCCGCTACGTCGAAGCGCGACTCCTTCCGCTCCAACTGGATGGCCTGCCGGGACCCCGGAGATTCAGGCGGACGCCGATGGATCTCCAGGCATCGCGTTACCTGTCTCTGAAACCGCTTTATCGCTCCACGGCCATGGCAACGGAGTTGCCGCCACCCAGGCACAGTGCGGCTACTCCCTTGTGAGCGTCGCGGCGCTGCATCTCATGGAGCAGGGTGACCAGGATGCGGGCTCCGCTGGCTCCGATGGGATGACCGATGGCGACAGCTCCACCGTTGACGTTGATGCGGTCCAGAGACAGACCGAGTTCGCGAGTGACACCCAGCGCCTGGACGCTGAAAGCTTCGTTGAGTTCAAAGAGATCGACATCCTGGAGCGACCACCCGGTGCGGGCCATCAACTTCTGCACACCGCTGACGGGAGCCAGCATTACCCAGCGTGGAGCTACACCGCTGCTGGCCTGGGCACGCAGGGTGGCCAGCGGTTTCAGATGCAGTTGATCGGCCCGCTCAGCAGTCATCAGGAGAACGGCGGCTGCGGCGTCGTTCATCCCTGGAGCGTTGCCTGCGGTAACGGTTCCATCGGCTTTGAATGCCGGCTTCAGGGCAGCGAGGGACTGCAGGGATGCATCCGGACGAATGCTCTCATCGTGGTCCAGTATGGCAGGAGATGCGCCCTTCCTGGCGGGGAGCGTGATGGGAATCATCTCAGCTTCAAAGCGTCCCGCCTGTTGCGCAGCGGCGGCCTTGCGATGGGAGTGGAGGGCGTACTCGTCCTGCTCTCCGCGGGTGATGGAGTGTTTCTCAGCTACCAACTCGGCGGTCATTCCCATGTGCTGGTGATCCAGGGCGCACCACAGGCCGTCCTGGATCATGGAGTCGATGATCTGCGCATCGCCGGCTCGGAGCCCCGTACGTACCTTGGGAAGAAGATAAGGAGCGTTCGACATGGACTCCATGCCGCCGGCGACGACGATCTCTGCATCGCCGGCGGCGATGGCTTGCGCCGCAAGGGCGATGGCCTTCAGCCCCGAGCCGCATACCATGTTGATGGTGAAGGCTGACGTGGCGTCAGAAAGGCCGGCGCCCAGAGCGGCCTGACGTGCTGGGTTCTGCCCCAGACCTGCGGGCAGAACACATCCCATGATGCAGTCGGTTACCTGGGAGGGATCCACCGCGGCCCCCTGAAGAGCGGTGCGTTCTACAGCCGCACGCACGGCGATGGCGCCGAGTTCTACGGCAGAGAGGTGTGAGAGGGAGCCAAGAAACTTGCCGACCGGTGTTCGGGCGGCACTGACGATGACGACTTCGCGCATAAGGACTCCAGCCGACCGGGAAAGGGGGGAGAAGAAAGCGCCCATCCGGATTGCCAACGGCGATGATGAGACGCAGAGAGCCGTTAGGCGTCTCTGCGCTGTGGCACCACGTAGTATACGACGCTCGAATCAGACTGAGTGGAGCCGGGTGCGAACCGAGGAGATAGATGGAGATGGCTGCATGCTCTGTGCCGCAGCGCAACGGAGAGTCTGTGCTTCCAGAGCAGCGGACGCAATCCGAGCGGCAGAGATGCGGTCAGAATCTGGCGTCAGCTTGAGCACGCGATTCCCTGAAGAAGGCATCTTCATGTAGCGATCTGCCGCAGTGACGGAGAGCGTGGGCAAGACCAAACAGGTCTTCGCACCTTCTTGTGGCCGATGCGGTGGCGGCACGGAACCGCTCTCCACCTGACAGCGTGCGCTGGCATGAGGTTTGTGGCGACGCTCTGTCGAGCACAGCGTCCATCAGGAGTGAAGCAGAGGTGTTGCAAGGATAGTGAAAACAGCGTTCGGTGATGGCAGCATCCATGCAGCAAGACTTGTTTCCCGCTCGACTTTCCGAGAGCAATTCGTCCTCGAGGAGGATGCTCTCTGCGGAACGGAGGAAGTTTCGCGAAAAAATTCGATGCGCCACCTCCTTTTTTTCTTGACTCTTCGGCGCAGGAAAACTATACCTTCGTTAGCTGCTCTCTACAGCATGGAGCAGCGTCGATGTTCAGCATCGATTGGGAGCGCAGGCAAACGCAACCAAGGCAAAGCACCAAAGCAAAGGCAACACACTCAGGGAACGCTTTTGAAGCGTTCCCTGATGTGTTTTCCGTGTCGTTCCGAGAAGAAGCTGCATCCGCGATGTATTGCAGCCCGCGGTGACACAGTATGCTGGACCCATGACCAGAAGACGATGGATTGCCGATACCTGGACGGAGACCAGCGCCAGCCTGCAAGGAGAGCAGGCCGCTCACCTGGCGCGCGTCCTGCGGGCCCAGCCGGGACAGATATTTGACGTAGTCGCAAACGGGTTTCTACATCGCGCCGAGGTTCTTTCTGCCACGGAGAGCGAGGTGGTGTTTGCTCTCAAGGAACAGTTGGAGACGGAGGCATCTCTGCGGGTACATCTGCTGATGGCTGTCTTCAAGTTCGATCACATGGAGTGGGGAATCGAGAAGGCTACCGAGCTGGGAGCGGCTCGAGTAACGCCGGTGATCGCCCGGAGAACGGAGAAGCATCTGGCTCAGGCTGCTGCCAGGCGGGTAGAACGGTGGAGAAGGATTGTGCGGGAGGCCGCGCAACAATCGCGCCGCAGTGACGTGCCGGCGGTGGACGATCCGGCGCCGCTGAAGACGGCGCTGGGAATGGTGAGCGCGGAGCGGAGGCTGCTGCTGGCGGAGACCGAGCAGGAGAACTCGCTGCGCAACGAGTTGGCCCGTGGGCCGCTCGGCGAGAACCTGCCGGTCGCGCTGGCCATTGGCCCGGAAGGTGGATGGACGGCCGAGGAGATGGCGCTGTTCAGCCAGAGTGGTTGGAAGCATGTGACGCTGGGGCCCCGGATACTGCGCGCGGAGACGGCGGCAATCGCCGCCCTGGCCGTCTGCGCGGCGATGCTGCAGGATTCGTGAGCCAACTCATCGCTGGAGAAGCATATCCGGAGGAGAGATCGGAGTAGAGCGCTGGCTTTGCGGACACGGATTGACCGGGCCCTGAACCCAGCGGGGTTCCAGAACTCTTCAGGTGATCGGAAGGAGACTCAGGTGAGTTTCAACTCGATCAACTGGGAGTCGCGGTCCAGCTTTGTAATCTGAAAGCTGCGAATCTGACCTGGGGCCAGAGGTTCAACCTTCGCGGTGGAAGCCGTGCCGCCCTTCCAGCGAGCACTCAGCATCGACGTCAACCGGGAGAGGTCGGCGCCGGAACTGTCGGTATCCTCAGCCGGAGCAGGAACGATGGAGAGGAAGCACTGGGCGCGAACACCTTCTCCCAACTCCACCACTACGGGTTCTGCGGACTGCCCGGCGCTGGAAATTGAAACCACGCGGCCGGAGACGAGATCGCCCGGCTTGTGCTCTTCCAGATACTCTGACAGTCCGGTGGGCGCGAGTTGCTTGATGCTCAGCCGTATCTGTCGCTTCTCAACGTCCAGGCCCAACACCAGCACCTTGACCGTCTCACCAACCCGCAACACATCCTGGGGATGCTGGATCCTGCGCTCGGCGCTGATCTCGCTCACATGGACCAGACCCTCTACGCCTTCGCCGAGTTGAATAAAAGCACCAAACTTCGTCAGGCGCGTCACCGGCCCCTGGATCGACGCGCCGGCCGGGAACCTCTGCGGCACATCACTCCACGGATCACCCAGGGCCTGCTTCAGTCCCAGGGAGATTCGCTTCTCGGCGACGTTCACCGCAAGAATCATCGCGTCCACGGTATCGCCCACCTTCAGCAAATCGCTGGGCTTGCGTACTTTCCTCACCCAGGACATCTCCGAGACGTGGATAAGGCCCTCGATGCCTGGTTCCAACTCCACAAACGCTCCAAAGTCCATCAGGCGGGTCACGGTTCCGGTGACGCGCTGCCCAGCCAGATACCTCTCCGGCACACGCTCCCACGGCTCAGGCTGCAGTTGTTTCAATCCCAGGGAGATGCGCCGGGTCTCCGGGTCTACGCTGAGAATCTTTACGTCGATGGACTCTCCCAGGCTGAGCAGATCCTCCGCGGAACTCATCCGGCTCCAGGCCATATCGCTGATGTGCAGTAGTCCATCGATTCCGCCCAGCTCGACAAACGCTCCATAAGGCGCAAAGCTGCGCACCGTTCCCCGCACAACCTCTCCCTCTCGCAGGGCGGAGAAGCGGCTCTGCTGGAGAACGAGAGCCTCCTCTTCGAGCACCGAGCGCCGGTCAACCACGACATCCTCTTCTACCGTATCCAGTTTGGTGATGCGGCAGGTGATCGGCTGCCCCACCAGCTTCTCCATCTCCGCGGCATCCCTGGTTCCACTGCGTGACGCGGGAAGAAAGGCCCGGACCCCGAGGTCCACGCTCAGACCTCCCTTCACCACCCCCGTCACCACTCCCGCTACCGCTGTCTTCTGGGCAAAGGCCTGCTCCAGCGATGGCCAGTCGGTAGCCTGGGCCACCCGCAGCAACGAGAGCTCATAGTAGCCCTCCGGATTGCGCCCCTTTACCGAGACCTTGAAGGTGCTCCCCAGGGGCAGATCTTCGCCATGGTTCGCAAAGGAGTCGCGAGCAAGAATGCCCTCCGTCTTGTATCCGATGTCAAGGTAGACAAACTCCGCATCGACGGAGACAACGGTGCCCTGCAACTGCCGGGTATCACCCTCGCTCCGATGCGAATGGCTCTGCTCAAACTCGGAGAGTTGCTCGGCGAAGGAGGCGGTGGACGCAGCGGCAGGCTCGGCGGCTGCGTCAGGAACATCAGCGGCTGAGGAAGCCGCAGGGAGGGTTTCGTCAGGCAAGTTCATCTGCATTCCATTTTGTCACGAACCGTATTCTCTACTGGTCTGCGGCGCTCAACTGATCGAAGTCCGCCTTGTGCTGCTCCTTCAGGTCGCTGGTGTGCAACACATCAATAAACCGATGCACCTGGTAGCCCGCTACTCGGGCCGTATAGGCCAGATTGGCGGCGATCGCGGTCACATCCTGTGCGCCTTTGGCGTCGATCTGGGGCTTCCGGCCAATCTCGATCAGCGCCGGCAGCAGCAACCAGCATACGAAGGATTCAAAGCTCTCCTGGACAAAGTACTGGGGTTCGTCCACATCACCATGGATACCTGTCAGCCAGCGCGCATCGGCGTCGTTCCAGAACTCCTCCGATCGCACTGCGGCAGAGCAGGATCCAAACCGGCTCATCAGCAGGAGCACACGCACCATGGCCGCCGCCCGCCACGCCTGCTCGCCCTGGACTCCGATTGCCGAGAAGACCTCAGCGAAGACATGACGCAACCGCAGGGTGTCATAGAGCGCCAGAGCGTAGGCCGGTGAGGGCGCTGCACGGAGAACCATCCATGCCATCACCGGGCCCCAGGTCTGCGCCGAAGGCGTATGAATATCACTGCTGGGCAGCACGGATCGAGCCGCAGGCTGAATCGTCTCCGGGTGTCGCAGCAGCATCCACGGCAGCCGAATCGCCGCAGCGGCAGTGGTCGGGGCGTCGTCTGCCGGCGCCGAACCGTCGGTCGCTAACGGTTCCGGTATGCTCCAGGGCTGAATCGTAGAGGCATCCGGCAGGGGAACGCCTTCCAGTTGCGCCAGCGACCCAGCCTTCGAGAGGAACCGATCCACACCTCCAATAAACTCCAGAATCCCCTCTTGTCGCACTGAGATCTCCGGCCCGGCGGTCAAAGGCTCCAATGGCACGTTCTTCTTGCTGCGCTTTGCGGCTGCGCGCTGGGGCTTGTCGGGCTGCGAATCTATCTGATTCTCCCGTTCCAACTCCTGGGTCAGAGTCGAATAGGCTGCGATCACAAACCCACGAATCGTCCCCTCGCTGATGGTTCGATGGAGAATATCCACCAATGGCTGTAGCCGAAGTTGCGAGAGCGCCTCATCCAGGTTGTAGACGCCGGTGCCGTGCAGCGCGTCGCACAGTCTGTCCCAGGGATAAGCCTCAGAGGGCTGCAGATGGCGCCAATGCAGAAGGACCGTATGCTGGTATCCGCGCAACTCCAGGGTGAGGCCATGATCGCGAAAGTCGCTGGCGCGGCGCAGGTACTCCAGTCCCAGTGCTGCATCCCGGTAGGCCAGGATGGCGTTCTCATCACCGGGAAGGCGCATGCCCTCAAACAGGCTCTTCTGCCGCAGCGTTCCGCTTTGCTTGTCCAGAAATCCCACAGAGCTCTTGATGGTCCCCAGAGTTGAACCATAGCGATTGTTGTACAGAATCAACGCCCGCTGATCCTCGCACAGGTTGGAGTAGGCAAAGACGTTCTCGTCTACCGTGCCGTAGCCGGTCCAGAAGTCGTACAGGACAAAGTCCGCACTTTCGGCAAATAGCCGCCGGTTCTTCAACAGCGGAGCGATCAACTGCTGATGCCGCGCCATGAGTCCTTCATTCTGCTGTTCATCCAGACGGGCCTGCTTGAAGTCCATCCCGTAGCGCTCGGTGAAGCCTTCGATCTGGCCATGCCCGAACATGGGAAGCCCGGGAAGCGTGGCCAGGAGCACACAGACCCCAAAGTACTTGTCGCCCCATCCGAACTGGTCGATTGCGGTGCGTTCGTCCGGATTGCTCATGAAGTTCACGTAGCGCTTCAGGATGTCGGGGTCAAACTCGACCGTCTTCTTGAGATACGACCTGTACTTCGCATTCTCTTCATCACGGAGCATGTTCATGAAGGCGCTGTTGTACACGCGATGCATTCCCAGGGTGCGTACAAAGTATCCCTCCAGCAACCAGAATGCCTCTGCCAGCAGCAGCGTTCCAGGAACCTCCGCCGCCACGCGGTCGACCACCTCCCGCCAGAACTCATGTGGCATCAGCGCATCGAAGGCCTCCTGCGAGATGGCGGACTCGGCGCGCGAGGGGATGGATCCTCCCGCTCCGGGCAAGGGGAACCAGAGCCGCTGCACGTGACGTTTGGCCAGCACCATCGCGGCATCAAAACGGATGATGGGAAATCTCCGGGCGACGCTGAGGATGACCTGGATGACGTGCTCACGCACCTCGGCCCTGGAGTAGTCCAGTTGCGCCGTATCGTTCCACGCAAACATGGTGCCATCGTTGCCGTGGTAGAGGAAGCGAGTCACGCCCTGGCGATGGTGGTGCAGGCGGAAGACTACCGCGGCGTCCGTCTGATCGTAGTAGTGATCCTCGATCTTGATCTCAACGCGGCTGTCTGTGGAGAGATCCGGCCCATCGAAGCGGTAGGCGGGATAAGGACTATCCCAGCGCGAGAGGAACCACTCGGGATGTTCGATGACCCAGGAGGAGTCGATGCCCATGTGATTGGGAACCATATCGCTGGCCAGGCGCAGCCCGGCCATGGCGGCGCGATAGCGCAGATTCTCGAAGGCTTCCTCGCCGCCCAGGTCCTGAGCGATGGAGTAGTCCCGCAGCGAGTAGGCTGATGCCACCGCCTCGCGATTGCCTCGCAGCCGCTTGATGGTCTTTGAGGCCCTGCTCCGTTCCCAGAGTCCAATCAGCCACAATCCGGTGATGCCGCGGTCGGAGAGCAGCCGCAACTCCTCGTCCGGGATATGGTCCAACCGGTGGATGTGCCGCTGATACTTCTTGGAGAGCTGTTCAAGCCACACATACGTGCTCTTGGCGATCAGCACCACGTTGGGCATCCAGGCCTGGTCCGCGCTGAAAGCTTCATACTCGATCAGTGGAGCTTGCTCCCGGCGCCGCAGTTCTGCATCCCAGCCTACGTACTCGTCTCCCAGAAACCCCTCATTGCCACGGCCCGGAGGCGCATGCCGATGCCAGTCCGGTCCGGCAGGATGAAACTGCATCCAGATGGCGAGTTCCTCCTCGCGCAGCACATCCACGGCCAGCAGCACACGCTTCAGGTCCTCGCCCAGGATCTCGGCCCAGGCCTGGATAATGTAGTCCAGTTGCCCGGTCAGGGAATCTGGAGAGGCCAGCATGGGGGCTCGCAGGGCATCCAGCAGACTACCGAGGCTGGAAGAGATCTTCGGTCGTCCGATGAAAAAAGATGGAATCTGTTGTGTGGCTCGCCGATAGGCGGTCTTCTCCTGCAGAAGTTTGTCGCCAAACAGACGCCGGAACGGCTTGAACGCCGGATTGCTGTTGGCGATCCACAAAAGCAGCAGTTCTTCAAACGCAACTTCGATATTCGGCCGTCCATCGGAACTGCTCTGGAGCCACTGTCGTTCCGTCCGCTGACCCTGGTAGACGTCGACGGTAGGGAACTCGCTTACGAACTGGAGCAGCAGCCGATCGCTCTCCGCCGGCGTGATCTCTGCTGCCAGCCATCGCATGGCTTCAGACATCACCGCCGGGTCCTGTTGCTGCCGATACCGTGCGACCAGGGCGTGGCTGAGTTCATCGATGAGACCCATGGCGAAAAGGGCGCCGGCATGGACGATGGGCGGTAGAGCCGGGGCTCCGGGCTCCAGGGATGTCTCCGCCGCTTCCGTTTCGCGTACAGCATTCAGCCCGTCCGCCAGCCTTCGCGCGGCTGCAACGTTTGCAAAGATGACATTCCCGGTAAAACTGAACAGTACCTCATCGAGGTTCAGCCTCTCACGGATCGATCTTGAGATATGAAATTCCATCCAGGGTTAAACTCTCCAGCCAGATTTTCCCGCCACCACACTATAGTTGTTTCTTCACAGATGTTACTCCGGGAGGCTGGTTTCCAGCGTCCCTTGCTCCGCTTGTACAATCTTCATGGCCGGCGAGGGAGCCTGAACTCGCAACGAACACCTCCCACGGAGGGAACTTGGCTTATACGATCGATTCACAGCAACGGCGGTTTGACCCGCGGCCCCGGCGTTCCTGGCGGCGTCCTGCGCAGATCCTTGCCGGCATGGTCCTGCTGGGCCTCATCTTCAGCGCTGGCTCCCTCCTCTCTTCCTGGGCCAACCTTCTCTGGTTCGACTCGCTCGGCTACGGGGCGGTTTACTGGAGGATGATCCTGCTGCAGGCTGGGATCTTCTCCGCAGTGGCCCTGATCACCTTCGTGGTCCTCCTGCTGGCCTTTGGGGCCCTGCTTCGGATGCACCGCCAGGACCTTCCCGGCTCCCAGACGATCGTCCTCTCCGGCCAGAGTTTTCAGGTCTCGGTGGAACCCGTTCTTCGGATCGTCTCCCTGGTAGCATCCGTGCTTGTGGCTCTCCTCTCTGGCGCCACGCTGGTGGCGGACTGGCCGACCCTGGCACTCTTCCGGTACGCCCCACCCGCGGCCGACGGCCTGGCCGATCCCATCTTTGGGCGGTCTCTCAACTTCTATCTCTTCACCCTTCCCGCCTGGGACCTGCTCAATGACTGGCTTCTCACCCTGGCGCTGGCCGTCTGCGCCGCCGCTGCCCTCTACTTCGTGATCACCAGCAGCACCCGCGCGCTGCGCAAGGATGACCTGGACGCGCGCCAGGCCGGTATGCCCGGCTCACCCTGGCAGGGACTGTCGCTGGGGATCGCCTTTCTGCTGCTGGTGGTAGCCATGATGGTCTTCGTCAGCCGCTACCACCTCGTGCTGCAGCATCACACCATCTTCGACGGTATCAACTATACCGATGCGCACATCAGTAGCTACGGCCTGCTTCTGGTCAGCGCGGCTTTGCTAGTGGGCGCCATCCTGGCAGCAACCAATGCGATTCGCCTTCCCAGCGGCCGTAACCTCGCTTTGGCCATTGCTCCAGCGGGGATCAGTTATATCGCCCTTGGGCTTATCGGCTGGTATGTGGCCAGCTTTGTGGTCAAACCCAATGAACTGGATCGAGAGACTCCCTACATCTCCCGGAACATCCAGGCGACGCGTCGGGCCTTCGGTCTGGATCGCTTCTTCCAGCAGGAGTTTCCTGCCGAAACCACCATCGATGCAGCAGACCCGGCCAACAACCAGCCCACGCTGGAGAACATTCGACTGTGGGACTGGCACGCGCTGCAGGATACCCTGCGCCAGGTCCAGGAGATTCGAACCTACTACGACTTTCCCGATATTGATATCGACCGCTACAACCTGAATGGCGCCACCCGTGAGGTGATGCTGGCCGCCCGTGAACTGAACGTGGATCGGCTACCTGTCAGCAGCCGTAACTGGATCAATGAGCGCCTCACCTACACCCACGGTTACGGCGTCACCATGAACACCGTGAACGGATTTACCCCGGAGGGACTCCCGGAGTTCCTTTTGAGCAATATGCCTGTCCAGAGCACGGTTCCCGGCCTGAACGTTACCCGCCCGGAGATCTACTTCGGCGAGCGCACCAACACGGATGTCTACGTCAAGACCCGCCAGCAGGAGTTTGATTATCCCCAGGGCCAGGGCAACAACTTTACCTCCTATCGGGGCAGTGGCGGCGTTGTTCTGGGCGGCTTTCTGCGACGCCTGCTCCTGTCCATCTACGAGGGGGACTTGGGTAAACTGCCCTTCAGTGATGACATCAGGCCAGATAGCAGGCTTTTGATGCGCCGCAGCATCGGAGACCGCGTAGCGGCGCTGGCTCCCTTCCTCACCTTCGACGCAGATCCCTATCTGGTAGTGGGGGACAAAGGAAGGTTGTTCTGGATCATGGACGCCTACACCACCTCGGACAGTTACCCTGAATCCACCCACTACGCGCTCGATGACGACTCCATCAACTACATGCGCAACAGCGTCAAGGCGGTGGTAGACGCCTATAACGGCACAACTACCTTTTACGTATTCGATCCATCGGATCCGGTCCTGGGCGCCTACCGTCGCATCTTCCCCTCGCTCTTCCAGGACGCCTCCTCAATGCCCACGGATCTGCGCCGCCATGTCCGGTATCCGGAGACGATCTTCAAGTTGCAGTCTGAGGTCTATGGCCTGTATCACATGACCGATCCGGAGGTCTTCTTCAACCGGGAGGATCTGTGGACCGTCGCCACCGAGAACAGCCTGGACGCGGACGGAAACCAGGCGATGCTGCCGGTGCAACCAAACTTTGTTCTGATGAAACTCCCCGGCGAAACCAAGGCGGAGTTTGTGGAGATACTGCCGTTTACGCCGGCCAACCGCAACAACCTGATCGGCTGGATCGCCGGTCGTTGCGATGGGGCACACTACGGCACAGGGGTAGTGTATGACTTCCCCAAGACACGCCTGGTGGATGGACCCCAGCAGATCGAAGCCCGTATCGACCAGAATGCGCAACTCTCAGGACAACTCACCCTCTGGAACCAGCAGGGTTCACACGTTCTGCGGGGAAGTCTGCTGGTGATCCCCTCTGGCAAGGCGCTGCTCTACGCCGAGCCTATCTATCTTCAGGCGCAAGAAAGCCCCATGCCGGAGCTGCGCCTTGTGGTGCTGGCGCTGCAGGATCGGCTCGCCTACGGCCCCAACTTTTCGTCGGCGTTAGCGGCGCTCTTTGCCGGTGAGCCATCGTCGCTCACCGTCACCGAGACAGCGCAGGCCGCACCCGCCGCACCGAACCTTCCTGCCAATCTCCCGCCTGGGGCAGCGCCACAGGCTTCGATCAACTCCCTCATCCTCCAGGCCAGCCAGGACTTCTCTGATTACCAGCGCCTCACCGCCGCCGGGAAGTTGGCCGCCGCCGGAGAGAAGCTCGATGCCCTGAAGCAGGTTCTGGATCAGCTAAACGCCCGTGCCCGATAAGGCCAGGCACCGGGCAGTGCGCCGGATGCATCCTTCTGCAGTTCCAACGCGAGGTCTCGACGTTGCCGGGCGCGGTCCCCGGCGAGGCAAGGCCCGGTAACTGGAAAAATGCTCTAGACTAACCTTGCCGACAGCGTTTCAGAAAATTGAGGATTTGTTTGGACCCAAACCCAGCCAAGCCGCTATCGAGCCTGGCAGCAAACCATTTTGTGCTACACAGCGGACTTCTCCCATGAGCAAAGGTCTTCCCGATTCAACCGGCATCTCCCCCACGGATTCTCCTCAGCCCTCCGCTGAGATCGTGGAAAAGACCGAAAAGGACTCTCCACCATCTGGAGCCAGGGCGAGCAGGAAACAGCAGCCCGATACGCGGGCCTTGATGCTGGCCGAACGGCAGTTTCGGGAGGTCTTCGAACATGCGCCCGACGGGATCTTGCAGATTGACCAGTCCGGCAGGATACTGATCGCCAATCGCAGCGCCGAACTGATGTTCGGCTACTCTCGCGAAGAGTTCATCGGATCCAATGTGGACGCGCTTGTCCCCGCAGCAGATCGCCACGCACACGCACAACACCGCCACCAGTTTGCTGCTGCCGGACGCACCCGGCCGATGGGTCTGGGACTTGATCTCTCCGCTCGGCGCAAGGACGGAAGCACGTTTCCCGTGGAGATCAGCCTCAGCCCCATCCAGACTGAGGAGGGCGTCCACGTAACCGCCGTGATTCGTGACGTCACAGAAAGAAAGCAGACCGAGCAGCGCGTGCGGACACTCCAGGAGAGCTACATGACCGAACTGGAGGCCCGGCAGAAGGAGGCAGAGCGCCTGAACCTGCTCAAGAGTGAGTTCATGGCCAGCATCAGCCATGAGCTTCGCACCCCGCTGCACACCATTATTGGCTTCACGGAACTGCTTGAAGAGGAGGGTGAGGGTCCTCTCAACGAGACCCAGCGTCGATTTCTACGCCACATTCATACCGACTCCGAGCATCTGCTGGACTTGATTAACGATGTACTCGACCTGAGCCGCATAGAGGCTGGTGGACTTCATCTCCACACAGAATCGATGCATCTGCAGACCATCGTGACCGAAGCGGTTCATTCCATCCGGCCGTATGCGGACTCGAGAGCGGTGAAGATCACCCTGGGAGAACATCTCGATGTGGAGGTCTCTGCCGATCCAGTGCGCGTCCGGCAGATTCTCTACAATCTGCTGAGCAACGGAGCGAAGTTTACCAACCAGGGAGGGGAGGTCTCGGTCGACGCCACCATGGAGGGAGACTGGGTGACGGTGACCGTTGCAGACACCGGAATCGGTATTGCCCCGGAGGAGTGCACCCGGATCTTCGATAAGTTCTATCAGGTGGGGCTGCCACCGGTGGGGGTGCGCGAAGGAACCGGATTGGGACTGGCCATCTGCAAGCAACTGGTGGAGATGCAGCGAGGTCGCATCTGGGTGGAGAGCGAACTGGGCCGTGGAACACGATTTCATTTCACGCTACCCACCAACTCCTTGAACGAGGTGTGATTCGGATCACAATCTATGGCGCTCCGACTCCCTAATCTCGTTCTGTGCCTGACAGTTTTCCAGATAGTTCCCAAAGCGCCGAGCCGACTGCAGCGCAACGGATTCTCGTAGCTGATGGAGCCGTGAGCAGCAGGGACCTGTTGCGCTCAATTCTGGAACGCTGCGGCTATGAAGTCTTTGAGGCCTGCGATGGCGAACAGGTTGTGGAACTGGCCACGGAGGTCAGGCCGGATCTGGTGATTCTGGACCTGAAGATGCCCAGGCTGGATGGCTTTTTGATCGCCAGAGCACTGCGCGGTTCTCCAGGGTTTGAACGGGTTCCAATCGTTGCGCTTGCGCCTGCACTGCTGGAGGTGATGCCGGAGCAGATGACACAAGCTGGCTTCACCCAGTTTCTGGTCAAGCCAATTCACCCCGGGCGCTTACGCCAGTGCGTAGCGTGTCTGCTGGAAAAGAGATAGCAGAGTGGGCGAGTTCAGACGGCCCGCACCGGGCGGACGGATTCGAGAGTAGACCGTCCCTGGAGTTTCAAGAAGGCTTATGAGCTCAGCTCATAGCGTTTGATCTTGTAGCGCAGAGCATCGCGGCCGATCCCCAGACGCCGGGCAGCCTCCGACTGGTTTCCCCCGGAGGAGCGAAGCGCCTCCATCACCAGTTGCCTTTCCTGTTCCTCAAGCCGCGATGAAGCGTTGTCTCCGCTGTCTGCCGGTGGAACGGCGGTGCGAACCATATTCTCGGGAAGGTTTTCCACATCAAGCATGGAGCCGTCGGCCAGCATGCACGCACGACCAATAATGTGTTCCAGTTCGCGCACGTTGCCGGGCCAGGCATAACGCTCCAGGACCCGCAGGGCGCGCTGAGTGATGCCTTCGATAGGCCGGGAGAACTCGCTGCTGAACTTGCGAACGAAGTGCTTTGCCAGCAACTCCAGGTCTCCGGGACGGTCCTTGAGCGAGGGCACGGTAAGCTCGACCATCGACAGGCGGTAGTAAAGGTCCTCCCGGAACTTTCCCTCCGCGATAGCAGCCCGCAGATCGCGATGGGTCGCGGCAACGATCCGCACATTCACCTTCCGTGCGGTGAGTGAACCCACGGGAAGAATCTCCTGGTTCTGAATGGCGCGCAGGAGCTTGGCCTGGGTTGGCAGGGGCATATCCCCGATCTCGTCCAGGAACAGCGTGCCGCCGTTGGCAAGTTCAAAGAGTCCGGTCTTGTCCCGGTCCGCTCCGGTAAACGCTCCTCGAACGTGCCCAAACAACTCGCTCTCAAAGAGTGTCTCTACAACGGCGGAGCAGTTCAGCACCACAAACTTTCCAGTCACCCTGCTGCGCCGATGGATGGCGGTGGCCACCAGATCCTTTCCCGAACCGGTGGGGCCATGGATCAGTATCGAGCGGTAATGCGGCGCCACGCGCTGGATCATGGCGAAGAGATTCCACATGACATCGCTCTTCGCCTGCAGGTCTTCGAACTCCAGGTCCTGGACGCCTGATGCCGCCCCCGCCTGGGCCCTTCTGCGGCGGTTTGCGGACTCGATCAGAGCCTCCACGCGTTGGCGCAGGATGGATATCTTGACCGGTTTTTGCAGATAGTCGGCGGCTCCCTGGCGGATTGCAGCCACGGCAGTCTCTGTCGTGTAGTAGGCCGTCATCAGAATGACATCGATGGAGGAGTCGAAGTTGACCACGTGCTGGAGAAGCTCCAGTCCACTCATCTCCGGCATTACCAGATCGGTGACCACCAGGCGGGGGCGGTGCTTCTGGATCAGGGCCAGACCGTCGACGGGTCTGGAGGCGGTGTAGACGGCTGCTTCCGTGTGTGCCAGGGCTGCGGAGAGCATCTCCAGGCTGCCCGGGTTATCGTCGATGATCACGACGGAGAGTGCTTCAGAGGTCGATCGCGTGACAGCCATCACATAAATCGTATAAGGCCCTGAGCTGGTTGGCTATAGCCGGCCGGTATGTTGGAGTTGGACGACTGTGGCCGCCTGACCCAGGGGAACAGTGCGTTACGGTTGGGTGAAATGACGCAGGTGCTGGGTGCCAACACCCAGCAGACGGGGCGAGCAACCAGGGGGAACATGTCTATGTGATTGAAATCACAAGAGGGGAGACTTTGGCAACCGGGTTGCTCTACAGAGAGGCAAGTGCAGATTCCAGCAGAACACAGGCTGATCTGCCCAACGGAGGATCTCATGACCAACTGCCCTGGCTGCTCCCAAGCTGGAAAGGGTGCGTTCTGCAAGTTTGGACCCCAGTCCCGTGCGTTTCTGGAGTCGAACTCGATCAAGACCGATTATCTGCGCGGATCTTCGCTTTTTCGTGAGGGTGATCGAAGCAACGCCATCTTTCTCGTCTGCTCGGGCAAGGTAAAGGTCTCCGCCACCTCCAGAGAGGGGCGCGTATTGATTCTGCGGATTGCTCAGGCCGGGGATGTGCTCGGCATGAGTGCGGCGCTCTCACAAGGAGAGTATGAGGTGACGGCGGAGGCTCTGGAGCCGTGCAGCGTGCGGGTCATGCACACCAAACACCTGATGACGATGTTGCAGAACTTCGGCGATGCCAGCCTCGGTGCGGCGAATGTTCTGGCTGAGGACTATCGTGCCGCCTTCGATGAGGCCAGACTGATTGCCCTGCCGTCCTCCCCTGCCGGGAGAGTGGCCCGCCTCATCCTGGACTGGGCGGATGACGCCAAGAGCCGCTCCAACCCGATGATCACG
This sequence comes from Acidobacteriota bacterium, assembly GCA_021806005.1. Lineage (GTDB taxonomy): Bacteria > Acidobacteriota > Terriglobia > Terriglobales > Acidobacteriaceae > Granulicella. Next base: position 15,996 of record JAJZDM010000027.1, on the reverse strand, counting down.
ATGTCGATGACCCATGAGGAGCTTGCCTCGATGACCGCGACGACCCGGGAGACGATCACCCGGACTCTGGGACGGTTCCGCAAGGACAAGATCATTGAAACGCACGGAGTCGTTTTGACGGTCCTTCGGCCGCAGGCTTTGGAACGTCTGTGCGCGTGCTAAGGCAGTTTCGGTGTAGGTGTAGAGGGTGACTCGACTTCGATCGGCGTTTTCCCCCAATGAAAACGCCACTGCAAGCACGTTTCGGGATACCCCTCAACATCGAAAATGCCATAGAACAGCTTTATTTCGAACATGCCGCCCGGAGTGGGCGCTCAGAGCAGGCACTCCGGGTCCAGGACACGGGCCGTTCTAGCTGAAGAGAAACTCCTTGGAGCGAAGGTCCTTGATCGTGTCGCGGAGCTTCGCGGCCTTTTCAAACTCGAATTTTTTCGCGGACTCTCTCATATCCCCTTCGAGCTTCGCAAGGTAGACGTCCAGCTCGGCCTGGCTGGCGAACTCGGTCAGCGTATCTTCTTCCTCGGTGAGATCGCCGTATTCGGCTTTGAGGACGCTGGCAAGGGAGTCGTCCAGAGAACGAATGACGGTCTGGGGGGTGATGCCGTTCTCCAGGTTGTAAGCCACCTGCCGCTCTCGGCGGCGATTCGTCTCCTCGATGGCCCTGCGCATCGAATCGGTCTGGCGGTCGGCATAAAGAATCGCTCGTCCCTCAAGATGGCGAGCGGCTCGCCCCATGGTCTGGATCAGCGATCCCTGGGAGCGCAGAAAGCCCTCCTTGTCGGCATCGAGGATGGCAACCAGCGACACCTCGGGAAGGTCCAGTCCTTCGCGCAGCAGGTTGATTCCAATCAGAACATCGAACTCTCCGTTGCGCAGGCCGCGGAGAAGGCGAATCCGCTCCAGGGTCTCGATCTCCGAGTGCATGTATCGGCAGCGAACGCCTACCTCGGTGTAGTAGTTGGCCAGGTCTTCGGCCATGCGCTTGGTCAGGGTCGTCACCAGCACGCGCTGATTGTTGGCCGCTCGCTGGCGGATCTCTGCCAGCAGGTCGTCGATCTGGCCCTTGACTGGCCGCACCTCGACCTCTGGATCCACCAGGCCCGTGGGGCGAATCACCTGTTCCACCACCACGCCAGAGGATTTGGTAAGCTCATACGCCCCCGGGGTAGCCGATACATAGATCGTCTGGCCAACACGTTCTTCGAACTCCTGGAAGCGGAGAGGGCGGTTGTCCATCGCTGAGGGCAGCCGAAACCCGTAGTCCACCAGGTTCTGCTTGCGCGACCGATCGCCGTGCCACATGCCATGCAACTGCGGAACGGTGACGTGGGACTCATCGATGAATACCAGAAAGTCCTGCGGAAAGTAGTCGAGCAGGGTAGGTGGAGGCTCTCCTGGCTGGCGCCCGGAGAAGTGGCGCGAGTAGTTCTCAATCCCGTGGCAGAATCCGACAGACTTGATCATCTCCAGATCAAAGCGGGTACGCTGGTGGATGCGCTGCGACTCTACCAGGCGACCCTCTCTCTCCAGTTGCGTCTCCCACTCTCCAAGTTCGGACAGGATGCTGTTGATCGCTGTGGTCTTTCGCTCCGGTGGAACCACATAGTGGCTCTTGGGATAGATGGGCAGTCGAGCATAGCGCTGCTTCACCGTGCCGAAGAGTGGATCGATCTGGGAGAGCGACTCGATCTCATCCCCGAAGAGTTCGATGCGCAGGGCATTCTCGTCATAGGTGGGGTAGATCTCGATGACGTCGCCGCGAACACGAAAGGTCCCGCGCTGGAAGTCGATGTCATTGCGCTCATAAAGAATCTCGACCAGGCGGCGGGTAATATCCTGCCGTTTGATCTTCTGTCCCTTCTCCAGCAGGAGCAGCATGCCATAGTAGGCCTCTGGCGAGCCCAGGCCGTAGATGCAGGAGACCGAGCTGACGATGATGGTGTCGCGCCGTTCGAAGATGCTGCGCGTCGCGGAGAGACGCAGCTTGTCGAGTTCTTCGTTGACGGTGGACTCCTTCTCGATATACAGATCGCCGGAGGGTATATAGGCCTCCGGCTGATAGTAGTCGTAGTAGGAGACAAAGTACTCCACCGCATTGTTGGGGAAGAACTGTTTGAACTCATGGTAAAGTTGTGCCGCCAGCGTCTTGTTGTGCACCAGCACCAGCGCCGGGCGATTCATCTCAGCGATGATGCGGGCCATGGTGAAGGTCTTGCCGGAGCCGGTGACGCCCAGCAGCACCTGGTCTTTTTCCCCTGCCTGAAGACCCGCAACAAGCTCCGCAATCGCTCGCGGCTGATCTCCCTGCGGCTTGTATCCAGAGACGAGATGGAAGTCCATGACCTTAGGATAGGGTATGCGGTCCCTGTAAGATAGAGCCTGGAAGCGCAGTGATCTCTACGGGGGGGGTCCCAGAGACTTTGACAGAACTTTGGTTGATGCGGCACGGAGAGACGACGTGGAGTTCCGATGGGCGGCACACCAGCACGAGTGATATTCCCCTGACCGATCGCGGTCGAGAAAGGGCCCTGCGCCTGCCCGGCATGCTTGCTGGAACAAAGTTTGGCGCGGTCTTCACCAGCCCCCTGCAACGGGCCAGAGACACCTGCCGGATTGCGGGCTACGGCGATGTCGCCGTGGTGGAGAACAACCTGCAGGAGTGGAACTACGGGGAGGCCGAAGGTAAGACGACGCAGGAGATGCGAGCGATCTATGGCCCGCAATGGAGCGTCTGGCGCAGTCCTTTGGTGAACGGAGAGACGCTGGAGCATGTCGGAGAGCGAGCCGATGCGGTGATTGCGCGATCGCTGGCTGCTGTGCCCGGCGAAGGAGCGGTGGCTCTGTTTGCGCATGCGCACATCCTCAGAATCCTTGCCGCGCGCTGGATCGGCCTTCCGCCCTCGGCCGGCGCGCTGCTGGCCCTGGAGACCGGGAGTGTGAGTGTGCTCGCCTTTGAGCGCGAGACCCGGGTGATCTCCAAATGGAACCTGTGATCTCCGGATCGCACTCTGGTGGAAGCAAGCGGCGAGACAGCACTGAAGATCAGGCAGGATCGCAAGGGACAGGAGTCAGATGAGGGTTGGCGGTCAGGTTGGCGACGGGGACAGGGACGCAATTGTAGCCCTGGAACATGTGTTTGTCGCAAGGGGAGAGAGGGTTGTTCTGCACGATGTGAGCCTGCGTATCGAGGCCGGCGAGCACCTGGCGATTCTGGGGCCGAACGGTTGCGGCAAGTCCACCCTTCTCAAGACGATCACCTGTGAGGTCTATCCGCTGGTCAACCCGGTCAGTCAGGTCCGCATCATGGGCAGAGATCGCTGGGATCTGACCGAGTTGAAGCGACGCATGGGGGTGGTGGCGTCAGAGATGCCTGTGGGAAGCACCATGGCCATCACCGGGCGAGAGGCCGTTCTCACCGGATTCTTCTCCAGTTCCCGGATATGGCCGAATCTCACCGTGACGGCGACGATGCTGGAGCGCGCCGAAGAGATCCTCGAGTTGGTGCACGCCCAGGATCTGGCGGCGATTCCGGTAGGAGAGATGTCCGCCGGACAGCAGCGGCGAGTGATGATTGGGCGCGCCATGGCGGGGACATCTCTGGATGCGGAGCCGGGAAGGGTTCAGATGCTGTTGCTCGATGAGCCCTCCAATGCGCTGGACCTGACGGCTCAACAGGATCTGCGTGAGATGCTGCGCGGGCTGGCGCAGAAGGGAACGGCCATTTTATTGATCACCCATCACATCGCGGACATCCTGCCGGAGATGAATCGGATTGTGATGATGCGCGAAGGCCGCATTGTGGCTGACGGCGAAAAATCCAAGCTGCTCACGGAGGCGCAACTCCAGAGGCTTTTCGGACGTGAGATCGCCCTGACGGAGCGTGGCGGCTACTGGAACGCCTGGTGATACAGTAGCTCTCCCGAGGCCCCGGTTCGCCGGACGCTACAGCCCATCCGGGTTCAGATCAGTTTTGGAACACGCTGTACTGCCGCAGAGCCCAGGTGACAGACTCCCATTCGGCTGTAACGCTTCTCTCTACCCTCCTGCAGGCGGCGCCAGCGGGATCAGATGCTGTTCCGACACGTGCAGTCCCGCAACCTGCCCCGGTTGGACGACAACCTTGAAGATCGCGGTCTTGCCAATGATCGCTGAGGGCAGTGGGAACGAGTTCACCCTCCACCCGTCCGGAACCGCATGTTCCACCACAAAGACCACCGGTTGTGAGAACTGATTCTGCAGCAGATACTGTTGTTGCTGGACCACCACCACACTCTGCTGGACGATCCCATTCACCACTGTGCTTTGCACATGGTTGGAGGTGAGTTTGCTCTCCAGATGGCAGACCACCGGATCGGACTCTCCGCCGCCGGGTAGCATCTGCCCCCCCGGCACACTCATTCCCCGTACTCCATCAAGATTGTCCTGGAGGATCAGGCAATCCTGATTGACGTGAACCTCGGGCACGGCTGCTACCGGAGCCTGGCCGGCCACTTCTGGAGCCTGGCTGCTTACCCGCGGAGCTTCGCTGGCCGCCGATGGAGCCATCGCCGAACCGGGCGGAGTGGCCCCCGGAACCCCCGAGTGAGAGCATCCCGCTAACCCCACGACCCCGAGGGCCGCAAAGCCCGCGCATTCCCTGACAATCGACCGTATCTTCATGCGCGACATCCTGCCCCCTGTTTCGCATCACTGGATTGCGCAGGTGAATTGGCTCCCTGAAGATTCCGGGCAGATCCACCCTGTTCCCTTGAACGCAGGCAATCAATGCGTTGGATGTAACCGCCGCCTCTCCTGTTGGTTGGGTAAGCACTTTTCGCTTCGGCCCGGTTTGATTACTCTTGATTCAGGCGCACCTTTCAGCAGACAGCATGAGAGTTGTTTCTCTGGCACGGCTCTCCCGGAGGGGGATATTGCAGCGGTATCATCCCTGGAGAAAGATGCCGATTGCTGTCGAGGATCCGCACTCGGCCAACAGAAAGATGACTCAAGTCTATGGAACAAGCTGATAACCCGACACTACCCTCTACCGGGCTGGAGATTCGCCCCCAGGAGACGACTCGCTGGGATCTGCTCTCGCTGGGCGAGGTGATGCTGCGCCTGGATCCCGGTGAGGGCCGGATCGCCAGCGCTCGCAACCTCCGCGTCTGGGAAGGTGGCGGTGAATACAACGTCGCGCGTGGACTACGCCGCTGCTTTGGCCTGCGCACCTCCGTCGCTACCGCCCTGGTGGATAATCCCGCCGGCCGTCTGGTGGAGGATCTGATGCTGCAGGGTGGTGTCGATACCTCGCACGTCCGCTGGCTGGAGTTTGATGGGGTGGGTCGCGAGGCGCGCAACGGTATCTACTTCATGGAGCGAGGCTTCGGGGTTCGTCCTGGCCTGGGCATGATGGACCGCGGGCACACGGCGATCGCCCAACTCCGCCCCGGCGAGGTCGATTGGAACGCGATCTTTGGCCACGAGGGTGTGCGCTGGTTTCACACCGGCGGCATCATGGCCGCGCTCAGCGAAGACTCGACGGAGGTGGTCCGCGAGGCCATGGCCGCTGCACGCCATCACGGCACGGTGATCAGCTTCGATGCCAACTATCGGCCATCCCTCTGGAAGGCCCGTGGCGGCCGCAAGCGCTCAATGGAGGTCAACCGATCGCTGCTGCCCATGGTGGATGTCTTCTTTGGCCATGAAGGGGATGTTGCCGCAGTGCTCGGTGAAGCCTCCAACCGCCCCGCCTGGCATCGGCTGGAGAGCTTTGGGGCGATGGCGGAACGTGTTCAAAGTGAGTTCTCCAACCTGAAGGTGATTGCTACCACTATCCGCCAGTCGCACAGCGCCAATCGCAATGGCTGGGGAGCCTTCGCCTGCGCCTGCGGCGCTGCAAAAGGGACGGCGGAGAGCTTTGCCGGCCTCCAGTTTGATGACCTCGAGATCCTGGATCGCGTCGGCGGTGGTGACGCCTTTGCTGCCGGGCTGATCTACGGCCTACTGACACGCAGAGGCCTGGCGTGGGCTCTGAACTGCGGTGTAGCCCATGGAGCCCTGACGATGACCACCCCCGGGGACGCCTCCATGGTCACCCTCCCGGAGGTTGAACGCCTGATGACCGGCGTAGCCGCCGGAGCGCTTCGCTAAAGGACCGTCCTTGTATACTCGATCCGAAAGGAAGGATCTTACCGGGTTGGGCATCGCATTCAGCACGAGGATGAGCATGCATCGGTCTCCGGCGCAATCCCAGGGTTGCGCATGAAATTCACCACCCCGAAAGATACTCAACCGGCGCCGTTACCCCGCAAGCGAACCAGTCTGAAGGATCTCGCCGCATACCTGGGCGTCTCTCAGACCACCATCTCCTTTGTACTGAACGATGCACCCCTGGCCAAGCATCTCACCGAGGAGACCCGTCGTCGCGTCCTGGAGGCGGCGCGCAAGTTCAACTATCGTCCCAGCTACTTCGCGGTCAACCTGCACAAGACGGGCAGCGACTCGATCGGCATTCTGGTGCCAGAGCACAGCGAGGGTTACAACACCGTGGTGATGGAGGGCATCGAAGCATTTCTGCTGAAGCAGCACTTTCTCTACTTCACCGCCTGCCACTATCACAAGCCCCAACTGGTGAGGGAGTACTCCGAACTCCTGCTCAACCGCGGCGCCGAAGGACTTCTCGTTTTAAATAACAACGCAGACTTTGACACCCCGTTACCTGTAGTGACCATCTCCGGCCATCTGGAAAAGCCGGGCGTCACCAACGTGATCCTCGACCACCGCTCCGCGGCTCGTCTGGCCATCCGCCATCTCTACGATCTGGGTCACCGCAGGATTGCCTTCATGAAGGGCCCCCACTTGATCGGCGACTCAGCCTTTCGCTGGGAGGCCATGATGCAGGTTGCCCGGGAGTTTGGCGTCCACCCCACCCCCGAGCGCATCGTACAACTCACCGAACGAGGCTGGACGCCGCAGATCGGTTACGGGCCTACGCAACGCCTGCTCAGCACTACGCGCGACTTCACCGCCCTGATGGCCTTCAATGATATCGCCGCCATCGGTGCCATCCGCGTGCTTCACGAGTCAGGCATGGCGGTCCCGCAGGATGTCTCCGTCATCGGCTTCGACGACATCATCTCTGCCCCGTTTCAGGTTCCCAGCCTGACGACCATTCGCCAGCCGCTCAAGCACATGGGCAAGCTGGCCGCCAGCGTTCTGCTGGATCGCATCAACAATCCCTCCGCCGAGTATGCCCCGACCCTCCTGACCAAGCCGGCACTCATCGTCAGAGAGTCCACCGGCCCGGCAGAGAGCGGCAGGGCTTGAAGACGGCCCCGCCCGGTTGCCTGCCGGGCCGTTACCTCCGTGTCCGGTCTTCCCAAGTATAGGCAGCTCCTACTGCTGTTGCGCTACCGGCAGCGTGATGTAGGTCTGCTGGCCGGGCGTGCAGTAGATGCGTTGCGTAGCCTCTTTGTAGTCGGCGGCCTTGGCGTTGAAGATGTTCGGTACAAAGGTCTGCGGATTGCGGTCATAGAGAGGGAACCAACTCGACTGGATCTGCACCATCATCCGGTGACCGGGTAAAAACACGTGATTGACCGCCGGCAGGAAGAAGTTGTACTGCAGCGCCTTGCCTGCGGCCAGGGGCGACGGATGGGACAGGCTCTCGCGATAGCGGCCGCGGAAGATGTCCATGGATACGGCTAACTGGTAGCCGCTCATGTCCGGTTCATCGGTGTCCTGCTGCGGGTAGACGTCGATCACCTTCACGACCCAGTCGGAGTCCGTGCCGCTGGTAGAGGCAACCAGGTGGACCTCCGGGCGTCCGCTCACCGTTACCGCATCGGTCAGAACCGGCGTCTGGTAGGTCTCTACATCCGGGCGCGCGGAGGCCGGGCGCTGGTCGCCCACCAGCCACTCGGGCCAGGTAGCGGTCTCCGCGGGGGGCACGGGACGAGAGCGGTAGGGAACAGGCGTAGCGGGGTTGGAGACATACTGGTCATAGCCTTGGCCAGCGGAAGATTGTGGCGGCTGGAAGCCAAGGCCGTGGTCCGCGTACAGATAGAGCGGCTTTCGCTGGATCGTACAGTCACCGTTGCAGGAGGGCCACTTGGATAGCTGCTCCCACTTATTGGGGCCGGTCAGGAAGGCGTTGACGTGGGCCAGATGCGCATCGGGCCCTTGTTCCTGAAGATGCTGCGCCAGAAAGGGCAGCAGGATGTGATGGACGAAGTAGGCTGAGGTGTCCGAACCAAAGTTGATGGCCCCCAGATGCGCACCCTGGGTGGCCTCCTGACCATGGAACCAGGGACCAAGCGCCAGATACAGGTTGGCGCGGTTGGCATCTTCCGCATAGAGCGCGCGGTAGACCGCCAGCGCCCCATAGATATCTTCCTGGTCCCATTCGCCGGCCACCAGCAGCGTGGGCACGGTCAGCGGTTCTTTAGCCAGGATTCTGTCCACCGCCTGGTCCTGCCAGAAGTCGTCATAAGCGGGGTGCGCCACGAGTTTGTTCCAGAATCCGAGTTGCTGCATCCCGTGTTGATTCGCCACCGCACTGGCGTTGCCGGCGTCAAGATACATGGAGTAGTCGTCGCTGTAGGTCGTCCACCATTTTTCGGTGCCGGTTCGGGTCGCCTCCTGCGAGTAGATGTAGGGGATCATCTGTTCGCGAAAGGCGCCGTTATGGAACCAGTCGTCACCGATCCAGCCATCCACCATGGGATTTTCGGGAACCGCTGCCTTGAGAGCCGGGTTCGGATGTACCAGCCCCATCAGGGCCTCGAAGCCATCGTAAGAGATCCCCATCACGGCGACACGTCCGTTGCTCTGCGGGACGTTCTTCACCAGCCATCCGATAGTGTCCGAGGCGTCGGTAGCGTCGGAGACAGGGGTGGGGTTCAGCGGACCGCGAACGTAGCGGTTCATGATGTAGTCCCCCTGGGATCCATACTTGCCGCGCACATCCTGGAACACATGGATGTACCCAGCCTTGAGCGCCCAGTCCCGAGCTTCGCGCTCCCGGGTGCTGAAACGGTCGGCATCGTAGGGTGTGCGTTCCAGGATGATTCCGGTGTGCCGGGCGTCCTTAGGGGCCACAATCACGGTATTCAGCTTGATGCCGTCGCGCATGGGAACCTGCATCACGGTGCGGGTATATGTCAGTTCGTCGGCTGCCGGCGTGAAGTGCTGTGGAACCTCGGTCGGCAGGGCAGAATACTGCGACTGAGTCTGTGGCGAAGGCGACTGTTGTGCCGCCGCGCCCTCCGTACCGATCAGAAAGCACGCTGCGACGAGCAGCAGCGGGGCCGCGGGAAGAGTGAGGGTGCGAAGACGAGTAGGCATGGCTGAAAGGATATATCCAAAGGAGCGTTATTTGCCCTCTTTTCTGATCATCTCTGCCCGGAATCCAAACGCCTCATCTCCCGTAAGAGGCGCCGCCACCGATGCATCTGTAAGCATGTCAACGCATCCGTCCTGTCAAAGAGGCCAACCCTCGGCGTTATATCTCTCTACCCGGCGATTTTGGCCATACGCTCTCATGCGGGGGATCGTCGCTGCGGATCGCCTTGCAATCGCCGCTGGAATCATGCTGGTACAAGCATCTGCGGTAGGGCAGTACCGGAGCCGTGCTCTAAACTGGAGAGGTGAGCACTGCACAGATGTCCATCGTCGAGATTCGAGAGAAGGTGCAGAGCAGCGAGCGCATCACCGCGCAAGAGGCTCTGTGGCTATGGAAGAACGCCAGCGACGAAGAGTTGCGCGAACTGGCGCAGAGGGTGCGCGCCCGGTTCCATCCCCCTGAGCGGTGTACCTATATGTTGATGCGGATCATCAACTACACCAACGTCTGCGTCGCCCAGTGTGATTACTGCGCCTTCTACACTCTGCCTGGAGCAGCGGATGGGTACACGCTCAGTCAGGAGCAGGTGTTCGCCAAGATCGACGAACTGATGGCCATGGGCGGAGATCTGGTAGGGTTCAACGGGGGATTCAATCCGCAGTTGGCGCTGGAGTACTACTGCGACCTGTTTCATGCGGTGCGTGAGCGGTACGGGGACACGATGGAGTTTTATGCGCTGACCATCGCCGAGTTCATGTATCTGGCCGATCATGCCCGGTTGGATTACGGCGCCACGGCGAAGAGGCTGAAGGACGCCGGCGTGCGCTGGGTGACCGGAGGCGGATCAGAGATTCTGACCGAGGAGTTTCGGCGGAGACACAGCAAGTTCAAGTACACGGTGGCCCAGTACTTTGAGGCGCAACGGGCGATCGTCGCAGGGGGACTGAATACCTCGGCGACCATGGTAATCGGCTTCGATGAGACGATCGAGGAGCGGATCGAACACCTGGAGCGGACACGCCAGTTTCAGGATCAGGTGGGCGGATTGGGGAGCTTCCTGTGCTGGACCTTCAAGCCGTACTTTACACCGCTCGGCGATGTGCTGGGAGGGATCGAGATCAGCACCGGCGAGTATCTTCGGCACCTGGCGCTCAGCCGGATCTACCTGGACAATGTGCCGCGCATACGCACCTCGGTGCTTACCCAGAACGAACGCGCGCTGGAGGGACTGCTCTACGGCGCCGATGACTTCGATCTGCCCATCGAAGATGAGGTGACACAGAAGGCGGGTGCGACGATCAGCCTGCAGTTTGACCGGATCCTGGGATTCGCCAGGAGTCTGGGGTATCAGCCGGTGTATCGCAGTGTGGCGCGGGGCCGTACAACACCGGTACCGGTGGGGTAGAGATCTTTTCACTTGGATGCAGGATTCCGCAGCAGGAACCCCATGGAAGGCACCCATCAAAGAAACGGCCGCTGCAGCAGATCCGGCAAAAATCCTCCTGGCCAGACTCTACGGTCTTGCGGATCGGCGTTGCCGCTGTGCGCGCGGCGGGAGTGAAGTTGTGTTCTGTTTTGAGGCGTCCGGGCGCAGGTCGTCCAGCGCACGGTGGGGAAGTCCCGTGGTTCGCCGGACGATCAGCCGGGTGGCGATCGTAGCGGAGGGCTGATCCTGCCTGGGGTTCAACGAGTCAAGCCCGCCGGCAGGCTGGGTGGTGCTGGCCGTGGACGGAGTGGATCCGACGCCGGGATTGCGGCGGGAGAGCAGATTTTCCATGGCTCGGGTGGCCAGATCCCGGCAGGACATGCGAATGGTGGTCAACGGTGGAATCGTGTACTCGGCCAGATGAATGTCATCAAAGCCAATCAGGGAAAAGTCATCGGGGATGCGAAGGTCCGCTTCAAAGAGAGCGTGCTGGACGCCGATAGCGGTCATATCGTTCGAGCACATGATGGCCGTCGGCAGATGAGGCAAAGCGAGAATCTTCTGCATGGCGTCACGTCCCCCGTCCAGGGTATGATCTCCCTCAATCAGCCAGTCCGGGTTGGGTTTGAGGCCAATGGAGTGAAGGCAGGCGAGGAAGGCTTCCTTGCGGCTCAAGGAGGAGCGGCGGCTGAGCGGTCCGCTGATGAAGGCGATGTTGCGATGACCAAGGACGGCCAGATGCTGCACCCCTTCTGAGATACCAGCCAGATAGTCGACAGCAAGAACGCTGTTCAGGGGGCGAGAGGGTGCTGGATCAATAAAAACGTAGGGGATGTTCTCAGCAGCAAAGCGATCGAGAAAGAAATCCTCCACGCCGAAGGTCATCACGGCGACGCCGTCCACCTTCCGTTCCAGCATCCGGCGGGCGCAGATCTCCATGGTCTTGCTCTCGTAGTTCGTCGAACCAATCAGAATCTCATAGCCGCGCGCGACAGCCGCCTGTTCGAACTCCTGAATGAGTTCCGGAAAAAAGGGGTTGGTGATCTCGGAGACGATCAGGCCGATGAGCCGGCTGCGGCCAGAGACCAGGGCGCGGGCCTGGGTGTTGGGAAGGTAGTTAAGCTCATGCACAACCTTCCAGACTCTTGCTGCAAGAGCCGGGTCGACGGTGGGGACGTGGTTGATGGTGCGCGAGACGGTGGCGATGGAGACTCGTGCGAGAGCAGCTACGCCTCGGATGTCCATCTTGGTAGGCGCGGATGCTTTGGAACGCTTGCGTGGTAGTTTCAAGGGGATAGGAACCTGGATCCTCAGATGACATCAGCATACGCGCGAGAGTCCTGGATGGCGAGATGAAAACTTCCAACGCGGAGGGGGTACATCGGATGGCGGCAGTGGATCCTTGACCACTTCCGCGAACCTGGGCGTCACGAAGTTGTGGAAACAGCGACCAGGAGTCCGGAGATTGACGAGGCTGGAGAGAGAAAGGTATCGTTGACAGGGAAAACGTTTACACAATGCCGGAATCTGTCGCGCTGGCCTCGGCCGCAGCCGCTAGATCCCCCGGTGACAGGGATCTCCCTGAAGCGTTCGAGAGGATGATATGGCGATTGTTGCTGGTGTGGACTTTGGAACGCTGAGCGTTCGCGTGACGCTGCTGGATAGTGAGCGGGGAAGGTTGGGAACCGCATCCTCCAGTTATCCTCTGCACCGGAGCCGGGAAGATCCGGATCTGGCAACCCAGGCGCATGAAGACCACATGCGCTCCCTGGTGGAGGCCACCAGGGAGGTGGTGCGGCTGGCCGGTGTGGATCCCGGTGCGATTGTAGCGATGGCCCTGGATACGACTGGCTCCAGCGTGATTCCGGTCGACGCGCACCTGCAACCGCTGGATGAATATATGTTGTGGTGCGACCATCGGGCGCATCGCGAGGCCCGGGAGATTACCGAACTGGCTCATGCCACCGGACTGGAGGCCATCGAGTGGTGCGGCGGTGTGTACTCCCATGAGTGGGGATTTGCCAAACTGCTGTACTGGCTGCGCCATAACCCGGAGAAGCGGGCGAGGTTTGGGACCGCGCTCGAACACTGTGACATGGTAGCGGCAACGCTCACCGGGGTCACCGAGGCGAGGCTGGCGCCGCGCAGCGTGTGCGCGATGGGACATAAGTGGATGTGGAATCCTCGCTGGGGAGGTCTCCCCCCCCAGCAGTTTCTCTCCCGGCTGGATCCGCTGCTGGACGGAGTCCGCGAGAAACTGGATGGCGTTTACCGCAGCTCCGATGCTGTGGCGGGCAGGCTGAGCCAGAAGTGGGCTGAGGCGTTGGGGTTGCAGGCCGGGATTCCGATTCCGGTGGGAGCCTTCGACGCCCACTGGGACGCGATCGGCGCGGGATGCAGGGAAGGCGATGTGGTGAACGTGGTGGGAACCTCGACCTGCATCATCGCCATGAGCAGCCAGACGCGGCTGGTGCCCGGTGTCTGCGGCGTCGTGCCGGGAAGCGTGCACCCACGCTTTACCGGGATCGAGGCCGGGCTTTCAGCGACCGGCGATATCTTTGACGCCATCGCGCAACGCGCGGGAACGAGTGTCAAGGCGCTGAGTGAGGGGCTGGAGGCATACAGGCCGGCACAGACCGGGCTGCTGCGGTTGAGCTGGGACAATGGAGACCGGACGGTGCTGGTCAATCCTGATCTGGGCGGCATCACACTTGGATGGAACCTGCTGCACACGGCCAAGGATGAGCTGTTTGCCGCCATCGAGGGGACGGCGTTCCATACCCGGATCATTCTGGAGCGCATGGCCGAATATGGCGTGCCCGTGCATCGGGTGATCCACGCAGGAGGTGTTCCGCAGCACAATGCGGTGCTGAACCAGGTGTATGCGAATGTACTGGGAAAACCCGTGCTCGTGCCCGACGGCGTGCCGACGAGCCTGGGCTCGGGCATCTTTGCCCAACTGGCTGCGGGAGTCTTCTCCAGCATCGAGGAGGCGCAGGAGAAGATGTGCCTGCCCTTCCGCACCTTCCATCCGGAGCCCGAGGCGGTGAGGCGGTATGAGACCCTGTTTACGCTCTATAAGAAGGTGTACTTTGCCTTCGGCTCGCCACAGAGCGCGGCGGTCGCCATGGGAGATGTGTTGCCCGAACTGCGCAGGAGCGCTGCCGAGGTGCGCGGCGCCTGAAGCCGTTCATGCCTTCTGATTGGCGTCAGGGGCTGGGTGAAAGCAGTACGCAGATATGAAGCAAGAAGAGAGGAGTTTCCGATGCTTTTGAGCACGTTGCGCCAAGAGGTCTTGCAGGCCAATCTGGAACTGGTACAAAGGGGTTTGGTGCTGTATACCTTCGGGAATGCCTCGGCGGTGGACCGCGGGCAGGGACTGGTCGTCATCAAGCCCTCGGGGGTGGACTATGACGCCATGCGGGCCGAAGATATGGTGGTGACCGATATGGAAGGGAAGGTTGTAGAGGGCAGTCTGAAGCCTTCCTCTGACCTGGATACCCACACGCTGCTGTATCGGGAGTTCCCTGGCATTGGCGCGGTGGTCCACACTCACTCGGAGTTTGCCACCAGCTTTGCGCAGGCAGGGATGTCGATCCCGGCCTTTGGGACCACACATGCGGATTACTTCCATGGCCCCGTCCCTGTGACGGCGCCACTGAGCGACCAGGCGATCCAGGGAAGGTATGTTCATGAGACGGGGATGGCGATCGTGGCGCGGTTCAAGCAACAGCCTGCGGAGATCGATCCGCTATCCGTGCCGGCTTGCCTGGTAGCAGGACATGCACCCTTTGTCTGGGGAAAAAACGCAGCGGATGCGGCTCACAATGCGGTGGTGCTGGAGGCTGTGGCCAGGATGGCCTATCGCACTCTGACGTTGAAGGCAGGCGCGGAGCATGTCTCCCAGGCGTTGCTGGATAGACATTACTTGCGCAAACATGGTGCCGCCGCCACCTATGGACAAGGCTAGGGGACGTAAGGAAGAATAATCCGTCGAAGCTCATCGAGATTGGCTTGACGACTGAGAATCTGAACGAGAGCACAGTGAGGGAAGACGCAATGAGGTCAAACATGGGGTGGAGACGGACGATGATGGCGGCACTATTGTTGACCGGCCCGGCGGCCTGGGCAGCCGGAGCTGCAGGCGCCGTGAACCAGACGGTCTCCGCCAAAGAACCCGGCAGAGTGCAATCGGCAGCTTCAGTACGCCAGACCGTCTCTGTTGAGGAGGCATCGTGGGGAACCGCGGCCGATGGTACCCCGGTGAAGCTCTTTACCATCAGCGGCCAGCAGTTGACGGTGCGGGTTACGACCTTCGGAGCAAGGGTGGTGAGCATCGAGACGCCGGACCGCAACGGCAGCATGGCCGATGTTGTGCTGGGATATGACAGCGTTGCGCAGTATGAGAAGGATGGCAGCACCTACTTTGGCGCGATTGTGGGCCGGTATGGGAACCGGATTGCCAAGGGAACGTTTTCGATCGATGGAAGAACCTATCACGTTCCGCTGAACAACAACGGCAACGCACTGCATGGCGGACCTGAAGGTTTCAGCTTGAAGGTATGGACGGCCAAGGCGATTCCTGATGGTGTGGAGATGTCGCTGGTAAGTCCCGATGGCGATATGGGATTTCCCGGGACGCTGACCGTGCATGTGCGCTATAGCCTGACGGGCCACGCGCTGCGGATTCTATATAGCGCAACCACGACCAGGCCGACCGTGGTCAACCTGACCAATCACAGCTACTTCAACCTGGCGGGTGACGGCAAGGGAAGTATTCTCGATGAGGTGCTGATGATCCCCGCCAACCGCTATACGCCAGTAGATACTACGCAGATTCCGACCGGAGAATTGGCAACGGTGAAGGGAACGCCGTTCGACTTCCTCAAGCCGACCGCGATTGGAGCCCGCATCGATGAGAACAACGCTCAGTTGAAGATCGGCGGCGGCTACGACCATAACTTTGTGTTGAACGGAGAACCCGGCAGCCTCCATCTGGCAGCCAGGGTCTATGATCCAAAGAGCGGGCGGACCCTTACGGTGATGACCACCCAGCCGGGGGTGCAGTTCTACTCCGGGAATTTTTTGGATGGCACGCAGCACGGCAAGTATGGCGTCACCTATCAGAAGTACTCCGGGTTCTGCCTGGAGACCCAGCACTTTCCGGATTCGCCCAATGAGCCGAAGTTTCCTTCCACCCTGCTGCGGCCCGGGCAGACGATGCGTTCGGAGACACTCTTTGTCTTTG
>JAJZDM010000165.1 GCA_021806005.1 Acidobacteriota bacterium | reverse complement strand
ATCAGCCAGCTTTGCGGATCGTCTGGCGATGGTGACGCTGCTGTGCAAGGCCGGAGAAGCGACGAGCCCTTCAGGCCCCGCAGGACTCCCCGGCCAGCGCCCCGGCAGAACGGTGTTTGAGCCCTCGCCGCTGGACGCTCCCCTCCCGGATGGCTCTCCCAACTACACCGTCGACACGCTCGCGAGGCTGCGTCGGCAGTGCCTGCCCGAGGACCATATCCTGGTAATCGTCGGCGCAGATGCCTTTCTGGAGCTCCGCCGCTGGCGGGATCCCGATACGCTCTTGAGCCTGGCGGAGTGGATCGTGGTCAGCCGTCCCGGCTTCTCGCTGCGGCAACTCCACTCTCTGGCTCTGAGCACACAGCAGCAGGAGCGCGTTCATCTCCTGGAGCAGGTGCATGAGACGGCGAGCGCCACCGGCATTCGAGCGCTGCTGGGCCAGGAGGTCCACATCTCCGACGCCGAACAACTGCTGCCGAGCTCTGTGCTGGCTTACATTCGCTCCCATCACCTGTATGGAGCATGATCTGGCATCCGCACCGTCCGCGCACCAGCGTCCTGACCGGGAAAGACCTCCTTCGATGCTCCAGACTCCAAATTCCTCTACCATAGGGGGGAATACAAGGAGCTGCATGGATAGCAAGAAGGACACCCAACTCCGAGAGCTTCTCTCCGCCGCCGCCGCCGCCAGTGAGGACAAGAAGGCTGAAGACATCAGAATCCTCCGCCTGGACCCGTCCGAGAGCGGCCTGACCGATTACTTCCTGATCTGCACCGGCCAGAGCGACCGGCAGAACCTGGCCATCACCGATGAGATCGAGCTTCGCCTGAAGCGGGAGTTCGGCGTTCTGCCAAACTCAGTCGAGGGACGTCGCCAGGGCGAGTGGATTCTGATGGACTACGTGGACTTTATCGTCCACGTCTTCTCCGCCGAGAAACGCGCCTTTTATGGGCTTGAACGGCTACGCAAGTCCGCCACCGTGCTCAGTGTTGCAGACCTGAACGCCAACGTAAAAGCGGCCATCGCCTCTGGGAGGAAGAAGGCTCCAGCAGCCGCCCGGACGGGGACAGCCAAGCCTGCAAAGAAGGCCGTGACGAAGAAGCCTGTCGCGAAGAAAGCGGTGGCCGGGAAGGTCGCAGTCAAAAAAGCTGCGGCCACGAAAGCTGTGGCCAGAAAGACCCCTGCGAAGAAGACCCCTGCGAAGAAGGCGCTGAAACGTACCGTGCGATGAACCTTACGCTCATGGTGATCTCCTCGCGCCGGGCTGGCGCTGGCTCTGGACGAGGTTCGGGCCGGGGATCCGGACCCGGCGGTCCATCGGCGGAGTTGGTGCAGCTCTATCTGAAACGCGCTGACCGCTATCTACCCTCTACGCTCCGGAGCTTCGCCTCAGAGGCGGACGCGCTGGAGTTTGCCGATGGGCTCAAAGGGCGCACCCGCCCGGCGCTGCTGCTGGCCGACAGCCGCGGCCAGACCCTCAGTTCGGAAGAGTTTGCCGACACCCTGGGCTCTCTCCAGGATGCCGGGATCCAGCAGCTCATCGTCGGTATCGGCCCGGCCGATGGTTGGTCGGCTGACGCACGCAAACGCGCCGACCGGTTGATCGCCTTTGGGCGCATCACGCTGCCCCACGAACTGGCAGCCGTCGTAGCCGCCGAACAGATCTACCGCGCGCTGACCATCCGTGCCGGGCACCCCTACCATGACGGACACTGACCCCAGAGAACAGACGGGTTAAGGTTGTCCGCAAAAAGATACCGCGACGCTGCTCTTCTCCAGGATGGAGCCACTCGGAGAGGTGCGCCGCGGAGCACAGCGGCTCCGGTTCTACGATAGGCTTGAAGCTATGACGCAGGAATCGGCGCGAGCATCGGAGCAAGTTTCGCCGGGGGAATCGGTGCAGGAGTCGCGCAAGGGCCTCATCCTGATCAACACGGGCGCCGGGAAGGGCAAGACCACGGCGGCGCTTGGAACGGCGCTTCGCGCCGCAGGCAACGGGATGCGGGTACTGGTTCTGCAGTTCCTCAAGGGCTCCTGGCACTATGGGGAGCTGGAGGCGGCCACGGCGCTGAATGCGTTGGAGGGCTTTACCTACGAGTTGCGCAAGCTGGGCCGCGGGTTTGTGAAGGTGGGCGGTGCCGAGGCCGATCCGGAGGACCTGCGCATGGTCGAGGAGGGTTGGGCGGAGGCGGAGGCCGCGATCCTCTCCGGAGACTGGGACCTGATCGTCCTCGATGAGATCAACTACGTCATCAGCTACAAGATGCTGGACCCCGAGCGGGTAGCCGACCTCTTGCGCCGCAAGCCCGAGATGCTGCACCTGATCCTCACTGGTCGGAACGCCCATCCGCTGCTGGTGGAGCTGGCCGACACGGTCACGGAGATGCGTGAGATCAAGCATGCTTACCAGAAAGGCATCCTCGCGCAGCGCGGCATCGAGTTTTAGGGAGTCCTGCTCAGCTTTTGAACCCCACTGCGGGTGTTCAGCAGGAAGGAAAGGCCGCAACGGCCCCCGTGTTGCTGCAGCCGTGAAAGCTCATTCAGCGCAACAGCGTTGCGGGCCTCCGGAGTGCGCCCCTGCTGGTTACACCTCAGACAAAGGGTGCTCCGTGAGGAGCACCCTTTGTCTCAACTTGGCGTCGCCTTACGGAACGCCGCCAGCGGTGGACTAGAAGTAGATACGCGCAGCAATCTGCACGGCCCGGCCCGGCTGCGGGTCGCCTGCTCCGTTGTCTGCCGTGGGCTCCACCACTGCAGTGATGGTGCCGAATGCTGCGCCATCACTCAGGTTGCCGTTGGGCGGCGCAAAGTTTGGGTGGTTGAAGACGTTGTACGCCTCAAGGCGGACCTGAAGCACTCGCGGGCTACCTGGTCCGTCAAGCAGGAAGTTCTTGAACAGGCTCAAATCGGTGTAGTTGAACCCTGGACCACGCATGAAATTGCGCTTGACGTTGCCGAAAGTTCCCAGCGGCTCCGGAGAGAAGTACTTGGTATTGAACCAGTAGTGCTGGCTCGAGGAGCGCGGGTTCAGCAGTGGTGGGTTGAAGTTGGTGGTATTCGGTGTATCCGGACAGGAGTAAAAATCGTAAGGGCTATCGCAGTAGAGGGAGTTGTTGGTACCGGTTTCGCCGATGGAAACCGGGTTCCCCGCCTGCAAAGCCGTGATACCGGTAATATTCCAGCCGCCCAGCAGCTCGTTGACGATGGGGTTGTCTCTCATGACGGCGAACAGCGGAATCACATAGCCGTAAGCCGCGGAGAAGCGCTGGCGCGCGTCGTATTCAGAATTTCCGTAGCTGAGTTGCTGGAACCCAGGTACCCAGTTGGTCCCGGTGATGTCATAGCTGTTACCAAAGCCCGAGCTTTCAAAACTGGAGCCGTTATCGAGCGAGTGGCTCCACGTATAAGCGAGATCGTAATAGAGCCCGTGAGAGGGGTTCTTTACCAGTTGGATTTGCAGGGAGTTGTAGTTGGAGACGCCATCCGTATGAACGCGCCCAACGGAGAGGAAGTTTCCGGTCGTGTCAACGTACCAGGTCGGATCGAAGTAGGGATCGACAAAGGCCTGGCCGCTGGTGCATCCCGCGGCAGCGGGTGAAGCCGGATTGGCCGCAAAGGCAGTACACGCTGCCACGGCGGCGGCGTGACCTGCAGGCGTAATCTGGTCGGCCTCATACGCACGGGTCAGCTTGCGTCCGATCGATCCAACGTATCCGATGGTCACCACCTGATCGCCGGAGATCTGGCGCTGTATGTTCAGGTTGAAGTTATACGCGTAAGGAACGTCGTACTTGGATGAGATCGTACTCAGGTCGTAGGGGGCATAGGAGGCAAACTGGGCCGCAGAGATGGAGCTTGCCGTAGCGGCTGTGGGGAAGCTGTAGGGGAAAGGGCTCGCGGCTTGCTGGCCCGTGTAGATATCGATGTACGGATTGTTGAAGCTTGGAGCACCACCAGGAAGCGCACCTGCACCCACGCTTGAGGTACCGAACGGGGGATCTTCCAGGTTCTGTAGCTGCGCCTCTTCGGTGTCGCGGTTATAGTAGAGACCAAAGCCTCCGCGGACAGCGAACATATGAGATCCAGTGGGCCCCGTGATCCATCCGAGATGTTCACTCGGAGACCAGTCAAACCCCAGGCGGGGCGCGAAGTGATCGTACTTGGTCGTGGCGCCGCCCTGATTGTTGCAGCCCGGATCGCCTGGGTATAGGTTGCTAGTGGAAGCGTTGGGGAACACTTTGGACTGCGCACCGGGAACCCAGCAGATGATCCCCAGACCGCCGTACTGCAGATTGGCAAAGGGCGGCAGGATCTCATAGCCAACCCCGTAGTTCAGGGTCAGCGATTCGCTGACCTTCCAGTCATCCTGCGCGAATCCATATATGTCCCACGAACGGGCGTTGATCTGAGCGCCAGTTCCCTGAGTGAAGCTGGAGGGAATTCCAACCAGATAATCGAGCAGCGGGTCACCGGAGCTGTATGTGCCCTGCCCATTGAAGGAGAAGGAACCGTTGTTTTCCGCGTAGAAAGGATTGTTGACGGTAAACTCTTCCACCTCCGCCCCGAACATCATGTTGTGGTTGCCCACGATCTTCGTGAAGCTGTCGGCATAGTCGGAGTTGATATCCAGGCGTGGCTGTGGGCCGAAGGGGCTGAAGCCGAGACCAAAGTAGCCGCTGACGTTAACGAAGGGCATGGAGGCGGAACCTGGATCCTGCGGGGAGATTCCGGAGAACCCAAACGACGAAGGCTGCTCCACCGTCTGGGGATTAACCGCGGAAAAGTTGAAGCGGTAATAACCAGCGCGGAGGGTGTTCACTGCGCTGGCATTGAAGGTGTGGGTCCACGCGGCGCTGAAGATCTTGAAGTGGGATGCGTTGATCTCCGCCCATCCCGGCAGGTCAGCTCCGTCAAAGGGCGTTTCGACGGTGTCAGGATTTGACTGGAAGATACTGGATGCCCATAGCCAGTCCTTCAAGGTAATGTGAGAGTCGATGCGAATGATGCCCTGGTCACTGCCTCCTTCCGTCAGATCGTTGAAGTTGAAAAACGTGTTCCCGGCACCCGCGCTGGCATCGTAGTTCGGCGCCGGAACATACTTATTAAGTAAATTGGCGGAGAGGGAATTGAAGCTCGAGGTGAGTACCTTGACAGTGGTCTGCCCTGCCGCGTTAGGTGCGAAGCAGACATCCCACGCCTCACCCTTGGGGCAGGTACCGTTCGGGGTCGAGATCGCGACAGGCAAAGAATTGCTCGACAGTCCGGCAGCATTGGTTTCACTGGCGCCGTCCGCCGTACTGGTGAAGACATTCGCATCGCCAGTCAGGTTGGCGATGCCATCCGTTGATCCAGTTTGCGCGGAATCCGGAACGTTGGTAAGCGTAGCCACCGCGGTGCGATTGCGGATTCCCTGATAGGCCAGGAAAAAGAACAGCTTGTTCTTGATGATCGGACCTCCCAGCGTACCGCCATAGACGTTCTGGTGGTAAACCGGCCGATCACCCGGCGCAGCGAAATAGCCGCCCAGGTTCATAAACGTGTCCCGGTAGAACTCGAAGCCATCACCGTGGAACTGGTTGGTGCCGCTTTTGAGAACTTCGTTGACAATGGCCCCGGAGTTGCGGCTGTACTGCGGATCCAGGGTGCTGGTCACGAAGGTCACCTCCCCAAGGGCATCCGGATTTACCGTGAGTCCCTGGGTCTGCAGAGGCGCATCGTTGTTGTCGGCGCCGTCGAGTAAATAGGAGTTCTGCTGGGTCTGGCTGCCGTTGGCGGAGTAGTTACCAAAACGGTCAGAAGACTCTACCGTGCCCGGAGTCAGCTTTTGCAAAATATCGGCGTCAAAGCCCAGCATCGGCATCGCTTCGATCTGCGAAGAGGTAAGGGTGGTCTGCAACTGCGTGTTCGAAGTCTCCACCTGAATCTTGTTCGCATTCACCTGGACAATCTGGGCGACCGAGCCGGGCCGCAGAATAGGACCAATGTTCAGGTTGTCGTTGACGTGCAACTGGATGCCAACCGACTTTGAGACCTCAAAGCCGTGCATCTGGATCGTGACCGTGTACGGTCCGCCGATCTGCAACTGCGGAAAGATGTAGTAGCCATGATGGTCCGTCGTGGCATGGCTGGAGATACCCGTGCTCGTGTTCAATACGGTGACGCTCGCCCCTGGAATAATCGCGCCCGTGGAGTCGGTTACCGTTCCATGAATTGCGGCGTAGATATTCTGGGCGTGGGCTGTACCTTGTGTGAGAGAAAGAACCAAGAAGAGAACAAAAACGGCTGCAAGAAGGTGACTGCAAAAACGGCTACGACGCATAAGGAATTTCCTCCAGCGGTACGAGCAATGGAAGTCACAATTCATAAATGCGACCATCACTACATCGAGATCAGAGTGAGAAGAAATATCGTAGCGACGGTAAAATAGCAGGCTAAGCATCGTAGCTGCACGCAGGCATCCACAATGGGGAAATCTGGAAATACTCGGCAACCACCCTCTTTCCCGAGGGTTAGCGTCCGATAAAGCAACCGCGCTATGACCCCGCATGGCTGGAATCTATGGAATCTTCGCAAATCCGAGACTCGGCCTACGGAAAACCGTATGGCCTACGGCTGTGCCCGCCCCATCCTCTGCCGAATCCCCACCCACCCCTCTCCAGGTTGCTGGCATCTTGAGGCTGCTTCCAGCCGAAACACTCGGGTTGCAGCATGAATGAGGCGTCCAACTTCGGCCCGCGCCACGCCTGCAGGAGAGCCGCTCCC
>JAJZDM010000026.1 GCA_021806005.1 Acidobacteriota bacterium | reverse complement strand
TGCCGGGATCCACCGGGACGTTGATGTACAGACGCAGGTTCCGGGCGTGGAAGTCAGCGTAGAGGGCTCCTACCAGTTGGCTATAGGCTACCTGAGCATCGTCCGGGAGGGCCTGAAAGTCGAGGTCGAGACCACGGTAGCGAGTGTTCGTATTGAGGAAGAGATCGATCTGGTGAATGAATTTGGCCCGGGCCTGGGGGCTCAGCAGGAACTGCTCAACGTTGGGCTCAAAGATGCCCTGCGTTGGGCTATAGTTGTTCACCATCGGGAAGATCTCGGTGTCTTCCCGGGCCTCCTGGATGGTGCGGAGGATCTTGTTCTGATGGTCGACGCCATGAACGCCGGAGGAGTCGACGACGGCGAAGGGGGTTTCGTCCGAGGTATAGGCGGTCAGTGCCCCGTCCGGAGTGATGACGTGGAGCCACTCGGGAAAGAGAATGTCGATCTGTTTGACGTGCTCTTTGAAGGAGGCATAGCTGCCCGGATCAAGATCGGTGTAAAAGGCCGCGCGCAGACCTTCGCCATGGTTCAGGATGACGTCAGAGGGCTTGAGGTTCGTCTTGCGATGAGCCGAGCGGTTCAGCTTCTCACGGGAGCGCAGTTCCGGCGCGGGAGGATTGGAAAGAGCCCGGTAACGCCGCGTCACCGAGTGAAAGTCCAGGCTGCGCATGGGCTTCATTCTGACCAGGCCGACCACAAAGACGATCCCGATGGCAGCGCCCAGGAGTGCCAGCACATCGAATATGCGCCGCAATCGTTTCCAGCGCTTGCGCTGCGGATCGTAAAAGACTTGTTTTCTCATCGACAGAAATGGCGTACTTCTTAAGATACTACCGATTCGAGATGGACGAGAGCCGCGGGAGCAGAGTCTCCCCGCCCGCCTGGTTGTAGATAGGATGCAGGGAAGTGGTTGAGTGGAGAACGAGATACGGTTGGGGCCTGGCGCTGGTGGCGGGCGGGTTGTTGCGTCTGCTGTTCTTTTATTCTCTGCGCCCCCCGGTAACAGGCGATTCGCTGATCTATGGCACGCTGGCCCGGAACCTGGTGGCACACCACCTCTACGGATACTCTGGAACGCCTCTGCAGCCGACACTGATTCGTCTGCCTGGGTATCCTCTGTTTCTCTCCGTAGGCTATTCGCTCTCCGGCAACGCATTCGGCGGGTTGGCTCTGTGGGTGCAGATGGCCCTGGATCTGACGGGATGCGCTCTGCTGGGCGTATTGGCGGAGAGGCTGACATTCGGGCTGAAGGGAGATGAAGCGGAGAGTGGTAGGGTCTCTGCCCGGGTGGGGTTGGCCGCGGTCTGGCTCGCGGCTTTATGCCCCTTTACGGCCAACTACGCCGCTGCGCTGATGCCGGAGTCGCTGAGCGTCTTTTGCGTGGTGTTGGCTCTTTTCGGCCTGGAGAGGTGGAATACGGGCTGGAGGAATGGAGCAGGGGGACCTGGCGCAGCCAGCAGAGTTTGGACGGTTGTGATCGGGTGCTCCCTGGCGGGAGCCGTGTTGCTGAGGCCGGATCAGGGACTGCTGGCCGCTGCGGTCCTGCCGGCGATGTTATGGACAGGATGGCAAACCTGGGCTCGGAAAGGGACCCGCTTCATCCGTTGTATCGAGCCGGCTGCGCTGGCCGGTTTGCTGTTCCTGCTGCCACTGCTGGCATGGAGCGCACGCAACTGGCGGGTCTTCCATGCGATTCAGCCGCTGGCGCCGCGTTATGCTCAGGAACTGAATGAGACTCCGCCGGTTGGCTTCTATCGTTGGTACAGGAGTTGGGCGATCGAGTACAAGTCAAACCTCGACATCTACTGGCGATATGACGACGATCCGATCCACCTCGGTGATCTGCCCGCCCGGGCGATGGATAACCTTCAGCAGAGGCGGCAGACCCAGGCGGTATTTGACCGCTACAACGAGATACAGTCGGCTACCCCGGAACTGGATGCGGAGTTTGCACGGATTGCGGACGAGCGGATTGCGGACGACCCGCTGCGCTACTACTTGGTGTTGCCCGTGGCGCGTGAGTTGGACATGTGGCTACGCCCCAGACTGGAATTTGCGCCCATTCCGGTGGACTGGTGGGTGTTCTCCCGTCATCCGTGGCCTTCTGCGGAGGCAGCAGCCTATGCGCTGCTGAACGCTGGCTATCTGATGCTGGCGTTGGCTGGCTTGTTGCGTTGGAGGCGCATACGCTGGAACGGCAGAGAGGTCTTGGCCTTTGCGATGCTGGGGTTTGTCGTGCTCCGTTGCGCCCTGCTGCTGACCCTGGACAACTCCGAGCCGCGCTATACGCTGGAGTGCTTGCCGGTGGTGATGGTGCTGGGGGCGATGTCACTGGTGCCACGAACGATTGCGGCGCCGGGCATCAGGGCGGATACCCCGGGCGGTTCTTCCTGACGCCGCTCTATGGCATTTTCGGTCTTGATGGGTATCCCGAAGCGGGCTTGCAGTGGCGTTTTCATTGGAGGAACACGCCCATCGAAGTCGAGTCGACATCTACACCGAAACTGCCTTAATGATTGACGATGGTGGTGTGCGAGTTCTTCCGGATCTCGAAGGGCTTCATGTCGATGCGGCTGTTGAACTTGATCTCCGAGTAGTTGCAGGTGCGGCGGTCGTCGTTGCTGAGGAAGAAGATCTGGCGCAGGGAGAGCGCGCGGGTAGGGTCCACCCAGATGGTGATGTGGGTGAAGTTCTTTTCGTCCGGGTCCTTGCTGGTGAGGTCCAGTTTTTCGGTTTGGACCTGCTTTGTGCCCTCACGCAGGGTCTCCGGGCCCAGATCCTGAATCTTCCATGATTTTGCCAGATCGGAGCCGCTGCCGCCGAAGCCCAAGGTGATGTAGCGCTCCTCCTGAGTCTGGTTGGAACCGGCGTGCAGCACGGTGATCTGGTTGACACCCGGGTCAAACAGTTCCAGCAGTCCATCCTTGTACTCGACGACCTTCTGCGGTTTGCCATCCGGGCCATCGATGACCAGGCCCATCTGGATCGCTCCACCCTTGTGCAGGAAGTAGACGGCGCCGGTCTGGTTGGTTGTGTCGCGGACGACGCGCTCATAGTACTGGCAGTTCATCTGGGCCTGAGCGCTGCGAAACTCTCCGCTGGCCTTATTCATCTGTTCCAGAACCGTATCGAGATGGGAGGAGCTGGACTGTGCGGAGAGCGCGAGGGGAAGGCTGGCGAGGGCCAGAGCGGCGGCGAGAATCGAGCGGTGGGGCATGGATGTTGGACTCCTGCATCGAGTGCTTGGGATGGACCGGCTCAGGACGGGAGTGCTCTGGATGGCCGGTGCTGGATGGAGTAGGATCACGGGCCCTGGAGGCCTTGCTGCGGGTTCTGGTGCAAAGCTGGGACAGGTTCGAGCAGGCCAGGGCGGATCGAATGGATGGCTCGGCTCTAGCGGACGATGGTGGCGTCGTAGGCGACGATGTGGCCCTTGGCATCCACCACCGGAGAGTACTTCTCTATCGTGACGTCGCCGGCGATGGGCTCGATGACGTCGAGAATCGCGCGGCGAAGATCGGCATCGGATGCCGCGCCGTGCAGATCGTCGACGCGGATCTCGTAGACAAAGGTTGGTTCTTCCTCGCCGCCGTGGGCTGCCTTCACCAGAACTTCGCTATGTTGCAGCGGCACCTGCTGCACCGGTTTGTCTTTGAAGTCGAGGAAGCGCGGGGAGAGGAAGAGAAAGAGCAGAATCAGGGTGACCATCACGTCGTAGTGGAAACTGCCGCGCTCATAGGTCCAGAAGATATAGCTGCGCAGTGTATTCATAGGGCACGTCCGAAGGATTGGCGGGTGATGACGGTTTCGCCGTTCATGTAGGGTAGAAGGGCCTCCGGAATGCGGACGGAGCCGTCGGCCTGCTGGTAGTTCTCCAGAATGGCGAGGTAGGTGCGGCCGATGGCCAGACCGCTGCCGTTGAGGGTGTGGACGAACTCGGCTTTTTTGGCTCCGGCGGGCCGGAAACGAATCTCCGCGCGGCGGGCCTGGAAGGCCTCAAAGTTGGAGCAGGAAGAGATCTCGCGGTAGGTCTGCTGGCCGGGCAGCCATACCTCCAGATCGTATGTCTTGGCGGAGCTGAAGCCCATGTCTCCGGTGCAGAGGAGCATCCGTCGATAGGGAAGGCCGAGGCGTTCGAGGACCGTTTCGGCGTGGCGGGTGAGTGCTTCGTGTTCGGCGTAGGAGTCTTCCGGGCGGGTGAACTTGACCAGTTCCACCTTCTGGAACTGGTGCTGGCGGATCATGCCGCGTGTGTCCTTGCCGTGGGAGCCCGCTTCAGAGCGGAAACAGGGTGTATAGGCAGTAAAACTGATGGGTCCGTTGGTCAGGTCGATGGTCTCGCCACGGAAGATGTTGGTGACCGGAACCTCGGCGGTGGGAATCAGCCAATGGTCGCTTTCCTGCAACTCTCCGCTGACGTAGGGACCCTTGTCGTCACAGTGGAAGAGGTCTTGAGCGAACTTGGGGAGTTGGCCGGTGCCGAAGAGGGACTGGGAGTTGACCAGGCTGGGAGGAAGCACCTCGACGTAGCCGTGCTCGCGGGTGTGCAGGTCGAGCATGAAGTTGGCCAGGGCGCGCTCCAGTCGGGCGCCGGAGCCTAGTTGCAGGACAAAACGCGCACCGGAGATCTTGGCGGCACGCTCAAAGTCCAGGATGCCGAGTTGCTCGCCGATCTCCCAGTGGGGCTTGGCCGCAAAGTCGAAGACCGGGATCTCGCCCCAGGTCTTCTGGCAGACGTTCTGCTGCTCGGAGTCGCCGGCGGGAACCGAGTCGTGAGGAAGGTTGGGCAGGGACTCCAGCAGCGTCCTCAGCTTCTGGTCGGCGTCGGCGGCCAGCGCCTCCAGTTGTTCAGTCTTCTCCTTCAAGGCGGAGTTCCGGGCGGCGACCGGGGTGGTGTCCCCACCCTCGCGTTTGAGGCGGCCAAACTCCGCAGAGAGGGCGTTGCGCTGGGCTTTGAGAGTCTCGGCTTCAGTAATGGCCGAACGGCGCTCGGCGTCCAGGGCGGAGAATCCCCGCAGCAGGGAGCGCTCTACGCCGCGCAGGCTCAGTTTCTCTTCGACCAGCGGGAGGTTCCCCCGCACAAATGCCAAATCGTGCATATCGTTCTATTTTAGCGTCCATCTTCGTGGGATGGTGGAGCGCAATGGCGGTGCGATGGGGACTCTCGCCCCCGCTTGGGGCTTGGAGGCATCCACAGAAGGTGCGCATAGAATCGAAGGAGTATGAGCAATCTGGAGATGGAAAAGACGGCTGGTCTGAAGGCTGTACGGCGTGCCCTGTTCTCGGTAACCGACAAGACAGGGGTTGTGGAGTTCGCTCGAGTTCTGGCGGACCTGGGAGTGGAGCTGGTTTCCACGGGCGGAACCTCCAAGGCGCTGCGGGACGCCGGGCTCGCGGTGAAGGATGTGGCGGAGTTGACGGGCTTTCCGGAGATGCTGGATGGCCGGGTGAAGACGCTGCACCCCAACGTGCATGGAGGGATTCTCCATCGCCGGGATCTTCCGGAGCATGTGGCAGCGGTGAACGAGCATGGAATCGTCCCGATCGACATGGTGGTGGTGAACCTGTATGCCTTTGAGAAGACCGCGGCGCGGCCGGGCGTGACCACTGCGGAGATGATTGAGAACATCGATATCGGTGGACCGTCGATGCTGCGCTCCGCGGCGAAGAACTTTGGCGACGTGGCGGTGGTCTGCAACGTCGCCGACTATACGGCTCTGAGCGAAGAGTTGCGTGCCAACGCCGGAAGCCTTGGTCTGGCGACTCGCTGGCGGCTGGCGCGGGCAGCCTTTGCCACGACTGCGGCCTATGATGCGGCGATTGCGAGCACGTTGGAGACGTTGCCGGCCGATCCACTGGCGGAGCCAACTGCCGCGGCCCGTGCAGAACTGCCGCCGGTGCTGCGGGTCTCTGCACGGTTGAAGAACCCGCTGCGCTACGGCGAGAATCCGCACCAGGCTGCAGGCGTGTACAGCGATAGCTCCGGGAAGGGCATCGCCAACGCAGAGCAGTTGCAGGGCAAGGAGTTGAGCTTCAACAACCTGGTGGATCTGGATGCCTGCTGGGCGATGGCCAGCGAGTTTGAGCAGCCGGCCGTGATCATTGTGAAGCACACCAACCCCTGCGGCGTGGCCATGGGGCCAACCGTCGAGCAGGCCTATCTGCGCGCGCTGGCAGCGGATCCGATCTCGGCCTTTGGTGGGGTGATCGGCGTCAACCGGGTGGTGGATGGAGCCGCTGCCGCGGAGATGGCCAAGCTGTTTGTGGAGGCGATCGTGGCTCCGGACTTTACCCCGGAAGCTCTGGAGCGGTTTGCGGCCAAGAAGAATCTGCGCCTGCTGAAGATCGTCCCAGCTTCTCCGGGACGCGTGGTGAAGCAGATCTCCGGGGGCTATCTGCTGCAGGACGAAGATCGTGCGCTGGTGACGGCCGAGAGCCTGACCTTTCCCACGGAACGCAAACCCAGTGCTGACGAGGTGGCGGCCATGCTCTTCTCCTGGAAGGTGTGCAAGCACGTCAAGTCGAATGCGATCGTGTACGCCCGGCTGGAGGGTGGATTCGGGCAGACGGTTGGTATTGGGGCCGGGCAGATGAGCCGCGTGGATGCGGCTCGTTTTGGAGCAATGAAGGCCGCGCTTCCGCTCGCTGGCACAGTGGCTGCCTCTGACGCGTTCTTCCCCTTTCCCGATGGGGTCGAAACCATTGCGCAGGCCGGTGCAACCGCGATTATCCAGCCCGGCGGCTCGGTGCGGGATGCGGAGGTGATTGAAGCCGCCAACCGGCTGGGTGTAGCCATGGCTTTTACCGGGATCCGTCACTTCCTGCACGGATAGCGGGAGTGCTGCACGAGTAGAGCAGAACCAGACTGGGTGTGCCGTGGACGATGAGCCTGCTATGCGGCTTTTTCCTGAGGAAAAAGCCGCATAGCAGGAGTGTGCCTGGGTATAGCGACTCTGGTTCTGCTTTACCGGCCAAACGAGGAGGGACCGGGCGGAACGCAGAAGGGGGACTGGTGTAATCGCATCCAAACCTTGTAATGTACCGTCTAAGGGGTAGACAGAGTGATGCCCCGATGATTCCCGCCATTGCCGGGGTCTTCCCCGGGATTCCGCAGTTCAGGATTCAGTATGAACCGATTTGTTTTCCGCGCCACCCTCGCATCCGTTGCCCTTGCGGCCTTTGGCGCGCCTGGTTTTGTTCGTGCGCAGGCCTCTACCGTTTCGGCGTCTTCGGCGGCTGAGAGTGCGCAGCCGGTGGATCACGCCGAGTCCTACTACCACTACGGTATGGCCAGGCTCTATGAGAACGAGGCGGTAGCCAGTGGAAGGCAGGATCTGGCAACCCAGTCGATTGAGCAGTACAAGTTGGCCCTGGACGCTGATCCGAACTCCCGGATTCTGCAGGATGGGGTAGCCAACCTCTACTTCCGGCTGGGCCGGATCCGTGAGGCGGTGGCCGCGGCTGAGGACCAGATCAGCAAGCATCCGGACGATATCGACGCTCACCTGCTCCTGGGTCACGTCTACCTGCGCTCCATTGGCGACGGGCAGGGGCCGGAGACGGAGCAGATGTTGCAGGCGGCCATCAAGGAGTACCAGACCATCGTCTCGCTCAAGCCTGGCGATCTGGAGAACAGGCTGCTGCTGGGACAGTTATATAGTTTGAATCACCAATCGCTGAAGGCCGATGAGCAGTACAAGGCTGCCCAGAAGATCGATCCGACCAATGAGGATGTGGTGCTGGACATCGCACGGCAGTACTCTGAGGAGGGTGATCTGGACCAGGCAGCGAAGGTGATCGCGGCGGTTCCGGCGAGCGACCGGACCGCACGCATGGACTTTGCACTGGCTGGTTTGTACGACCAGTTGAAGCGTCCCAAGGACGCAGCCGCGGCGTACCAGGCGGCGCTGCAGTTGGATCCCGGAAACACGAATGCGGAGCGTGGCCTGGCCACCGCCCTGGCCAGGGCAGGAGAGCCGGCCGAAGCCGCCAAGGTGAATGCGGAGATCCTGGCCGCCAACCCGGATGATCCCCAGGCGCTGATGCGCCAGGGAGAGTTGCAACGCCAAAAGGGGGAGTTCGACCAGGCGCTGGCCACCTTCAAGAAGGTGGAGGCTCAGATCCCCAATGGGAACGATCCTGAACTGATCTACAACGAGGCGCTGACCTACGATGGCTTGGGGCGTTTTGCCGAGTCGATCAAGGAGGTAAAGTTGCTGCTGACCGTGACCGCCTCGCCGGACGGCAAGTACAGCGGCGACTCCGAGCAGAATCGTGCCGCGCTGTTGCAGTTGCTGGGCAGTGTGGCGCGGCAGGCGAACAACGATGATGAGGCGATCGCCGCCTATCAGCAGATGGCAGCCCTTGGGGGCAGCTTTGCGGTGCAGGGTACTGACTCCGAGGTGGACACCTATCGTGAGGCTCACCAGTGGGCCAAGGCCCTGCAGGTATCCGCTGATGCAGCGAAAGCCATGCCCTCCAACCACGATGTGCAGCTTACCTACGCGCTGCAACTGGCCGATGCGGGTAAGCTGGCGGAGGCGGTGAAACTGGCGCGCGCCCAGTTGACGGGGACGCCGGATGATCGTGATGTGTACTACGATCTGGCGGAGATGTATGTGCGGGCCAAACGCTGGAAGGATGCATCGAACGCATTCGACCAGGCGGCGGCGCTGGCGACCAAACCCGATGACAAGGTGATTCTGTATTACTTCCGCGGCGATGCCGAGTTGCGCGAAAAGTCTTACGATGAGGCGGAGGCGGACTTCCTCAAAGGTCTGGCGATCTCTCCGGACAATGCATCCATCGAGAACGATCTGGGTTATATGTATGCGGATCGCGGGATCAAGCTGGATCAGGCGGTGGCCATGCTGAAGAAGGCTGTGGCCTCTGACCCGCAAAACTACGCGTTTCTGGACTCACTGGCCTGGGCGTACTACAAGCAGGGCATGTATGCGCTAGCCGAGAGCTATGAGAGTCGGGCGGCGCAACGCATGCCGGATGACCCGACGGTGCTGGCGCACTTGGGTGTGATTGAAGCCAAGAACGGCAAATTGCAGCAGGCCATCGATGCCTGGCAGAGGTCGCTGCAGGAGTTTGGAACTTCGCTGGGGCCGGACGTCGATCCGGCGGATGTGGCGATGGTGCGCCGCGATCTGGAGAGTGCTCGGATTCGCCTGGCGCATCTGGGTTCGGAGCCGGCCAAGTGAGAGCGGTGCTGCCGGGGTGAGCAGCATCGCTCGCGCTACACTTGTAGCAGAATGGTCCACAATTTACATGCCTGCGGTGTCTTTGGAAAAGACGAGCGCGCCTTGTCCGCGCGCGCGTTTCCGGCTCCCTTCAGCGATGACAGAACGGCCTTTGATCGCGATCGGGATCGCATCGTGCAGGCGCGAGCCTTTCGGCGTCTGGCCGGCAAGACACAGGTGTTTACCAGTCGGGCCTCGGACCACTTTCGCAGCCGCCTGACCCATACGATTGAGGTCACCCAGGTGGCGCGCCAGGTGGCCAGGGCGCTGAACCTGAATGTGGATCTGGCTGAGGCGCTGGCGCTGGTGCATGATATCGGTCATCCTCCGTTTGGTCACGCAGGGGAGCGCGCTCTGGATGCGTGTTTGAAGCAGCATGGACTGCGCTTTGATCACAATCTGCATGCGTTGCGCATCGTGGAACGGTTTGAACAGCGATATGCCGGCCACCGCGGACTGAATCTTACCCTGGGAACACGCGAAGGGATCATCAAGCATTCGCGCGATTACACGCTCCAGGGGCATCCCGGGCTGGCCGAGTACTTCCTGGGCCAGAAGCCGCCGATCGAGGCCCAACTGATCGATCTGGCCGATGAGATCGCCTATCTGACGGCGGATCTGGACGATGGCGTGGAGTCCGGCCTGCTGGAGATCGGGCACATCCGGGAGCATGTGGAGATCTTGAGACAGAGTTATCTGATCGTCGAGCGCGCCCATCCGGAGGGGGAGGAGAAGTACGTCTTCCACGATGCGCTGCAGGCTATGCAAAAGACGCTGATTCTGGATCTGATCCACACCACGGCAGAGAATGTGGAGCGGGCGGGGGCCAGATCGCTGCAGGATATCCGTGAGTTGGATCATCGCGTAGCGATTCTCTCTTCCGCAGCCGAGGCGCTGCGTCTGCAGGAGAAGCGCTATCTGTATGACACGCTCTACACCTGCCCGGCGCTGGAACTGGAACATGAGAAGGCTGAAGAGGTGATTCGCGAGATGTTTGACTTCTGGGTGGAGTTCCCGGAAGAGTTGCCGGAGTCTTACGAAGAGGATGTGCGGACGGAGGGTCTGGCCCGGGTGGTGGCGGATTACATCGCGGGCATGACGGACAACTTCATCCTGCTGCAGTACGCTGAGGTGCGGCGCAGGATCCGGCAGGGGTACGGATCGTTGACGGGGAAGCGAGCCTCGCAGAGCGATCCGCTTTGAGATCTGATGCCGGGCGCGAATGCAAGTGTGCCGGGAACGCTCGCAATCTTTGACACACACCGCCCGTGTTGTTAGCGTTAGAAGAGTCTATCGTTTCAGGATAGATGGAGCGTCCCCGTCGTCCAGTGGTTAGGACATCGCCCTTTCACGGCGGTAACACGGGTTCGAATCCCGTCGGGGACGCCAATAGATTCAAATATTTAGCCAACGCCCAGCCTTGCGCTTGCTCCGAGCGTGACGCTATCGTGACATTTTGCGAGCTATCCGGTTATCTTTCCGCCTTTACGCTGCTCGCTGGCGGGTGGGAGAATCGGGTCATGAAAACCTGCATTGCTGCCCTTCCGCTCTTGCTGGCTCCGTGCTTCGCCATAGGTCTCGCGCAAACGCCGAACGAAAGTGCAAATGGGGCACTAAGAAGGAGTGTTCAGCCCCGGGCGGCCACCTCCAGCGGAGAGCGAAGGGTGGATTCAGGGCCGCTTACTTGGATAACCTCAGACTTGAATCCAAAACCTTGTTCTGGATTCAAGGACGGTTCGTGCCCGTCGGTGATTCCAAGGACGAGCCCCAAGATGATGCGGAAGTAGCGACGATTCTATGCTCGGTCCGCAATAACGAGTGCCTTGTAATTGATAGCATAGGCGGCGGCCAGGTAGAACAAGTTTGGATTGATGGGGTCATTGACGAGTTCAAGGCTGCCAGTTGGGACAGCAGCGGGATTCTAGCTACGGGGCGCTCGGGCGACGGCTGCACCGACGAAACTTTGAAAATCCGCTTTTCTCCGCCATCCGTGGTCATAGTCAATTCCCCCGTTCTACCCATGTCCGACCGCTGCAAAAAAATCAACACTGCCTCGGACAAGCTTTTCGGGAAGGGTTGGACGCTGGCAGGCCGGATGGAGCAGGATGAGCTTGTTCCTACGAGATCGCCAGTTGCCCTTCCGTTCCAGGACTTCTCCAGCCCTGGGAAGGCTCCCACACATGCAACGGCGAAGAAACCCTGACGCTCCGCGAGCCGACGGAGAGGAATGCCCGCCTATCAGGTTGCCTGCACTGCCTAGCTACCTACCCACTTCCGGCGCGCACGGGGCCGGCAGCATCCCGCCCATGATGCCGTCCAGCTTGCCCACAGCGCCCGCCATGTAGTCCGGGGATAGGTGAGCATACCTTTGGGTCATGCGCGGAGTCTTGTGGCCGAGAATCTGGCCCACGGCGTACAGGTCTACGCCTTGCTGGACCATCCACGATGCCGCCGTGTGGCGCAAGGTGTGAAAGTTGGCGTCTGGCGCGCCGATGCGCGAGAGAACCCGCTTGCAGTAGACGGACAGATGGGCCGCGTCCACTCCGGCAAACACGGCATCGCCCGGGTCTCCCTGGGGCAATGAGCGGAGCACCACCAGAGCCGATTCAGGGATGGGCAGGATTCGCAGCGCGCCGTTTTTGGTTTCGCGCAAGTAGAGCCGCCGATTCTTCACGTCCACATCCGCCCACTTGAGAGCCAGCATCTCGCCACGTCGAACCCCGGTGCAGGCTGCAAAGGCCATCGGAGCGCGGAGCCAATCGGGGGCCAGTTCGAGAGCCGCCCTCAGTTCGCCTGGAGTGAGATAGCGCGTCTTGCCGGGTGGGAGTTTTGGGAGCCGTGCACCAGCCGCCGGGTTTTGATTCAACTCGCCCCATTCCACGGCCAGCTTGAGGCAATGCTTGAGAACACTCATTTCCTTGCAGACGGTTCCGGGTTTCACGGATTCGGCGCGCTTGTCGATGTACTCGGCAATGGTGCGCTTGGTAATGGCCTTCGCTTGCTCCGGCAGGCCGGCCTTGAGCGTGTCCAGAATTCCGCCTAGGCGCGCGAACGTGGTTGGACGTATCCGCGCCTTTTGGTGTTTCTTGTATCGGTCGAACAGGTCGGACAAGGTGATTTCAGTGGCGGGCCGGATTCCGAGAATGCGCGCCTTGTCCTCTTGCGTGCGGATCGCTTCCAGCATCGCAACAGCCTGAGTTCGGGTGTGCGCTCCGGCCAGCTTGCGACGCGCGCGCTTGCCGCTGGCATCTGTGTAGGAACACCACCAGAATGGCAAGTCTGGGCGCTGATAGACTCCATCCCATTTCCTAGCCTTTGGCATTGCGTTGCGCCTCCACGCGCTCTTGAATCTCTTTGAGGTGTTGAGAAACCCATCGGGCTCCAAACGAGGTTCCGTGGGATTTGTTCACTTCGCCTGCAACCCATTCCCGCTGATTTAAGCGATGCGGTTTTCCCCCATATTCGATCCACGCTCTAGTAGCCGTATCCAGTCGAGCTTTCCGGCTCGCCTCTGTGCGTTTCACAGAGCCCGTTCCTTTGCACTTTGGACAGAAAACTCCATGCTTCACCTTGCGAAGCCGCGCGCGCTCATAGGCAAAATAGGACTTGCAATGATCGCACCGGGAAAGGGAGAGCGAGTCGCGGGAATCCAGAAGCCGAGAGAAATAGAATGCTGCCCATTTCCGTCCGTGCGCTTTGAGCATTTCATCTAATTCCAAGAATTGTTGCGGATCAAAACGCGGAAAGTGCTCGATGATCTTTTGCGACCCATCCCGATACAGTTCTTTGTAGGCCGGCTCGGCCCGTAATAGAGCGCGATAAATCAAAAGCGCCAGAGAATATTCGCGCCCCGGCTGAACATCTTCCACGTTGCGATCCGCCGGGGTATCCGCCTCCGGGTTCAGTAGACTTTTGCCGGAGTCAATCCACATATCGGCCATTTCCCGCATACCGGCAATCATGCCGTCTACCGCGTTAGAAATAAGTGCGGGATCATCGGCCAATCGCCTTTGAATTACATCTCTCTCCGGCGTGCTGATTTGAAAATCGAAACGCAAAAAAGCTTCCAGATGCTGCCGGACCATTTGCGCGTGCTTGCCATCGAGCACTCTCAGGATGAAAGAGAGCAGGGGCCGTGGTTCTTTTCTGAATCCGGGTATCAGCGGACTCTCGACGGTCCTACGCGCCAGCCCGGAAATGGGGCTCAGTGTTTCTCCTTTGCTTAATTGCCGATGCTTGGAAGCGCTTGCCATAACCTGATGCATTTTACATATATATACTGCACCACTTTACTGTGTTTGCAAGCACAAAATATCGGACGATTTATTGGGAACGGAGGTGCTGTTTATGGCGGTGGTTGCAATGGTTGAAACGGAATACGTGAGCGTACAGGGCGCGGAGATTATGACCGGGCGCTCAAGATGGAGCTGGAGACGAGACGCATACAGCGGCAAGATTGCCAGCGTGAAGCTAGGCGCAAAGCTGCTAATTCCCATTGCTGAGATTCGGCGGGTGATTGCCGAGAATACCCGGCCAAGAGTGGAGAGACAACCGTGAGCGCGTCTGTTCCGCATTGCGGGGCGTGCGAAGCCGCTCTGCGCCCGGTTGAGGGC
The DNA here is from genome assembly GCA_021806005.1 of Acidobacteriota bacterium. GTDB lineage: Bacteria > Acidobacteriota > Terriglobia > Terriglobales > Acidobacteriaceae > Granulicella. Next base: position 25,414 of record JAJZDM010000026.1, on the reverse strand, counting down.
AAGTGGGTTTGCTGCCAGCCGGGATGCCCGCTGCATGGCGGGGAGCAGTTTGCCGCGCCCGATGCTTTTCCAGAGAACAAGCCGCAACGTTCGGGAGGCATGACGCGATGAGCGCACAACCAGTGTTCGCTGAAGCGCAAAGCCCGGTCAGAGCCGCTGAAGAGTTTGTCCGGCGATTCTGCATCCTGCCGGATGCGGCATACCTGCCGCTGGCGCTGTGGGCCATTGCAACGCACATCCCGAATGCGTTTGGAGCCTTCCCTTATATCGCGCTTCTTTCACCGGCCAAAGGATGCGGCAAGACGCGCGTGCTGGAGATTCTGGAATTGCTCTGCGCGAATCCGCAGCGGATTACGTCAGCGAGTCCGGCATCCATCTTTCGCATGATGAAGGACTCTCCTACCCTGCTTCTGGACGAAGTGGAGGCACTGAGAAACAGCAAGCCGTCGGAGAGCGCGCAGGCAATTCTCTCCATCCTCAATGCCGGACACCGGAAGGGCGCAACTGTGCCGCGCTGCGTCCCGCCGGACTGGAGCGTGGAGCATTTTCCGGTTTATGGTCCCAAGGCATTTGCGGCCATCGGGCGATTGCCAGACACACTGGCGGATCGGTGCATCTGCATCCCTATGCAGCGCAAGACTGCATCCCAGTTTGTCGAGCGGTTCCTGTTCGCAAGGACGCCTGCCGAAGCGCAGCCCATCCGCGACTCCATCGCGGCATTGGCGGAATCCAGCATAGATGCAGTGCGCGAGACATACGCAGGCATGGGTGATCTTGGGTTTCTCGCAGACCGGGAAGCGGACTTGTGGATGCCGATCTTTGCCGTCTGCGCCGTGGCGTTGCCGGAGCGGGTTGAGGAATTGAGAAAATGCGCACTTGCGCTCTGTGGGGCTAAGGCCGCCGATGATCTGGACGATTCCCTTGCGCTCACCTTGCTGGAGGATGTGCGGAAGGTATGGATGCTCGGGCACCAGAATATGACAACGGCATCCCTGATAGATGCGCTGGTGAAATTGCCGGAAGGCGATTGGGCCGAGCCGGAACATAAGCTGTCACCGAAGAGACTGGCCGGAATGCTGCGACCGTTTGGGATTGAACCGCGCCAGGTGCGGGTTGGAAGCGGGACGGGCAAAGGGTACTTGCTTGCGGACTTCGAGGCGGCTTATTCCCGCTACCTTCCCCTATCCGGCCCTGGAAAAGAAACATCCGAAACGACCCGCATAAACATTGGGCAAAACGCATATTTTCCATCCGAAACACAGCTCGCCTGTTTCGGGAGCGAAAACACACTGAAACCCGCATGAATACTGCATTGTTTCGGATGTTTCGGGAGAAAGGGAGATATAGGCGATGATGGAACAAAGCGCCGTCGTCGAGAGAGCCTTGAACGCGCTTCGCGCCGTGTGCGTTATGGAGCCGGAGCCAGACCGGGCAGCCTGCCACCGTGAGGCCGCGCATCGTCCTTTGACTGCCTCGGCCTGCCGCCAGCCAATACAGCCGCACGGTCTGGCGGTCCGGCTTGTGCATGGCAAGCGGGTGACGACGTTTCGTCACTGCCCGTGCTGTGCGAGCTACGCGCTCTACCGGAACAACAACGTTGGCGATTATGAGTGTCAGACGTGCGGTATGCAGTGCATCGATGAGGACACTGCCAGTCTGGTGATGCGACGCCCGATTCGTCGAAGGATTGAATTGCGAAGAGAAAGGGGGCCTGATCAATGGCCGGAAAAGGTGGAAAACGCCCCGGGGCGGGAAGGAAGCCGAGCACGATCAAGGGCATAGCCAAGAGGCTACCGAGGGAATCTGCTGAAGTTCTACTCGCGGAAATCAATGCAAATTCAAAATGGGTCACGCTCGCCAATTCGGACGATGAACGGATTCAACTGGAGACCCTGAAGTATCTCACTGATCGCGCGTATGGAAAAGCGCGGCAGGCTATCGAGGCCAGCGGGACAGTTTGCGCGGATCTGACCGTCAGGCGGGTGATTGTGGACATTTAGCCGACGGGGTCGGGAAGAGCAACTTCGGGGACAGTACGCGCGGAGGGCCGTGAATTGTGATGGGTGCCTCAAGTGTAGACCACTGCGGGGTTAAGCGGCCACAATGTCCACCTGGACCCGGCGGCCAATGGACGTGGCAATATTCACCAGCGCGTCCAGCGAGAAACGGGAGATGCGGCCCCGCAGAAGATCGTTCATGCGCGGCTGCGTAATGCCGCACCGCCGGGCGGCATCGGCTTGCGTCCAGCCGCTCTCCTTCACGATTGCGGTAATCTGGCGCATCAGGTCAGCGCGCGCCTTCAGGTTGGCGGCTTCGGCGGGAGTGTCGGCAATCGCATCCCAAACGCTGGCGTACTTGGTCGGCTTCCTCATTGGCGTTTTCCCTCAAGCTGCTGGAATCTCTGTTTTGCCAGGCTTGGACGTGGCTGCTATCTTGCGCTTGCGCGGCGGGCACTAACCAGCCGCTTCTTTACCGCGACAGGCTGTTGTGCAAGCGTCTCAATAACAAAATCCCCCTCCGGAAATACGGCCCGCAGTTCCAGTTGGCCGCCGAGCGCACCGACATACTCGCGCAGCGTACTGAGCAGGAAGTCTGACTGTTTCTCCATGCGGGAAACAGCGCCCTGGGCGATCTTGAGCTTTTCGGCTACGGCCATCTGTGTCTGCTGGCGCGCCCGGCGGAGCTTGTGAAAGCCGATCCGTGCAAGCTCTGCATGGGCCTCGCGCTTCAACCCGGCGCGAACTTCCGGCGAAGATTTATGCTTCAGGTCATTCCAATTCGTAGACATGGCACGGTACTCCGGCGTTATGGTCCCGGCATTACCGGGAGCGTTTCTTGGTGGTCTTGCGCTGCTCTTCTTCGAGGGCTTTCAGATGCTCTTCGTAGATGGCATCAGCCTTCGGAACCATCTTTTCGTACCAGCGGCTATCTCCCGTCTTATCTCCGCCGAGCAGCAGCAAGGCCGCCCGGTTGGGGTCTAAAGCGTAGAGGACGCGATAAGGCCGCCCGTCGTGCTGAATACGCAGCTCTCTCATGTGGCTGAATTTCGAGCTTTGAATTCCAGTGCTGTATGGAAATCCAAGTGCCGGTCCAGCCTCTGCCAGCATCAGCACCACACGCTCGATGCTGTTCTGCTCGGCTTCCGAAAGCGGCTCATACCAGTCTTTGAACTCGTCCGAGGCTTCCACTTCGTAAGCCATGAATTAATTATACCATCAATGTTATATTTATGCTGATAATTTTAGGTTCCCGCCAGAGCCCGGAGTTGCAGCCCCGCGGTACGGGAGATCAGGGAAGTACGAAAGGAGTGCGCGTGGGTGCGCGTGCGTTGCCGGGGATGGGCGCGCGAGCGTTTGCCCAGCAATACGCGCGGGCGAGGAAGGGACGAGCGGATAACAAGCGGATAGCAACCGGACCCCCCGACAATTCAGACATCCCAAAACAGCGTGACGCTAACGTGACAAATTGGCCTCCGAACCTCGCACCCGGACGCAAACCCTGCAACCGGAGAAAATGGCGAAACTCCGCGCCAGCATGGATGACTTCCGAATCTTGCCACACACGGCCAAGCGCTGCAATCTGGCCCTGAACCCGCTTTCACGGCGGTAACACGGGTTCGAATCCCGTCGGGGACGCCAAACAAATCAATAGCTTGCAGGAAGCTTGAGCGATCTTCTGAAGAGCGGGGACCCTACGGGGACTAACGCAAGGGCACGCTACCCCAACCATTCTCCGACGGATTCACCTCGGTTCCGGCAGTGATCCGGCAAACACCCCGTCTAACATGTTCACCGCAGCATCCATGATTCCTGGCTGCCAGTGAACCGCCGAAGGCCACTCGCCCCAGGGAGGAGATTGTGGGCTGCATAGCAGCCAGCTTGTCGAGTGCGATGGATCGGGTGAAATGTCGGACCAGCGCGTCTGCCAGAAGGTTGCGCTGAACGGTCTTCCGTCCGGGTGTAGTCCAGAGCAGCGATCTTGAGGGGCGCTTTCCCAATCCTGAGAGTTTTCCGCAGGCTTGCCAGTCGGGTCGATGAAAGTGCCAGCTTCGTGGGACTTGCCCACACGGAAAGAGCGATAGGGAACAGATTCGCAGGTCTTGCCGGAACTACCTTCAAGATTCTGTTGGCTTTAATGTCTATCCGCAACGGGCTGCCGAGGGGGGATGGCCCGCATGGGAACATCATTTCAATTCCGGAACGCAACTTCTTGCATCTTGCCGGCAAGGCAAGATGATAACGTGTTTGTTATCAATCCGATAGTCTTGGCCACTGGAGTGCAGCCTTCATCAACAGACCCGTACTTGGCTGTTTCATCTTCCGTGTAGAGGTAAGGCAATGCCTCGGCTTCCATGGGTGTTCTCCCCTATCGACGGGTCCCAAGCAGGTTCGCCTGCTGAGGTAGAAGGAAAGCTCCTTTGCACGCTTCTCCGGGGTACCAACTGGCACGGTATGTGAGATGGAAACGGAGAGTGTCTCATGAAATCAGTTCGCTTTTTGACAGTTGTTGCTTCAGCGGCAGTCATTCTGATCGCGGCGCCCAAAGCAAGAGCCGATAGCTACAGCTTTGGTACGTTGGACGTGACCATCTGGAATGGAACCTATAGCAGCGGAGTCACAGATTCTGCGACCTTGGCTAACATGCCAACCATCAATCCAATTGGAACCTACACGTACACCGGGCCGTTGGACTTTGTCAACGACAACGGACAGTTAGGCAGCAACACGTTCGGGGATTTCCTCAACAGCAACGGCAACACGAACTATTCCAACGACCTCACAGCGGTTACGGGCGATAGCGTGAACACCCTGATGGGCCTGATCATGAGTACGTCTGGCGAGACAGGTTCCGCGACCAATACCTACATGAAGATTACGGGGATGATCGATGGATCTGCTGGAGAGATGGTGTCGCTCTCTTCGGACGATGGGTCAAGCCTGTACGTCAACGGCCTTCCCGTGATCTCAATGCCAGGGCCCCAGAGTCAGACGACTTCAACAGCCGGGGTGCCTATGAACGACAATCCCTTCACCCTGGTCTACGTCGAGTCCAACGGCGCTCCCGCCGTACTGGAGATGTCCGTGACTCCGGAACCGACATCGTTATTGCTGCTCGGTACCGGACTTCTCGGCCTGGCGCTCATCCTGTCGCGGAAGGCCAGACAGAGAACGGGCTTTATGGTGCATTGAAAGATTGCATCAGTCCCGTTGTGTGCCTTGAAGCCCTCCTCGTCGGGGGAGGGCTGTATTCTCGGACCCGCTCCCAACTCTTACCCGGTTCGACCGAGCCAAGGACTGTTCTGCGCAAAGGAGTGCAGGAAGCATGGCGGTGGCCATGCTTTCGCTGTTTTGGACATCCTGTCTTGTGTGCTCGCCATGGGAGGCTCGATTGGAGTTGGAGTTCCTGAGTTCACCCGGAGAGAGAAGAGTTACAGCATCTGAGCTCAGCCAGACACTCCAGGCGGGGCGGGCCGTGGTGCTTACGTTGGGCAATACAGTGCCGGCGCCGTTTATATGGGGCTTTTCATCGAAAAGATGGTGAGCGCTCAATGGCCCCAGCGTCCACGGTAGAGATAGTCGAATGCAGGTTGGCATCGCGAGCCCCTGGATCTTCGTATTTCATCAGGCGCTTGTGACCTGGTTGGTTCTCATGAAGACGGAGAGAGCCCATGGCTGACCGCCAGGGCCTTCTGCGCGACGGACCGCTGTCCTGGCGCGCGGAGCGGTATGATGCCTCTATGTCCAGAAAACTTCGCTTCGGCGTTCTCAGCACGGCCAACATCGGCATCAGGAAGGTCATCCCCGCCATGCAGCGGGGCGAGTTCACCACCGTGGCCGCCATCGCCTCCCGCGATCTGACCAGGGCGCAGGAAGCAGCCAGCAAGCTGGGCATTCCCAAGGCATATGGTTCTTACGAAGAACTTCTCGCCGATCCCGACATCGACGCTGTCTACAACCCGCTGCCCAATCACCTGCACGTTCCACTAACGGTGAAGGCAGCCGAAGCCGGCAAGCATGTGTTGTGTGAGAAGCCCATTAGCCTGACCGTCGCTGAGGCCAGGACGCTGCTCGACGTTTGCGCCCGCACGGGTGTCCGGATCTCCGAGGCCTTCATGATCCGCAGCGCCCCGCAGTGGCAGCGGATGCGTGAACTTGTCCGCGAGGGCCGCATCGGCCCTTTGCGTGCCGTCAACGCACACTTCAGCTACTTCAACGCCGATTCCTCCAATATCCGTAACCGCACCGACACGGGCGGCGGCGGTATCTACGACATCGGCTGTTACTGCATCCAGTCCGCGCGCATTGGCTTTGGGCAGGAGCCGCAAAGAGTGGTTGCGCTCCTGGAACGCGACCCCGGGATGCACACGGACCGGCTGGCCTCGGCCATTCTGGAGTTTCCCTCCGGCCAGGCCATCTTCACCTGTAGCACGCAGATGATCCCGTACCAACGCGTACACTTCTTCGGTGCTCACGGCCGTATTGAGATCGAGGTCCCCTTCAACGCGCCCAACGACCGCCCCACGCGCCTGTTTCTGGACGCCACGGGCGATCTCACCTACGGCGGCATTACCACCGAGACCTTTTCCACCGTCGACCAGTACACGCTGCAAGGCGACGCGTTCGCCCGCGCTGTCTTTGACAATACCGAGCTTCCTGTCCCGCTTGAGGACTCCGTCGCCAATATGGCCGTCATCGAAGCCATCTTCCGCTCCGCAGACTCCGGCCAGTGGGAACCGGTTACGCCATAATGGCCAACCCACAGGAATAATCCGGAACTCACAATCTCAAGAGACGGTCGCTGTTTGTCTCCCGTGTTTCTGACGCGCGCAAACAACGCGTGGCCTGGTCCAGGTGGAGCAGAACAAAGCGTACCCGACGTCTACCCACATCTCCATCGAGACCGATAACGGCCTCCTGATCCGCTCATCGAGACACTCTCCGGGGTGGATTCCTGAACCATGTTTTGAATTCAGGGAGGTTCCATTCCTTCTGGCGACCCCCACGTCAGCGGAGGAGCGTACTAGCTGGAGGTGACGATGATTTCATATTCGATGCGCGAGTTCGATTGCCTGGAAGTCAGAAGATCGATACCCACGGAAGATATCCTCTTGGATTAATGGATTGTCATCGCATGTTGATTGTTTTTATCAGCTAGTTAACTGGTTGTAATTTATGAACCCTACCTTCAGAGTGGGCGCGCCGGAGATAATGACAAGAAATAACTTCCGTCCTGCGCGTCGATTTTCATTCTTCTGAGGTAACCGGATGCGACGTTGGATGGGTCAGGGATGGCTTTGTGCCATCTTCCTGCTGCTGGGGGTAGGGATGCTGCATGCGCAGAGTATGGCAACTCTGCAGGGAACGGTGACTTCGGTATCGGGCACGCCGTTGGGCGGCGCAACCGTATCGATCATCAATCTGGACACAAGAGCGGTAACTACGGTGACGAGCGATGCGAGCGGTGCATTTATAGCTTCCAACCTTGCTCCTGGTAGCTACGTCGTGACGTCAGACCTGAACGGTTTTGATGTGCTTACGAGGAACGGAATCAATCTGGCCGCCGGGCAGACGCTTCCTGTTCACCTGGCGATGGTGATCGCTTCCAAGGACGAATCGGTGACGGTGACGGCGGAGGCATCTCCAGAGACATCCGTGACCGAGGCGACGATCTCCAACGCGGAGATTGAAGGTGTCTCCGGACCCTTTGGCAGCGCCGCACAGGCGCTTACCGCCGCGCCGGGCATCTACGTGTACGGATACGGCGGCGTGGCGCCGACGGCGCGCAGCGAGGTGGTGGTGCGCGGCATCAAGGCAGGATGGTCGAGCGTAAACGGCGACGTGCTGCGTAACGGCGTCACCTTTCTATTTGACGGGATTCCGATGAACAACCTGATCTCCAACAACGGACAATGGCAGACAACCCAGATTCCGATCATGGATATGATCTCGAATATCGATGTGACCTATGGTCCGGGTGCTCCCTCCAACCGTTGGTTTGACAGCATCGGCGGGACGGTAGACTATCTTCCATTCCAGCCCAAAAGCTCACCTGGACCGGATATTAAAGCCGGCGTGAGCATCGGGAGTTACAACACGTATATTGAGCACTTTGTGGCGCGCAGCGGTAACTACAAGGGATGGTCTGGATTGCTGGCCTTTGGCTACGCCTCAAACGATACCTTTCGTGTAGGAACGACCGGGATTCCTGGTTTCACAGCGCCCTCCTCCGGCTATGCATCTCTGGCCAAGGTAGAGCGGTTCTTTGACCGCGGAAGCTTTAGCATTGGTTACTACCATGGGAGAAATACGGAGTTTCGTCCAAACTTTCTTCCGATTACCCCCATTACTCCTGCCTATAACAATAATTATGGCGACGCAGTGACAACCACAGGGTTATATGGGCCGGATTCGCAGCCAGGAACAGCCGTACCCGCCAATGCGGTGTATTACAGCGAGCAGACCAGTGGTTTCTACTCTTCGCTCGCCGAGGATACCTGGTTCAAACAGATCAAGACCCAGAGCGACATTGTGTATACCAAGTTGGAGGTCCAACTCTCGCCGCGGATTACGATGCATAACTCGGAGTGGTACCGGCATGGGTATCGCCTGCATAACAGGGTGGTCAACTATTACGGACCGAATTACACGGTTGGGCACGAGTGGTATGATCCTGAGTCGAATGCCGTCGGTTCGCAGTCATCGGCTGATATTCAGGCCTCGCATAATCTGTTTACGGTGGGTGGCTACTGGATTCATCAGGAGTATCAGAATCCCGTGGCGCTGTTCAATCCAGCGCAGGGAACGTCGAAGGAGGTGCCTGCATTCTTCAACGCAGACCATCTCTACAACGACTACGGATTCCTGTTCCTGCAGGATCGCATAGACCTGTTTCATCAACGTCTGATGATCACTCCTGGCGTCGCCGAGCAGCTCTTCCGCACGCAGTACTTCAACACCGGGCTCACCAAGTTTCCGCTGGGTCTGCCGAGTAACGATCCGGAGCAGGCACCGGACGCGAGCAAGAACTTCTCGCAACAGTCCCCGTCCGTGGGTGCGCAGTTCCGCGTGCTGAAGTGGTTCACGCTGCATGGCAACTACGCTGTGACGTATGAGAACCCGACCGACTCAGCCTTTGGCGCCAATCAGGCGACCAAGGGTGTGAACATCGGTCTTCTCAAGGCGGTGAAGAGCGACAACCGCGAGTTTGGATTTCTGGCGACCAGATGCCCGTTTGCCTTCCTCGGCACCTGTTCGCTGGACGCAACGTACTTCCACGACAAGCTGAGCAATGTGAACGTTGTGACGCAGGTGGCGCAGCAGAGCACACCGGCGACGATTGCGTTGGCTTCAAGTGTCTATAACGGCGTCTCCTTCAACTTTGATGAGTCGCCAGGACGACTCCTGCAGGTGCACGGCAACGGCATCATCCAGCACGACTATTTCCTGTCCTATATTCCCAGTGGCTCCGCGTTGAACTACGGCAGTTACCCGATCTCCAACACGCCACGCTACAGTACAAACCTCGGATTGACGTCGTCCTGGGAGTCCGCCAACAGGAATATGAAGTTGACCCCTGGGCTTTGGTGGCAGTACGTGGGCCAGAGATATCTCTTCAGCAACCTGACGGCAGCGCCGACCGAGCAGACCATGCCGGGCTACGGTGTTGTGAACTTCAACATGGATGGCACGCTGGGCAGCGTCGGGCAGATCTTCCACATGGAGAGAGGCCGCGGGATCCCGCTGCAGTTGTCACTGGGCGTGGAGAACCTGCTGAACCGGGAGTACAACCCCACGGCCTACATTACCAGCGGTGGTTACTTCGGCACGAGCTTTGGCGGATACACACTGGCAGACCCAGGTGCGCCGCGGGAGTACATCGTCTCCATCAACATCGGCAAAAAATAGATTCTGAAACTGAAATGGGGATGCGGTCGTCTGACCGCATCCCCTATTCTTTTGAGAACTGGCTCTGGGAGATGGGTGCTTCGGGTTGATGGGGCCGTGTGCCGGAATAACAACTGCAAGGACACGCATGCCGCATCTGGATGAGCGTAGAACACGCTTGGAGCATGCAGGATCTTTCACGGTAGTAAGCTCGTTCAACATGACCACGCACGTCTCGCAGCCCAAGCGCGCGCGATACAACAGATTTGAGTAGCCACGTCGCATGCAGGTGATGTCATCCGACTGGGTCGCTGCCGGCGAATGGAAGATGGCTTCGATTGCATGAGATGGGGCAGGCCCCTGTGATAGGTACAGTTACAAAGGGCCGAAGATGAATTGCTGTTCATCTTCGATTGGATAAAGCCTGAGTGGCAGGTGTAAAACTCCGTAACGAGCAGTAAGATCGATTTACGTTAGGGTCTACGTATTGCACAACGACAATGGACGACGCAGCAGTCGTGAGAGAAGAAGCGCGCGGCATGCAGGTTGTGGCATCATCGCTGGTGCGTGAAAGATCTGTTCAATGGATTGAGATAGATCAGGAATCCGCAGCATCCGATGCTGCCAGGAATTAAAACGATGAATCTGTGTTCATCTTCAGCAGAACAAATTGGTCGACCAGCGATAGTGAAATTTTATGTCGCGCAAGCTGTAACTTTTCTCAAGTCCCATCGTCTTTCCACCTGAAAGGAGGAGTGGCGTCCGCAAGTCCATCAATTCGCATCTCCCCCGAGTGACGATATGAGGACGATTGCGGTTGAAGAATCGGGCATCGCGCGAACTTCCGGCGCAGCCCGGCGCACGGTCCGTGCATCGCTTCGAAGGTCTGGATGGGACCGCACTTCTACTGAACACCAAGGAGATTTGATGATGAATTCTAGCAGCGGGCTTCGTAGCCAACTCCAGGCGGGTGACTTCATCGTAGCGCCCGGAGCTTATGACTGTCTTTCAGCAAAGGCAGCGGAACTGGCTGGTTTTTCGGCCATCTACATGACCGGAATGGGAACCTCTGCAAGCAGGCTGGGGTTGCCGGACTACGGGTTGGCTACCATGTCCGAGATGGTGGCCAATGCGGCCGCAATGTCGGCCGCGACGGGCATTCCCGTCATTGCAGATGCCGATACAGGCTACGGGAATGAACTGAATATGACTCGTACCGTGCGTGAGTTCGAGCGCAGCGGCGCCGCGGGGATCCATATCGAAGATCAGGTGTTTCCCAAGAAATGCGGGCACCTGGATGGCAAGCAGGTGATTCCGCGGAAGGCGTTTGTCAGCAAGATTCGGGCTGCGGTCAAGGCCAGGCAGAATGAAGACTTTATCATCATCGCGCGTACCGACTCCAACGCTGTGCTGGGCTTTGAAGAGGCGGTGTGGCGCGCCAATGAAGCTCTTGCGGTCGGTGCAGATCTGGCCCTGGTGGAGGCGCCGGAATCGATGGCAGAGTTGGAGCAGGTTCCGCGGCGCGTTCACGGGCCGTGTGTCTTGAACGTCCTGCTGGGCGGAAAGAGTCCGCTGCTTTCGCTCCCTGCCGTGCGCGACTTTGGCTACCGGATGGTGCTGCTGTCGGACGTTCTGTTGAGCGCAGCTATCACCGCTTACGACTCCGTGCTGAGTACCGTGCGCACCTCTCGCGAGCCGTTGCACTTGAAGGGCAGCATCTCCCCCAGGGATATCTTCAAGAGACTCGGTTCCGAGGAGTGGGACGGGCTGCGACCCATCGAGTGCGATGAAACAGAGTTGGTCTCACCCGGACGCTGATGGTGGGCCGGGACGTGGCGCCGCGCTGACTGCACGCAGGCGATGAGGAGGCAGTCACGTTCCAAACAGGCCGCTCCGCGATTGCTCAGTCCCGACTGCCGCAAGTCGCTTATGGATCTGTGTCGAGGGTTAATCGTCGCGGCGATATCGCGGGATCGAATTTGGTTAGGGATGCGCCTTCAATCGGCTGTTCTTCGATCGCATGGAGGTACGCATCCCAGCCATCTCAGGCCATGATCCGCTGTTGTTGGACGCTCCGGCGCACTGGAACATCTGCGCTATCTTCCCGGAATACGCCCAACTTGCTTGCGTCAGCGGTCGATCAGCCTTGCGTGGGTCGCTGGGTAACGTTCGCCCTGGATGGGTATCGCAGAGGAAGCCTCTTCGAGTGCGCGCACATCGTCAGTGGAGAGGTGAATGGCCGCACCGCCCAGATTCTCCTCCAACCGCGAGAGCTTGGTGGTGCCAGGAATCGGAACGATCCATGGTTTACCGGCAAGTAACCATGCCAGAGCAATCTGTGCAGGAGTAGCTCGCTTCTGCTCTGCAAACCTGGCGATGACCTCCACCAGCGTCTGATTGGCCCTGCGATTCTCCTCGCTGAAACGTGGCACGATCGCACGAAAGTCGGTGCTGTCGAACTTCGTTGAAGCATTGATGGTTCCAGTGAGGAAGCCTTTGCCGAGCGGACTAAAGGGCACAAAGCCGATGCCAAGCTCTTCCAGCGTGGGCATCACAGACTGTTCCGGCTCCCGCCAGAAGAGCGAGTACTCACTCTGCAGGGCGGTAACGGGTTGCACCGCGTGTGCACGGCGGATGGTACGCGCACCTGCCTCTGAGAGGCCGAAGTGCCTTACCTTGCCCTGCTGGATAAGATCCTTGACGGCGCCGGCAGTGTCTTCAATGGGGGTGTTCTTGTCGACGCGATGTTGATAGAGAAGGTCGATAACATCGGTCCTGAGCCGTTTGAGCGAGCCTTCGACCACCTGCTTGATGTGCTCAGGGCGGCTGTTGGTCGCTGACCACCGGTTGTCGTTGTCCGGGTCTGCCTGGAATCCGAACTTGGTGGCAATGACAACGTCCTTGCGATACGGCGCCAGAGCTTCACCCACGACCTCTTCATTGAGATATGGGCCGTAGACCTCTGCCGTGTCAAAGAAGGTGACGCCGCGTTCCACCGCGGCGCGGATGAGTTTGATCGCTTCTGACCTCTCTGTGGCAGGACCGAGGCCAAAGCTCAAGCCCATGCAGCCCAGCCCAAGTGCAGAGACCTCCAGCCCGCTCTTTCCCAGTGTGCGCTTTTCCATGATTCCTCCCGAACAGATATTGCCTTGTTCCAGCAACTTTAGTCTAAGGATGTCTGGTCTATGAGACTAGATAGTGTTTTGTTCATAGGGTTATGACTAAAATGCATGAATCATGAGAAATGATCTTGGCGATCTGTCTGCATTTGCCATCGTGGCCGAAGAGCGCAGCTTTACGCGCGCCGCGGCTCGTCTGGGGATATCTCAGTCTGCACTCAGCCACTCCATGCGAGGGCTGGAGAAGAGGCTTGGGCTTCAGTTGCTCGCACGAACGACGCGGAGCGTCGCGCCGACATCCTCTGGCTTGTCGCTGCTCCGGGAACTGGCTCCGGCTCTGGAGCGAATCGAACAGGCTCTTGCAGACACCCGGCAGCAGAGAGAGACTCCCTCGGGTCGGATACGGCTCATCATCCCCCGAACGGCGACCAAGATGGTGCTCCTGCCCAGGCTGGCCGATTTTGTCCGCCGTTACCCGGAGATTGTGCTGGAGGTAACCTCTTCCAATGACCCCGTGGACCTGATCGCGGGGGAGTACGATGCAGGCGTGCAACTGGGAGAGTTCATCCAGCGGGAGATGATCGCGGTCCGGGTAACCCATGAGCTTCGCCTGGCCGTCGTCGGATCCCCGAAGTACTTCGAGTCAAATGGCATTCCGAGACACCCGCAGGACCTGAAGAATCACTCCTGCATCGGTTTTCGCTTTTCCAGAGGACTCTATCGCTGGGAGTTTGAGAAGGGCCGCAAATCGCTGACGGTCAGCCCCCAGGGGCCTGCATCCTTCGATGATCCGGAGTTCGTCATCCAGGCGGTTCTCGATGGGATGGGAATCGGAACTGCGATGGAAGAGAGCCTTCAGGAGTTGATCGCGAAGGGTCGCCTGATCCAGATCCTGAAGGATTGGTGTCCATCCTTTCCGGGTTACTTCCTGTACTATCCGAGCCGCCGCAACCAGCCTGCCGCGCTGGCCGCACTTATCGAGTGTCTCCGTCTCAGTTAGTACGCGCACTTCTGCAGATGGAAAGAGTCGGTCAGCTCAAGGTCGTATCCGGAGGGATTTACTGGCCGAGGGGGATCTGCATGGCCACGCCGACCGCTTGTGCCCGCGCGTTTGCAATGGGGTGAACCGAGCTCAGAATCCGGCTGGGTAAAGATCTCCGCCGCCCGCAGCAATAGAGGGCGTGATGGTGAAGAACATAGCCGCCGGTAAGAAAGCCGATGGCCTGGCCGACGATGACGTCTGACGGAAAGTGCTGATTGGCAAGCAGACGAGAGATGCTGATGGTTTCGGCAAAGCCATAGGCTGGAACGGCGACGTACCAATGCGGGTACTCACCGGCAAAGACACGAGCCAGGGCCATGCTGGAGGTTGCATGGTCGGAGGGGAACGATGAGTCAAACTCCCAATGCTGCGTTCCATCCGCCCAGAAATCTCCCTGTTGATTTCCCTGCAGCGGCCGTTGCCGGTTAGTGGTCATCTTGATCACTGCGGTCATGGTTCCAGCGGCCAGGATGGCCTCTACGCCAAGGCGTCCCGTCTCAGCGAGCTTTGGATCCTTCCGTGCCAGGCCCAGAAAGTAGACTCCTCCGCCCTCCGCACCGGTGGCGTAGTAAGAGCCGAAGTTGGCGATGTCGTCGGCGATCCGGGTTCGATTGGGATCCACTCCGAGAGTTTTGGATGCCTCCGCGTCGTAGGCAATGGCCAGTCCTGTCGCAGCTCCAAGCGGCAGCAACCAATAGGCGTCCTTAAGCTGAATTCGAAAGGGGCTGGTGAATACGCCCTTCTCGTCGGATCCGAGATCTTCCAGGCATCGGGCGATGTGCAGCACGCCACAGATGGGCTGGGTATCGGAAGGGTCAGTCGTATTCTGGACGGGCTGCGCCTCCGTCTGTCCGCCGACACTTTGCGTCGGCAGCGGAGCATCTCCTCCAGGGGTGTTACTCTGCGCGTGGCCGGTGCAGGCGAACAGACCTGAGAGTGCGATGGCGAGGCCCGCGAGCGGGCGCGTCCGAAACTTCATATCTTCTGGGTCTCCTTAGAAATTGGTTTCCTGCGGCTGGTTTCCACCGGAAACTCATCTCGATTGCAACCTCACCGTAAAAGGCTGGATGCAAGCAGGTCTAAAACTCGTGATGGTTCTGGTTGAAGGCGGGGTATCTTCCTGCTTCTGCCGGTGGAGCGCCTGAGCCTTTAACCTTGATAAGGTATTGCCGCATAGAACAGCGCACCCGTTGCCGCTGCATCCGTCTCTCGTGGCACCCTCTCCGTATGCTACCAATAAAGCTCGTGATCAAGACGCGGCGGTTGCTCGTGTATTTGTTTCTTTGTCTGTGGAACGGTCACAGCGAACGATGGGTTTCTTTTCGGGCCAGCAGCAACTCTTAGGCAACCTGAGGGCACATCTTCTTGCTTCCTGGCCTGCGGAGTATCTTCTGGCTAACAGCGTTGGCTGGGTGTCGACGATTTGTAACATCCTGAGACAAGACGGTGGAGAACTCCCCGCATCCGCGAGGATGGCATGCAGGTTGCTCTGTCAGGACCTGCGGGCCAAGGATGATGAACGCGTGCTGCAGGCAAATGTTCTTGTATGGCCATGGTCTGTACCGTCACGTTTCCGCCTCCTCGCAATCAGAGACGAGTTTTCCACAGAAATTCTGCGTGCCGCCCGACCAAGCCGAAGCAGTTGAACGTCAATTGCTCAGGCTAAAATCCCAATATGGAAGGTATTTCTCTTTTGAAATTGCTCAACTGGAAAGTATCCCCTCTGGTCTGCGTCTCCCTTTGGATCGTATGGGGCGCCAACGGTCAGACACCCGCTTCTCTGACCGAAACCAGGAGCGCTTCGACGAGCCTTCCTCGACCGTCACAGGACCTGCCCAGAACCTGGGTGGACAAGGACACCGGACATCGCATCTTTCGGTTGAGCGATGAGCCGGGATCCGGGGCGAGCTACTTCAATGTGAACCCATTCAGTCCGGATGGGAGGCTGATGGAGTACATGGCTCCGGATGGCATCCATGTCCTGGATCTGACGACGCTGAAGAGCCGGTTGCTGGTGCCCAACCCTCCGCTGCGCGTCGAGGGAGGGAGCCGTCCGATGGCGCGCCTCCGATCCGGGGTGCACCCCATCGTGGCTGGGCACAAGACGCCGAGCGTATTTTTTACGAAGTACGATCCTGTTGCCCAGGTGAATGTTCTTTATAAGGCGGATATGTACAGCGGCAAGGTGACGCGTCTTCTGACGTTGGCGCCGGGTGAGAGCATCATCACGGTCAACGCGGATGAGACGCTGGGCGCGGGCACCATGGAGGTTGGAGCCGACCCTGGGACGAAGCCCGGTTTCGGTCCCGGGGCGCAGCGCCCGCAGGTCGGCGGCGGCCTCACCGCACGTCAGGCCAAGGGAGAGATGATGGAACGCCGTCTGGCGGCGCGTATACCGCTTGAGCTATATACGGTAGATCTCCGTCCTGGCCCGGATAACGGTAAGAAGACAGTCCTGCTGCACTCCACTGACTGGATCAACCATCTGCTCTTTTCGCCCGCTGACCCGCAGTTGCTGATGTACTGCCATGAAGGCATGTGGCAAAAGGTAGACCGCATCTGGACCATCCACACGGATGCCACGCACAACACGCTGATGCACAAGCGAACCATGGCGATGGAGATCGCCGGCCATGAGTTCTGGGGTCCGGACGGCGAGACGCTCTGGTATGACTGGCAGTATCCCAAAGGCCAGGTCTTTTATCTGGCCGGGTATGACCTGCTCAAAGGCCAGCGCGTCGCCTATCACATGACGAGGGATGACTGGTCCATCCACTTCAACGCGACCACCGATCGCAGTTTCTTTGTGGGCGACGGAGGCGATCCGGGGCAGGTGGCGCATGCGAAGGACGGCGAGTGGATCGAGTTATTTCACGCACACATGATTCCGTTGGATGGAGCGATCAACGAAAAAGAGTTTTGGCAGCCCGGCATCTTCAACGCTGAGCACCTGGTCAACATGGCCCGCCACAACTATCGTCTGGAGCCCAATGTTCACATCACGCCGGATGAGAAGATGGTGATCTTTACCAGCAATATGTTTGGCCCCAGTTATGTATTTGGCGTTGAGGTGGCCAAGGCAAAGGATGTGAATCCCGCCGATCTGCACTCGACTCCAGAGTTGGCCAGCCAGTTCAACCCCATCAAACCGACACCGACCAACGTCTATTCCTCCGCCGACCAACATAGACGTTATTGAGCGGGTTCGGACAGCGCGGGCTGCAGAGTGTCGTTGTCAGTCGTCGTCAAAGGAGCGGCGGACCGGGATGCCCGGCGCTCCGCAGCGTCAGCGCTGCCGAAGATGCTTTGACGGACCCTGGTTGGCCTCTGCTTATCGAACCTGGCGAGAAACGAACTGGCTTGCCCGTTGGGGGCAGGCGGAGAGCCTCCGTCAGTGCGAACTCCAGGTCTTGTCCGCAGCGTTGCAGAGAGGTTCCAGGGGGCACTCCGCACAGCGCGGCTTGCGCGCGATGCAGATCTGCCGGCCGTGATGGATCAACTCATGGCTGAGCTGGATCCAGTGATCCATGGGAATGACCTTCTCCAGGTCGCGCTCCACCTTGACCGGATCGCTCTCCCGGGTGAGATCCAGGCGGCGGGAGAGCCTTCCAACGTGGGTATCCACCACGATGCCGGCGGCGATTCCATACCAGCTTCCGAGCACGACGTTGGCTGTCTTGCGGGCTACACCTGGCAGCTTCATCAGTTCCTCGATCGTCTGTGGCACCTTTCCGCCGAAGCTCTCCTGCAGGACCCGGGCCGCACCCTGGATGTTCTTCGCTTTGGCGCGGTAGAAGCCTGTGGTGCGGATGATTCGCTCCAGTTCCGGCAGCGGCGCCTCAGCAAGCTTCCGGGGGGTGGAATACATCCGAAAGAGTTCCGGGGTGACTTTGTTCACGCCCACATCGGTGGTCTGCGCGGAGAGGATGGTGGCAATGGTGAGCTCAAAGGCGTTACGGTGGCGCAGCGCACAGACGGCGTTTGGATAGGTCTTAGCCAGCGTCTCGAGGATGGAGGTAACCCGCTCTGAGGATCTGGAATCCGGCCTGGTGCGCGCGCCTTTGGCCGGCCGCGCAGCCTTGTTGGAAGGCTTCAACGGCCGGTTCGCTCCAGCGGCTTTGCTCTCTCTTGGCATGCGATGAACTTCCCCTGCGGGAACGATGCTTCAGCCCAGACGGTCCAGCATCTCCATTGGCTTCAGCCGCACGCAGCTGAAGATGGGAAAGTCCTTGAGGGTGTACATGCTGATCTCAGTCTCACGCAACTGCTGGACCAGATCCAGAAAGTCTTCCGGGAAGTTGGTCTCAAAGGCCACCACAAACTCCTGGTCGTCCAGGCCAAAGGAGTAGGTGGTATTCAGCTTGACGCGGGGATAGAGCAGCCCGATGCGGATGTGCTCGTCCATCAGCCGCTTGCGCTCGGCAGCGGAAAGCAGATACCAGGGACGGGTCTTCCAGAACGGGTAGATGAAGTTGTACTTCTGTCCGCCAGGACGGATGGCTCCACGTCCTTCTCCTTCGCTTTCATCCTCACGGTCAATGCTGTACTGGGATCGCTTGGTCATGGCGAGGAAGTTGTGCGGTGTGGTCAGATAACCACCCAGGGGGGTCGCCATCAGTTCAGCCCGCATGCGGTTCAGTTCATCCACAGCATAACCGATGGTCCAGACGCACATGTCCACATCGCCACGGGTTCCCATGGTCGAGTAGGTGAGGGAGAGGAACTCACCGGGCTTGTTCCAGCGGGCGAGCACGTCGGCAAAGGCCTGCTTGTGAACGGCCTTTTCTTCGCGCGGCAGACGGCGCCACTCCGGCATCACCTTGTAAAAGCTGAAGCAGACGACCTGGCGCTTTACCGGCGGGCCGCCGTGGGCGGAGGGAGATCCAGAGGGGCTGCTCTGGGGGTGCGCAGGTGCAGTGTGGGTCGCAGTCGGGTGGGAGGTTACGGCTTCAGACATGACTCCATGCTAACAAATTCAAGGGCCTGGGAAGCCTGAGCCATCGCCGGTCCATGCCAGCGAAGACAGGTTCAGTCACAGAGTTTGGAGGGTTGGACACGGCCGGTCGCGATGCGTAGGTCGTGACGCTGCAGCTTCAAGCTGCGCTCAGTGTCGTCTCGTATACTGAAGGCTCATGTCCGCAAAACTCATCGCCCTTCTTGTTGCCCTGATCAGCAGTGGCGGTTACACCATGGTGATCGTGCTGATGGCCATCCAGGCCGCCTGCATTCCGATTCCGTCCGAGGTGATTATGCCGCTGGCCGGTTATGCGCTGGCGCACACCCAGATGGAACTGATCCTGCTGGCGACGGTGGGGTCACTGGCCTCCAACCTCGGATCCATACCGGCCTATTGGGTGGGAGCGTGGGGAGGGCGGCCCATGGTGGAGCGATACGGCCGCTACCTGCTGCTGAGCCGGCGCGACCTGGACATGGCGGATCGATTCTTCAATCACTATGGATCGATTACGGTGCTGCTGGGCCGTATGCTTCCCATCGTCCGTACGTTCATTGCCTTCCCCGCCGGGGTGGCGCGAATGAATCAGGTGCGTTTCCACATCTACACCTTCATCGGCTCGTTTCCATGGTGCTATGCGCTGGCTTACATCGGGCTGCGGCTGGGAGCCAGGTGGAACAGTGACCCGCGCTTCAAGGCCTTCTTTGACCGCTTCCACCATGGCGTGGAGGCTGTGCTGGTGATCGGCCTGGTGTACTTCCTCTGGACTCACTGGAAGAATCGCGAGCGGCTACAGATCGATTAGCCTTCTCTTGCAGATGTGATGGGAGGCCCGGCCTCCACCGTCAGCAAGATGACTCGCCAGAGCCGGATAGTTGCGCGATGGCTGCACGCAGCTTGCGGGTTGTCTGTTCGGGTGTGCTCTGCGGATCGTAGGCGATGGGCTCTCCGACGCGCACGGTGATGCGCCCGGAGTGAAACCAGCGCCCGTCGCTCTGCAGGATCTTGTCGATTCCCACCAGGGCTACAGGAAGGACGGCGGCCTCGGACTCCTGGGTGAGCAGGCCGATACCGGAGCGGAAGGGCAGCAGGGTTGCATCAGCGGAGCGCTGGCCCTCGGGAAAGAGAATCACCGAGTAGCCATGGTCCAGCGCCTGACCGGCGTGCTCAAAGCTGCGCCGGAAGCCTCCCATGCGCGGCAGGGGAAACACGTTGAAGAGAGCCGTGATGAGCCAGTAAGCGATGGGCAGCAGCGGCTTGAGCAGAGCGCTGGGAGCGTTGCGGCCACGGCGGAGGTCCATCAACAACTCCGCCGCCATGGTGCACGCCACGCGGCGCCGCAGGTGCGCGGGTAGAGCATACAACACCAAAGGCACATCGTAGGCTGTGATGTGGTTGGCTACGATCAGCAGTGGTTGCCGGGACTGGCCGGAGGCTGCGCCGGCGCGCTCCACCCGGGGAGCGGCCAACAGCCACACCAGCGGACGCACGACGGCCTCCAGGAAGGCGACGCGGAGCGCGTTGACGGGCCAAAGCCATGTCCAGCGCGGATAGCGGTGGGGCAGAGTGACGGACGAGGCCACCGGCGTTTTCGCGCCAGATGCGGTGGCGGACGGCGCGGTTGGATTGGTAGCGGGGGTGGCTGCCGCCGGTATTACATCCAAGGTCATGCCTGGAGCCGCAGTCCGGTCTGCGACCTGGACGGAGTGCTGCAGAGGCGGAGGTGCATGGGTACCGGCAAGCGAACGAAGGTCTCCGAGTGTGGTGGCCCGGGCGATCTGTTCGTCTTCCAACTGGACGCCGAAGCGCTGCTCCAGCAAGGACTGAAGCTGTACCCGGCCCAGACTGTCCAGGTGCAGATCCTCGGAGATGCGGGCTGCGTCGCCTGTCACCACGGGCGGGTCCCCGCTGATCGAGACGATCATCTCCAGCAGAACATCACCCTGGATGGGCGCGGGTCGATCTGCGCTGGCGGAGATCCGCGCGCTGGCCCACTCCGCTAAGGAGCGGCGTAACAACTTGCCCGTGGAGGTGAAGGGGAAGCTGGGTTCAGGCCAACGCAGAACGTGGTGCATCTGCTGGAAGCCGGCGAGCTGGCGATTGGCCTGCTGGAGCGTCTGGCGAAGTTGCGACGCATCGAAGTCGGCCAGCAGCACCGCCACCGGTTCCGGACCGTTGGGGCCCTCGTACCGAACCACCGCTGCCGAGCGCACGCCCGGCTGTTGAAGCAGCGCAGCCTCTAGATCGGCAGGATAGATGTTAAGCCCAGCGGAGGTGACGATGACATCGCTGCGACGGCCTGCGAAGCGAAGTTCGCCGGAGTCCTCCCGGGTAGCCAGATCGCCGGTGGCCAGCCAATCCGAGGAGCGCGGCTGGATGCGTCCCTGAACCCAGGCAGAGCCGGCCACGACATCGCCGCGCACCAGAATCTCGCCCTCGGGGCTGATCTGCACCTCGCGGCCGGGTAGTGGCTTGCCCAGAGTTCCCCGGCCCACGTGGAACGGATGGTTTAGGGTGACCAGCGCGGCGGTTTCCGTCATGCCGTAGCCCTGGATCACTGCATACCCGAGCCTGCCCCAGAAGAGTTCAAGATCCTGGGGGAGCGCCGCTCCGCCCGAGATCAGCGCCCAGAACTTCCAGCCGGTAAAGCGGTGCACGCGCCGGAAGCGGAGCATTCGCCTGTAGATGGGCAGGCTGGCGGAGGACTCGAGCTGAGCCTCGAGGTCAGGGAAGACGATCTTCAGATGTGTGCGGAGCAGGTCGAGGGAGCGAGGCACGGCGAGCAGCACCGAGATGCGGCTCAGGCGGATGCGGTCGAGCATCCGTGCCGGTTCAAGCTGAGAGTCAAAGTGGACTTCGGCGCCCAGCAAAGGAGGTGTCCAGAGGCCCATGAACTGTCCAAAGACGTGGCTGAGCGGAAGGGTGTGGAGGAATCGCAGCGGGTGAAAGATCCGCTCGTAGCGGAGGTACTTTTGCATCTCGCGCTCGATGGGATCGAGGCTGGCCAGGATGTTGCGGTGGGTATGGACGATCCCTTTGGGCGCGGCCGTGGTTCCAGAGGTGAAGACGATCTGGAAGGGAGCGTCGAGTTGAACGGTCGGGTCAACGCTGAACAGGGGTTCGGCGGGGAGATGGGCAGCGAGATCCTCCAGCGGGAGCAGCGAGGAGGTATCGCCAAGCCATCGCAGCCGCGCCGCATCCGCCAGGATCAGTCGGGGGGCGACGTCGGCGATCACCCGAGTGGCAAACTCCGGTGATCCGGCGGCGTCCAGTGGAACCGCCAGGACGCCGCGCAGCAGGCAGCCAAAGAAGGCTGCAACCCACTCTGCGGAGTTTTCACCCCAAAGAACCACACGCTCGCCGGGTAAGATGCCTCGTTGTGCCAGTTCCGCGGAGAAGCGACCGGCGAGGCTGGCCAGTTCTGCGTAGGTGGTAGCGTGGCGGCGAACTCCGCGGTAGCGCACAACAGCTTTCTGCGCTCCGTTGCGGCGGAGATCATCAACCAGGGTAGCCAGATGGGGGCGCAATTCGTATGGTTCCTCAGCTTCGATGATACGAGAAGACTTGCGGCTATTTGCAACTCGGTTTGGCAAAGAGAGATACTGGTATGTCCGCTCGACGCTAGAGCAGCTTCTCGTATGGAGAGGGTGAGCTGGCGCGGTCGTCCCCCACCCAGAGAGGTGTTTCTTGCTCCTTGGAAGCCCCGGGGCTGTGCGTTATTCCGGGAAAGAGGTCTCGATCGCCAACTCCCCAAACTCATGTGCGGAGGGGTTGCAGGAACGGAACTTTGCACTTCAGGAAGGGTTTGTAACGCAATGTCTATCCCCAACGGCGGTACGCCGGATGCGGCCAGCATCAAGCCGGCAACTGGAAAACTTGGAATCATGATTCCCGGAATGGGCGCAGTAGCCACCACGCTCATCGCCGGGGTTGAGGCAGTTCGGAGAGGCTTTGCCAAGCCATTCGGATCGACCACGCAGATGGGAACGATCCGGCTGGGCAAGCGCACGGAGAATCGTACCCCGCTGATCAAGGATTGGGCGCCTCTGGCGCAACTGGACGACCTGGTCTTTACCGGTTGGGACATCTTTGGCGGCAACCTGTACGATGCTGCCAGGACAGCCGGGGTGCTGGATCGCGAACAACTGGACAGCATGAAGGAGTTCCTGCAAAGCATCGAGCCGATGCCGGCGGCCTTCGATCAGCGCTGGGTGAAGCGCCTGACGCCCAAGGTGCAGAAGGTGGGCAAGAACAAGTGTGACCTGGCCAGCCAGATCCGGAATGAGATCGCTGAATTCAAGACCAGGACCGACCGCCAGGTCATGATCTGGTGCGGTTCGACGGAGATCTACATCGAGCCCAAGCCGGTGCACCAGACCCTGGAGGCGTTTGAAAAGGGCCTGGTGGCGGACGATCCGGACATCTCGCCCTCGATGCTCTATGCATGGGCTGCGCTGAAAGAGGGGATTCCGTTCGCCAACGGGGCACCGAACCTTACGGTGGATATTCCCGCGCTGCAAGAGCTTTCCAAGAAGATGAATGCGCCCATCTGCGGCAAGGACTTCAAGACCGGCCAGACCTTCCTCAAGACGGTGTTGGCGCCCGGCTTCAAGGCGCGGCAACTGGGCGTCAGCGGATGGTACTCCACCAACATCCTGGGCAACCGGGACGGTGAGGTGCTGGACGATCCGGACAACTTCAAGACCAAAGAGGTCTCCAAGCTTGGCGTGCTGGACTATATCTTCCAGCCGGAGAAGAATCCGGAGTTGTACGGCGACGTCTTCCACAAGGTGCGGATCAACTACTACCCGCCGCGTGGGGACAACAAAGAGGGATGGGACAACATCGACATCTTCGGATGGCTCGGTTACCCGATGCAGATCAAGGTCGACTTCCTCTGCCGCGACTCGATTCTGGCCGCTCCTCTGGCCTTGGATCTCTGCCTGTTCATGGATCTGGCGGCACGCACCCCGGCGCTGCGCGGACTGGGAATCCAGGAGTGGCTGAGCTTCTACTTCAAGGATCCGGACAGTGCTCCGGGAGTCTATCCGGAGCACGATCTGTTCATCCAGCAGATGAAGTTGAAGAACACCTTGCGCCACATCATGGGTGAGGATCTCATCACCCATCTCGGTCTGGAGTACTACGGAGAGTAACGCCTGCGAAACCTCTGGAACGAAGGCGGTGAAGACCACCGGGGCCCTGCAACGCCAAAGGTTGCAGGGCCCCTTGGTGTCTGGAATGGGGGAGGGACAGGTGCAGGTGAGAACTGAGGAGATGCAGCGGCAGACGTTGCGGATCTACGGGGAGTTGATGGCGCGGCGCGAGATCTGGGCCGGGCGGATGGTCCTCGCCTGCGGCGCAGCGGTCTCGGCAACCGGTCTGCCTGCAGCCGTGAGTATCGCCGGTGCAACCGCGCTGCTTCTGGACCCGGACGCAGCGGTGGTGAAGGCGGTCTTTCGCCAGGGCGGCGTGGACTTTGTAGTGAATACCCTGAATGAGGCGCTGCGGGTGCTGAAGAATGAGATTCGGAAGGGGCGCCCGCTGAGCGTGGTGTCGGAGGGCGAGGTGGCTCCCGCGGTGGCGGAACTGCGGGAGCGCGGTGTGCTGCCGGATATGCAGGTGGTCTTCCGGGGGGTGGAAGATCCAGCGGAGGGCCTGGGCAGGGAGGTGCTGGAACTGGAGGGTAGTGCTGACGCGGTGCAGCCCAGCGAAGGGCTGCAGCGATGGCTGGACCAGCGTGGATGGTCAGAAGTGGAGTTGGCCGCGGCGACGGCGGCCGGATTGCGAGAGGTGGATGCCCGGCTTCTGGCCATGTTGCCGGAGGGGGACAAGGTGCGGCGCGCATGGGTTCAGCGGATTGCACGCTACCAGCGATCCGCTCCAGGCGGAGCGCGGGTGATGTGGCTGACGCAGGCAGAGCGGACCGCAGCCGGTCTGCCTGCTGCGGTCGGGACAGATTGAGAACCGGGCCAGGCTGCGAAGCGGGTCTGGTTGTAACGCTCCGGCGATTTATTACTGAACTACGTCTCCTGAATCACGCTCAGGATCTCCGGCCACAGGGCTTTGACGCCGCCCGGAGTCTTGGACGAGACGGGCAGAACGCGATCCACCTCATGCGCCTTGCACAGCGCCGAGAGTGACTTGGCAAGCTGGTTGCCGCTGAGGCGGTCAGACTTGGTGCCCACAACCAGATGCGGGCGTTGCATGGTGCGCAGGGCGTGGATGAGCAGGGTATCGCTCGGCTGAGGAGGGATGTTGGTGTCCACCAGACAGAGGCAGAGTGCGAGCTGCGGACGCTCGCCAAGATAGGGCTCAATAAAGCTGGGCCACTCGGAGGAGATGGAACGCGAGATCTTGGCGTAGCCGTATCCGGGCAGATCGGCGAAGATCAGCGCAGGCCTCGGGGAAAGGT
>JAJZDM010000025.1 GCA_021806005.1 Acidobacteriota bacterium | reverse complement strand
CGCCGCAACTCTCACCCGGCAAGCCGCGTCTGGATCCTCTCCGCCAGCCGCAGCGCCAGAGCCATCATCGTCAGTGTGGGCAATTGCGGACTTCCATCCGGAAACGTCGCTGCGCTGGCAATGGACAGATTCTCCACCCCGTGCACCCGCATCTCTCCATCCACCACGCTGCTGCGCGGATCGTCCCCCATGCAGGCGCCTCCCATGGCGTGGCGGGCATCTTCAAGGCCGTCCATCGGCACATCTCCGTCCAACACGCCCCTGGCCCACTGCACGCCCGCGAGCCCCATCACCTCAAACTGCTCCCGAAGATGCGCCGCATAGCGCCGTATCGAGTCCATCTCGTGCCCGCTCACCCGCCAGTCCACCACCGCCTGCGGCACGCCAAACGGATCCAGCTCGCGTCCCAGCGTGATCCGGGAGGCGGACGGAGCATCCTGCGCCAGGTTGAACTGCAGCGATAACACCGCTTTCCTGGAGAGAAACCTCCGATTTTGCAGCTTCGCTCCCAGCACCAGCCGGGCGCCGTCCAGCATCGCCCCGGGGATCTTCAGCGCATACGCGGTCAGTGCCCGGCCGGCCTCACCCCGCTGCACCGAGGTCAGCATCTCCCGCACCACCGCAATCCCCGATCCCTCCGGCTCCTCAATCGCAATATGAGCCAGAATTGGATTCAGATCCAGCCGCTCCCGTAGCTCCCGCGACGCTTCCAGCTTCATGCTGTGCAGCGTTCCACCCCGCATATCGCTCACCCCGGCAAAGAACACCCAGGGCCTCAGCTCTGCCGCCACCCGCGCCCGCGCCTCGCCGGTCAGCGTGGCTGCCGTCAGCGTCAGATGATCATGGAAGTTTCTCCCCACCTGGCCGTGCGCATTGCCAACCCCCTCTTCAGCCACAGAGCGCGACGCCAGCAGTAGCCGCGCCGTCTCCACCGTACCGGCCGCCAGTACCACCTCCAGGGCCTCAAACCGCACCAGCGCTCCCGCCGGCGTCTTCACCACCACCACCCCAACCCGGCCCCGGTCACCTGCCAGGGCGCCTCCGCGCCCGGCTCCCGAACCCAGTCGCAGCTCCACCACCTGCGCGTGCAGGTATACCCGGGCACGCTCCACCACGTCCCTGCCCAGTGAAGCAGCCAGATTCCGCCTCGGAAAGGCCATCCACTTGGAGACCCTCGCGTCCACCTCGCGCAGCCCGCTCAGCAGCCGCGGTTCAGACCTCCCAATCGCCGCGAAGAACCCAGCCGCATCAAACGGAAGCTCCCCCACCTCCAGCAGGCCCTCCGCCTCGCTCGCATAGGGGGCCAACTCCTGAGCACCCACCGGCCAGGCCGTCCCGCCGCCCAGAGAGAGCACCTGGCCGCCCCAGCGCAGCGACGAGCCGCCAAAGACCCGGAAGCGTCCCTCGATGGTGCCTACATTCAAATGCCCCCGCAGCTCGGCAGCGGCGAAGATCGCCTGCCCGCCGGCCTCAAGACAAAGTCCACCGGCCTCCAGCACCACCACATCCACACCGCTCAGTGCCAGCCTTCGCGCCAGCGCCAGCCCGGCGATCCCCGCTCCGATCACGCAGACCTGCGCGCGAACCGCCTCTCCCGGAGCCTCCACGGTCGCAAGATCGATCTCCATGCAGCCTCTCCTTGCAGCAGCCCGGCATCAGGGAGAAATACCTTCGCCCCGGCGCAGTCCACAGGGCGAAGCCCAACTCCTGCCGTCGGACCCGCTCAGCCCACTCTGGAGCGGCTACCGCTCGGGTGAGATCCGGATGGGCGTGCCCGGACCTGGCGGACCATCATCGCCGGGCAGGCTCTTCTTGCGCCGCTTCACCGGAGGCGCCGAACTCGGCCCCTTCTGCTTGCGGCCATTCCTTCGCACGCTCCCCGTCTCGATCACCGCGCGCATCCAGTAATCTCCGTTCTCATCCACCTCGATGCCGTGCGTCTCGCGCTCAAACCCGGGAAACCGCTTGCCAAACTCCTCCATGGCCAGAATCAGCTTGATCACCGGGCTCTCTGCGCTGCCCAGCCGCTCGCCCGGCATCGACATCGGAATGCCCGGCGGATACGGCACCAGCATCACCGCGGCGATCCTGCCGGCCATCTCGGCAAAACGCACCTTCTCGGTCTCACCGCGCAGCAGCTTCTGGTAGGTCTGGGCCGGCGTCAGCACCGGATCAAAGTCCTCGTCGGCGGCTGCATTCACCAGCACCGGGAGATTCAGTTGCTGCATCACCGAGTGCATCTCGTCGCTCAGCTCCTTCAGCGTCACGTTGCGGTAACGCGCCGGATACTTCATCACCAGCTCCGGCAGCGCCTCTTCCAGCGGCGCCTCGCTGTCGTAGAGTCGCTTGAACTCGAAGAGGTTCTCCAGCAGCGCGCCCCACTTGCCTTTGCTGGTGCCCACGGAGAACAGCACCAGCACGGTGTAGTCTCCCGTCCGCGCAATCTCCACTCGCCGGCCATCCAGAAACTCGGTCAGAATCGCGGCTGGAATCCCCCAGTCGGCAAAGACCCCCTGAGCATTCACTCCGGGCGCAAGAATCGTCACCTTGGTGGGATCCAGCATGCAGTAGTCGTCGGCGATATCCTCGTCCTGGTAACCGTGCCACTCCTCTCCCGGCTTCAGCGTCCACGCGCTGGATTGGTTGGTCAGTAGCCCATCGGCCGCCTCCTCCAGCAGATACGTCTTCCCATCCAGCGGATCAAAGACGTACTCCGGCTGGTAGAGACGGAAGAACCACCCCTGCTCAGCCTTGCGCAGCCGGTGCGCAATCGACGACATCGCCTTGCGGAAGCTGATGGCGTCCTGCAGCGTCTCGCTCATCAGCGTCGGACCCGCCGGATCATCCATCATCGCCGCCGCCACGTCAATCGACGCAATCAGCGGATAGAAGGGTGAGGTGCTGCCGTGCATCATGAACGCTTCGTTGAACTGGTCGTAATCCAGCGGCGCCCGCGAGCTCAGCTTCACATGCACCATGGAGGCCATCGAGAACGCCGCCAGCATCTTGTGCGTGGACTGCGTCGAGAAGATCACCGGCCGGTTCGGCATCTCGTCCTGCACACCCATCGCATAGCGCCCCCGATAGATCTCGTGGAACTTCGCATAGGCGTACCACGCCTCATCAAAGTGCACCCGCGGCACGCTCTTGGAGAGCTCCTCCACCACCCGGTTCACGTTGTAGCACAGCCCGTCATATGTGGAGTTGGTCACCACCGCATAGGTCGGCATTCTGGAGCGCGCCCCCGCCGTAAAAGGACTGCGGTCGATCAGCGCCTGCACGTTCTCCGGGCTGAAGCGCTTGAGCGGCACCAGACCGATCATCCCGTAGCCGTTGCGCGTCGGCTTGAAGTACACCGGCCGTGCGCCCGTAACCGTCAGCGAGTGGCTGATCGACTTGTGGCAGTTCGCATCCGCCAGCACCATGTCGTCCTGCGCAATCACCCCGTGGCCCACAATCTGGTTGGACGCCGAAGATCCCCCCAGCACATAAAACGTCCAGTCTGCGCCAAAGATCCGCGCCGCGTTGCGCTCGCTCTCTCCCGGAGGCCCCAGGTGATCCAGCCACGAACCCAGCGGAGAGGTAGAGATGCCCAGGTCCGAGCGCATGATATTTTCACCGAAGAACTTGTGAAACTCCATGCCCACCGGATGCTTCAGGTAGGCCACTCCGCCCATGTGCCCCGGCGCATCCCAGGAGTAGGCTCCCTGGTCGGTGTACTTCTTCAACTCCCGGAAGTAGGGCGGCAACAACTGCTCGTGGTACCGCTCCACCGCAAAGTCTACGCGGTTGGCAATGAACGCCGGCGTATCGCCAAACAGGTGGATGTACTCATGCACCTGCTTGACCACCTCCAGCGGCAGTTCGCTCACCAGCGTCCGGTCGGCGATCAGAAAGATAGGAATCTTCTTGTTGCGCCGGCGGACGGCTCGCAGGATCTTCAATGCGACGCGCTCATCGAACTGGTTCTCCCCCTCCAGATCCCAGTCCAGCAGAATCGCGCTGTGCGATGGATCGGAGGTGACCAGCGACAACCCATCCTCGGGCGTCGAAGTCCTCACCACCTCATACCCCTCCGCCGCAATGGCCTCCACCAAACGCTCCATCGCGCGGTCTGAGACCGAATCGGTCCCACCCACCTCACTCGCAATCAACAGAACCCAACGTCCCTCGTTCATACACCTCGTTCCTGCTCCATGGTACAGTTTTCAGATTAAGGAATCACCCGGTCCCACCGGCGACCCTGCAAAAATACAAAGAAAAAGGTTCGGCCTGGCCGTTCTCCCCACCCCCGCTCTCCGGAACTCCGCGGCGCCCTCCCCGGGAGAGAGCGCCCGAATCCTCGCAAGAGCCTGAGGGGCGAAGCCCCGGCTTGCAGCCGAACCTCAAAATGACCAACCCGTCCTTTACGCCTGCCCCGTTTAGTCCAGATTCACCCCAGGATGCACATTATTCGGCACATGCAGCTTGATACCGTGCTGACTGGTCGTGAGCCGGATGTGAATCAGCGTGTCCGGTTTTACCTTCTCCGCTGGCAGGTCAAACTGGATCAGGTAGCTGTTCGCTACCGCCTGCTTGAACTGCTTCAGGTAAGGCGTAAGATCCGGCGGCGTGATGGTTCCAATGTTGTAGGACGCGGCTCCGGTGGCATCGCCAACCTGGGCCAGGTAGCTCTGACCGCTCAGACTTCCAAACGCCCGCCGCGGCCAGCTCTGGCCCCAGTAGATCGAGTACACCGCCACGCCGGCCCGCTGCGCATCATCCTGTGCCGACTGCACATAGGGGCTGTCCTGATTCATGATCGAGGTTGAGCCGTTGTACGGATCGATCCCGTTGGTAATCATCAGAACAAACCGTGGGCCCGGAGAATTCGACGGCCACTGCTTCACGAAGTTCGAAAGGGTGAAATACGGGCTCGCATCCACACCCGCAATCTCAATCGGAATGCGCATCGAGGCGACCACCGCCTGGTGATCTGCGGAAAAAGTGTGCATGCCAAGCACGATGCCGTTGCGCATGTACCCCAGCAGCACCTGGACGCCCGGCGGCAGTTGCTCGATGAACTGCGCCAGGTCGGAGAGTTGGTTGTCGAACGACCCCCGCAGACCATCGTCGATCAGAATCGCCAGTTGCGTGGCCGGAGGAGGGATGGGCGTGACCGAACGGATCGGAATCACATCGCGTCCCACTTCAAGCCTAAGCTTCTTTGGATCCAACGGGACCAGGGTCTTGGCTTCCACCGTTATCGTCGCCGTGGTGGGAAGCAGGGCTTCATTGGGAATTCCCTGGGCATACAAGGACGGAGCCACAACCGCAACCCCGGCCAGCAAGACGGGTAAGGCTTTTCTGTATAGGTTCCTGGACATTTCCTCTTCCTCCAACTCAGTTAGACGGTATTCTCCGATGCTGGATGGCAACCGGGCCCCGGGGTAATCCTAATCCATAGAGCATCTTTCCTGTAGTGCAACGCCGGGCCCCGGTATCGAACTGCGTCTCCCCTCCCAAAAACCCGGGGTCCTGGCAGGCTGGCCTGCCGGGGCAGGAAGAAGACGCCACTTCGCACCCCCATCCGGAAAACCCAACCCCGGGGAAAAAGATGCGATGACCCGTCATGAAAAATTGAGATGCCGGAGACGTCACCCTCCGCCGGCGAGAATGGCATTGATCCGGTGACATTTATGCACCGCCGGAGATCCCTCCTTGAGATCTCGTCCTCTTCCCGGCCCGGCGCCTGCCGGGGCACCCTACTGTTTGCCCCCCAGCCGAAGCTCCAGCCCGGTACGGAACGTAAGCGGCAGCGACGGGTACCCAATCGGGCCAATATGCTGGTCGTTGAGCAGGTTGTCGAACTGGGCGAAGTAAAAGAACCCCCGCTTCAGTTGAAAGTTCATGTTCATGTCCAGCTTGGTGTACCCGAAGTCCAGGTTTCGGTTGGGCAGCAGAAGCGTATTGCCGCCGTTCAGATCCTCATTCTCCAGGAAGGTGGAGTCGTCACTACGGCTGGCCACGGCGCCATCCAGGGCAACGATCATGCGGCGATGTGTGTACTCCGCGCTAAAGGAGCCGAAGTTCGGCGCTCTGCGGAACGGACGCGCCCCCACAAGGGGGCTCAGGGCGCCGATGGGAATCCCCGGCAGGTTCGGGTTCTCCGTTGGTGTTCCCTGCAGCGCCGCCACGGCATCGGAAGAGAACGACTGCAGCACCCTCCCATCCATGTAGGTGTAGCCTGCGCGGAACAGAAAGTGCGGCTGCGGCTGCCATATCAACTCCGCCTCCGCTCCCTGGGCGCTGTAGGCCAGGGAGTTCACATACGCCTCATACAGCCCGACGCCGGGATTGATATTCAAGCCAAAGTACTGGTCCAGAGCTTGGGCATCAACCCCCTCCAACTGGTTGTTGAACATGTTGTGGTAGTAACCCACCTTCAGCACCAGCGCCTCGCCAAAGATGCTCTGGTCCACGCCCACATCATAGGTACGGGAGTCCTCGGGCCCCTGCGGCGTAATGTGATAAAGCGCAATATCGGTTGTATCCCCCGCCGCCAGCAGTTGCGTGTAGAGGCTTTCAAACTGGACGGCCAGCGTCGGTTCCTGCACGCCGGTCGCCACGTTGGCCCTCAGCCGCGTTCCGTGAAACAGGGTGTGCGCCGGCCGTACGGGAACATACGTCAGGCCGATCCTCGGCGTCCCGGCGATGCCAAACAGGTGGTTCTTCTCCACCGCGCCTCCGGCAGAATAAAACAGGCGATGCCAGAACTCGCCCTGGAACTGCAGGTTGAACTCGAAGTTCGGGCGGTGCAAGGACTCGTGTTCCACATAGTCATAGCTGGGATCGTAGTCGTTGAACGAGCCCCGTTCATTGTCATAGCGGAAGCCGAAGAGCCCCACCATGTGCGG
This sequence comes from Acidobacteriota bacterium, assembly GCA_021806005.1. Classification (GTDB taxonomy): domain Bacteria; phylum Acidobacteriota; class Terriglobia; order Terriglobales; family Acidobacteriaceae; genus Granulicella. Next base: position 32,438 of record JAJZDM010000025.1, on the reverse strand, counting down.
CGAAGAGCTGTAATCCGACTGGTAGTACACTTCGTCGAGGTTGCTGTCCTGGTCATAGTTGTTGCCCGTAAAGAGCTGTACCTGGCCGGTCGCGGTGTATCCGTTGGCTCCGCGAATCGTCACCACATTGCCCACGTTGCCCGGCCCGTACGCTCCCGGATCGTAGGTCAGGTAGTTTCCGCCGGCGGCGAACTCCTGCTCCTGTTCCCGCTTGCGGGCGATCGCGTAGCGCACCAGGTTGTGCCACCTGCCCTTGTACCAGTTCTCCGCCGTCATGCTCGCAAAGAGATCCTGGTCGGCCTGCCGGTTGCTCTGAGAGACACCCTGGAAGTCCCAGGCGCCCGGCACACCCTGCACGGAATCCGCGTTGCGCAGCGTGAAGCGTAGTTGGGTGGTGCCCGCAAAGTTGTAGCCGATGTTGGCCGCCTCGGTCTCCGTGTGGTACTCGTCCAGCGGCAGCGCGTTGGAGGTATCCAGGCGTGAGAACGCGGTGTAGTAATCCAGCCCCTGGATCACCCCGCCCAGCGAAACCTGGTTGCGATAAGTCCACAGATCGCCTGCATCGCCCTCATAGTCCAGCAGCGGTTCGGCCGTGGTTCCCTTCGGGGTATCCAGCGTGATCACGCCGGCGCCGGCATCGGTTCCATACATCGCCGAATCCGGCCCGCGCACCACCGTCACGCTGCCCACCGCCGCCGAACTCACCGTTCCAAAGTCGAACGTTCCTCCCACGTCATCGGCCGGCGTGCCATCCACCATCACCATGTTCGCCGTAGAACTGCCTCCGCGCAGAAACAGGCTGGTCACGCCGCCCATCTGCCCGGTCTGCACCATGAACACACCCGGAACCTGGCGCATCGCGTCGATCAGGTCGGGTTGCATGGAGAACGCCTCCCGCGGAATCACGCTCACCGGGGAGGTAAGCTGCGGCAACGGCGTCGGGATCCCGGTCGCGCTCACCGTAACGTCCTGGCGCACGGTGTTGGAGGACAACACCACATCCTGCTGCACCACATCGGTTGCGCCGCCGTAGATCTCCATGCCCACCGCGGGCAGATAGCCCCCTGCCGTGCCGACCAGGGTAAACCGTCCCGCCTCGGCGTACCGAATCTCAAAGGCGCCCTTGGCGTCCGCATAATCCATGGCGACCACCTTGTGGTCCTGTATCAGCCGCACCAGGCTGCCCGGAACCGGCTTTCCCAGTGCATCCGTCACATGTCCGCGAACCACCACAGCCTGCGCGACGGTAGAAAGAAGAGCAACGGTCAGCAGTGTGAAGGCGGCGCGCCGGGCCAGGCTGGCGCGCTGGAAGTGTCCGTTACCCAACCAGGTAGGACCCACAGAAAAACGCATACTCATCTCCTCCGCCCCCCCTACGGAGGCGTGGTAGGCACAACCACAGAGGAACCGGTCTCCTGACTGGCGCGATTTCAAGGTCAGCTCTTCACTTCAAGAGATACGCCCTTCCCGATGTCCTTTGGACGATCCGTGGGCGGCTCTGGGCTGGCCTCACCTGGTCCAGGCGCTGCTCAAGGGCGAGCGGTAGGGCCGAGGCGCGCGCATCACAGTTGCGGGGCAGTGGCGGAGTCTCACCGCGCTTCCCGAACATTCCTTTGCGCTAGCAGAACTAAGGTTAACGCACTGCTGTGGACGCCAGCAATGCACAGACATCAGGCGAGTTGCTCGAACAAAGCCAGGGCCGCGCTGCCCCTGGGCCGCAACCGCGCAATCGGCGCACCCCACAGGGGACGACGATCCCGGCCGGGATTCGGAGACGATGGCAGATAACCTGGCTTCTCTCCAGTGTAAGCCATCACGCAGGGGAGGCTCTGGGCAACGTCGATCACCCGCCGCCCCGGCTCTACATCATCAGCAGCACCTTCCCCGAGGTCCTCCGTGCAGCAAGATCGATATGCGCCTGCGCCGCCTCTGCCAGCCGGTACGTCGCCCCTACCCGCACCTTCAGCTCGCCGCCGGCCATCCAGCCAAAGACATCCTCGGCCCGCCGCTCCAGTTCATCGCGGGTGCGGACGTAGTCCTTCAGCGTCGGCCGGGTCAGGTAGAGTGACCCCGCCATCAGCCGGATCGGATCCAGCGCCGGGACAGCCCCACTCGACGCTCCAAACAGCACCAGCAACCCGCGCGGTCGCAAACACCGCAGCGAATCCTCAAAGGTCGTCTTCCCCACCGAGTCATAGACCACCGGCAGGCCATCTCCATCCGTCTGCCGCCTGACCTCCTCCACGAAGCTCTCCACGGTGTACAAAATCACCTTGTCGGCCCCGGCGGCGCGGGACAGTTCCGCCTTCTGTTGCGAAGAGACTGTCGTCAGCACCCGTCCTCCCCGCCGTCTGGCCATCTGCGTCAACAGCAGCCCCACACCACCGGCGCCGGCATGGATCAGCACCGTCTCTCCGGCCTGAATCGCGTGCGTATCGTGGGCCAGATAGTGCGCCGTCAGCCCCTGCAACAGGCAGGCGGCCGCCTGCACGCTGCTCATTCCGGCAGGAATCTTCAATAGCGCCGCCGCTGGGGCACAGGCGAACTCGGCGTAGGTTCCGCGAGATCCATTCCACGCCACGCGATCGCCCACCGCAAACCCGCTTACGCCTGCGCCCGTCTCCACCACTGTTCCGGCAGCCTCCTGCCCGGGAATAAACGGCAGCTCCGCCGGATACCGTCCCTCACGCAGATAGGTGTCGATAAAGTTCACGCCGGAGGCTTCAATCTTCACCAGGACCTGTCCCGCTGCCGGTCTGGGCACGGGCAGATCGACCAGTTCCATCACCTCCGGCCCGCCGGTCTTGCTGATCTGTATGGCTTTCATCGTTCTCACTCCACGCGATCGCTCTGCGGCAAAGCCAGGGCCATCCAGCGTCTCAAACCCTCTTCCGAAGAACAATAGCGCAGGATGCGGCCCGCCGCATAGGGGATAGGCTGCGATTGGGCAAAGAAGCACCGCACCTTTGGTGCACCCGGCCGCCCCACCCCGAAGACCCGGCATCAGGCGCAGGTTCATCCGCCTCCCCGGCTAGCGTCTCCGGAGCGTTCCACATCCGTCTTCGCCTCCCTTCACCTCAGGCCAGGCAAGAGTCGAAGGGCATTCTCGCGGTACACCTTGCGCAGTACATCCTCCGGAAGGTTCAGGCCATAAATCTTCCAGCGGCCCTGCCCGGATGCATGCGTCGGATAATCAAAGTACTCATCGTCTGTCTCCAGAAAGCGATAATAGAGCCGATACATCTCGACCTCCGGCACAAGATCGCTTCCGAAGAGAATCCTCTCCGCAAAACGCAGGAAGAACCTTCGCGCGCTGTAGGGCTGCCGCCCCAACTCAGACGCGCGTGCACTGATATCCACCAAAACATTCGGGCACGCCTCCAGCATCGCGGATACGCGCTGCAGATCCTCGCTGTTCTCAGCGATATGCGCCGCAACAAAGGTCGTGTTGGGATGCCGCCGAAAGACGCGATCCCGCTGCTCCAGCAGATCGCTCTTGCCGTACTGGCTGCCATGGAAACTCCAGTCAGGATGCGCCGCAAGTTCTTCGTAACGCTCGTTGTTCCCATCGATCGGCAGAAAGAACGCCTCAGGGTCGCCAATATGCACCATCACGGGGATATCAAGCTCCGCGGCTCTTTCAAACACCGGCGCCAGCCTCTCATCATCCACGCGCAGCAGTTGCCCGCTTGCGTCACGTACGGAGAGCCCCAGGTCCTTCCAGATCTTGAACCCTGCCGCGCCCTGTTCCACCAGTCGATCCAGCCGTTCCAGGCTGGCCGCAAGGAACGCATCGAAGTCGCCATCCACTCCGGTCCAATCCATCCAGCCGATGGTTGAGAACCGCGAGGCGTCCACGTCCCTGTATCGCTTCATCATCGCCAGCGCCTCATCCCCAACCTTCATGGTGATGTTCACCACGTGCTCAATGCCGCAGGCATCCATGACCTCAAGCACTCGCTTCGGTTCCTGGGCGTCCAGGTGATTGTGATAATCGATCGCCGGAAACCTGGGGCGCAGTATCTCGTGTGGCTCCAGCCGCAACATGCACTGCGGATCAAACTCGCTCAGCGGCAAGGTAACGTTCGCCTTCGCTGAGACCATCGCAATGAACTTATCCTGTGCATCTTGTTCCGGCATCTTTCGCCTCCTTGCATCCCCATCCGGCATCCCGGCGCTGCCGGAATCGCTTCCCATTATGAAGCTGCGCGTCCTCCATCTTCATCTGAAAGCCATCATAAAACGAAACTGTGTACTATTTTTTAATACATCGTTATATTATCTTTCGCAGACAATCCACTCAGAACAATTGGAGATGCGAATCCCTCGAAATCGTCCCGTTGGAACGCCGCGCCTTCCCTGGCAGACTTCGCAATCGCTCCTGCCCTGGCAGATGCGCAAATCAGCGGGCATGCGTCTGCACCAGTCCGCGAGAATCCCCTGGCCGTATGCCTGTGTTGCCGCCAAACTGGTTCACCGGGTTGCTGGTCGCCTTTACCAATAGAAGTGATCCATCTTCTGCCGCCTGCAGCACCCAAGGATGCGCCGAGCACTTAGCGTAGATCCCCGCAGCCAGCCCCGGCTTTCTCTTCGCAAAATGCCACCGAAGAGCGCTCCGCATGGCTAATAGATTCCGAACTTCTGCACAACGCGATGGATCACACCGCCCGGACTGGGCGAATCCGGCTTCAGGTGATGCGCCACGGAAAAGTACAAGCCAAGCATCTGCCCGAAGATCACGTCCACTACCGGGCGATATGCATCGTCGATTGCGGCATCAATCGAGAGATACGAGTCGCAGTAGGGAGCGATCTCCAACCGCGTCGCCTCCGTCCCCAGCGCAACCGTCTCGGCTGCAATCTTCTTGCGGCCGATCTCACCCAGCAGATCGCGATCGTACCTGGCGCGCCGCTCATCTCCCGATGCAAAACAGACAAAGAGCGTTTGCGTATCCAGCGCCGCCATCGGCCCATGGCGCAGCCCCAGCACCGTCTCCGACATCGTCTGCACCTGGCCGGCGGTCATCTCAAGAACCTTCAGCGAGGACTCCTTCGCCACGCTCGCCAGCGCTCCCCCTCCGACGAAACACACTCGCGTAAACCCCTTGGCGGCGATACGCTCCGCGTGCTCGGCTGCATGCTGCAACATGCGCTGCCCCGCGCCCACCAGCAGTTCCACCACCTCCGCGTACTCCGCCAGCGACCAGACGTTGGCCAGGCATTGCCCCATCAACACCATGTTCGTAAACGAACTCGTCATGGCCAGGCTGCGATCGTTCACCGCGTCATCCAGCACCACCACGCAGGCACGTTCTGATCCTCTGCAGATCTCTGACATCCGCGCCTGCGCGTTGCACGTCACAATCAGGTGCGCCACCTCCGGGCACTGCTCAAGCGCCTGCTCCAGCACCGCAACCCCTTCCGGAGAGTCGCCAGACCGGGAGAAGGAGATCCAAAGGTATCTTCTTCCCGGAACCACATAGTCCGTGAGATTGGGCAGCAGTTTGGTGCTTGCGACCGTCAGCACCTCACAACCCCATCTGCGGCGCAGCAGAAGCTCCAGGGCGTGACCAATATAGTCAGAGGTTCCCGCTCCGATCAGCATCACCATCGGCCGTTGCTCCAGAGTCGCGCGAACTCCAACCCGATCCAGAAAATCGCTGATCCGCTGCTGATTCTCCTCGAAGATCTTCAGTGTCGTCTTCCAGGTGGCCGGTTGCTGCGCAATCTCCTTCGGAGTAAACAACAGGCCACGGGCCGTCTGCTCTTCTTCCGGCAATGCCACAAAACTCTGCAGAGATGTCACAATCGGGATCCTCTTTGGGTAAAACTCGGTCCTGCAAAGCCAATCGAATTTCGGATGAAACATGCGACATGGAAACTAAAGCTAAGGAATAATAACAATTGGATTCGAAACATGGCAACTGCCGGACGGAGATTCCTTGAGGATACGAGTCCGCGCCACCGGCTCGCCGCTGCCTTCGACATCGTGATTGCAGGAGAAACCGACATCCACCCCACACTCCGCAGCCTGACAGAAGCGATGACCGTCCATGGGTCGATGCCGCCATGGAGCGAAAGCCTTCACCTGGCCGGTCCTCCGTGATGCCTGTGCCCTCCTGAGGCCTTGGCGTCTGGTTCGGGTTCGTGCCCGGGATGCCATTCGAACGCCTTGGCCGCGAATTCGCCGCTGAAGCTCTCCAGCGGCTTGGCGGAAACCAGGCGACGATCCGGAACCTGTTGGCAAGATATGGCCGCGAGGTTCCACGCCAGAATCAGGAACAACTCCGTCAGCCAGGAGGGCGAGATACGTACGATCTCTTTGGCATCTCGGAATTTGTCTGGGACTCGGCAGGTCGGTACAACCAGCGGGAGCGCTAAGGCAGTTTCGGTGCAGGTGTAGAGGAACCCATCAACACCGAAAATGCCATACCCCTACGAGCGAGCGATAGAACCCGCCGTGAAGAGAGCAGAAGAGGTGGAGGGCGTCAGGCGGAGGCTTCCGGCCGGTGGTTTGGATCGATGAAGAACGTCGCCGTCCCGCTGGCCCTTGGCCGCTTTCCAAGCGGCTAGCGGGAGATCCTGACGGTGGCCGAGGGCGTCAAGGAAGGCGCGGTGAGATGTACCAGTATCCTGAACGGGCTGAAGCAACCTGGATGGAAGGGCGCGGAACGGATCGTACCGGACGAGTGCCCGGGGTGGGCGCTGATCCTGGGACGAGCTCTACTCGAAGTAGAACCGGCAGCGCTCAGCGCTGTACTCCCCCGCAACGTGCAAGGCGCCGCGTGGCCCCAACTTGCGAGGAGCCAAATGCTACATCCTGATGGACCGGGCTTGCCAGGGATATGAATTGCTCCTGGCTCACCGCGGGGGGGGTGGGCCAGAAGCAACAATCCGGGGAGTGCAACGATCGAACGTCGAACCTGCAGTTCGTCCGCTGAACCTCCGAGCGCCGCCTTGAAGCGTCATCATTCAACCCCGCGGCTCTGCATCCTATGCATTAGGGGCGCGCCCAATAAAGCAACGCTCATTCACTCCCATTCCCTGCTCTCACTTCAGCGAGAGCAGGTAGGCAACCAAGTTATTCAGGTCCTTGGCCGGCACATCCATTGCGGGCATTGAACTCTCGGAGGGCGGCGAGGTGATCAGCTTCTTCAACGCATCGGCCGTCTCCTTGCTTCCGATTCCGTCCAGTGGGGCACTTGTATTGCCGGCGCCGCCCACAGAATGACAGGACGAGCAGCCATACGAATCGAACGTCTGTTTTCCTGCCTGCTCAGGAGAACCTCCGGCTCCGCCGCTTGCCGTATCGCCCGCGGCAGCACTCCTATGAACATCCACGTAGACAAGGAAATTGGTGATCAGGTGGGCTTCCCTGTCGTTGATGTGAGAACTCGCCATCGCCTGCATCCGACGGACCTCCTGTGCCCATCCTTCAGCTGAACGTGATTGTTTCAGGCTGGGGGTCAGGCTGTGGCATTCTGAGCATTTGCTCGCAAACAACTTGTAGCCGTGTTGAATGTCGACCGGGTAAGACCCGACATCAAGTTTCACATTGTCTTCGTGGGTCCCAACCTGGGCGACGGCTGAAGTAGCTCCTGCCAAAAGCGCGCTCAAGGAAGCTGTCAAAAGAACACGCCATAGAACATTCTGGTTCATCATGCTTACTCCTCGTTGGTTCCGCTAGAAATTGAATTGAATATCCGCCTCAATGGTCCGACTGGCGCTGCCGGTCAGGGCTACCGGGTCCACGCCGTGGGAGTTCCCCCCTGCAATACGTCCCACGACGTTGCCCATTGGGGTAAACGCCTTTTCTGCGCCTACCTGCCACTGCTCAAGGGTGGTCGGATGCAGCCCTCCAGTCACATCCTGCCTCAGACGGTCATACCGGGACGCCAGCGCCAACCCCCGCCAGATGTAGTAATCCGCTTCACCAAATCCGCCGTTGGTCAGATACGTCCCCGGTGCCTGGGTTGTCGGATCCTGCCAGTCGTCGTCTCCATGCAGGTATCCGCCCAACAGGTCCACCTTGTCGCGCCCGATCATGTAGTTGGCGAATGCGCCTTCGCGCCGTATGCGGGCGTTGTAGGTGAACTGATTGGCGAGTCCCAGGTTCTGAATCTGACTCTTCTTTCCCTGATAAGTGATAACGCTCACGCCACTCTCCGGCGCATACCAGAAGTCGGCATCGGCCCAGATGTCTTTGCCGTTCTTGCTCGAAGTTCCGAGAATTTCACTTCCATCCGCGTTGTCGCCGTCGGTCACCTTCATGTTGACGCTCGCAATGCGCTTGTACATCGACGAGGCCCAGGTATACCCAACCGCGGCGCCGACCGGAGACTGATCGAGGATAAAATTCGTGGGGCCCTGATTCTCAAAGATCAGAGGAGAGTTCGGTAGAAGGCTGTACACCTCTGAAGCACGAGTTCCTTCCGACACCTCAAGATGCTCGCGCCCCACAATGCCGTACCAGCTGTTCCTGGCCGTGCCGCCTACGTACCCAATATGCGCGTTTGGCATGTTCGGACTCGTCACGCCGTTTGTGACAATGTCAAACTCCGAGTAGTAGAAGAAGTTTGTATCTGGAAGCCATCCGCCAAAGTACGCGTTCCACGCGCCTACCTCGATGGCAGATGTGGAGGTCGACCCTTGTCCCTGCTGCGTGTTCTTCTGCGCTTGATAGCTGAAATCTGATACCGCGAACGACGCGTTATTGGCTATCGTCCATTCGCGTTCCTTCCGGACAAGATCGATAATCCGCTCGACGGGTCTGGATACTTCCAGGGCAGGCGGTAGATGATGTCCAAGCTTCTGAAACATGTAGCCCTGTTCGTTCAACACAGGCGGAATGGTGTGGCAGGCGTAACAGGTAATGCCAAACCTGCGGGCATACTGTGGAACAGCGGCTGCCTGGCGCGGCATAAGAACCGCCACCAATGCTCCGGTGGCACAGAAGATAGAAACGAGATGGCTTCGCACAATCACGATATGCTCCTTGTCCGCGTTTCAGGCAGAGTCTTGGCGTGTTATCCCTTGGCGGACACTTTGCCATCATCAGGAGCACTTCGTGTGCCAAACATCCGAAACGAAAAACGTAGCTGGGCGCGTACAAAACAGCGCCTTGGCTAGGCGTGCAGGTGAAGATGCTGCCTCAAATGAGGCAATCCATGCCCTATTTGAGGCGAGGTCGGTTATCGCCACCGCCTTTTGAACAGCTCCCGTTTCGAACGCTACGTCACGTCCCTGCATATCTCCCCGCGCGGCAGTTGGCCTCGATGCGTGAGTCGCCGGTCGCTACCCGAGGCGGCCACGAACGAATGCTCGATCGCGACATCCTTTGGGGCAGGTTTGGGAGCTTCTGGAAAGGTGTCGAAGCAACCGGTGAAGCACCTTAAGCCGCGGAACTGCAGTCTGGCATACACAATGGGTCTGGCAGCTTCCCGGACCACAACTCTGTCTTTCAACAGAATTCAAGGATTCGATGCCAGCAGGGTACGCTAGGTCCAGCCTCTCCAGTTCTCCTCAAAAGCAGTGATCGTTGCCGTAAGCGGCGCCGGTCAGCACGGCACCGCGTTCGAGGCCCTTCTCCCATAGCGGGTCAATCTGGTCGAGCGCGATTACCGGCTTGACGACCGCTCGCCTCCCCCGCCCCGCCTCTTTGCGACGATCTCGGTCAGCATGTACGGCCGGGCCGCCCAGATGCTCCTGGATCCTTCCAATCGCTGCGACCGATCTCTCGAGGGCGGCTGTGGTTGCTTCAGGGGGCCGGGTCAGCGGCATCGAGTCCGGCGAACCCCGGGGGATCTTCTTGAGAGAGACCCTACTCATCCAACGCGGCAGTTCCAACTCCCGCGGCAACGGGTCAAACTCACTGTGTGGCTCCGGGGCTCCGCGACAATCGATGTCCTGGTCAAAGGCTCTCCCTCGGGAGTATGCCCGCGAACATACTCAACCGTTCCCTTCGCTTCGGCAGCTTGTGCCATAGATCAACTTCTATCGATGCAGGGGGGGTCCTGCGCAACTCTCCCTCCACCTTTCACCCGCAACTCGCTGCGCCGTCCTGCCCTAAATGCGGCAGGCGATGCCTGATTTGCGCCTGCTGCATCCGCTGCGGGGTTGGTGGAGGACACACATCGCCGTGATCTGCGTGGTCTTCCTGGCCTGTGCATCGATCAAATCGCTTTGGTACGCCGCGTGCCATAAGACACCGGCAGAGAGGCCTTTATGTCTTGGCCACGTTTGGTCACGATGGCTCTACTCCTGCTCCTCGCCACAGGAGTATCTCCGGCGCCTGGCAGCACAAACAGCAACTCTACGACGACCTGCGTAACCTGACCGTAGAGCACCACGCCGGTATCTATCCCGCTCAGAATCGTGGCGCGCAGCGGTTGCCGCTTGAACACGACATCTTGCTGCCGGCCGTAGTGTAGCGCGTCGAGTGAACCAGCCCAGAACCGCCAAATGGAGTGACCAGGAAGGATTCCATCGCAAACATGAAGCCGATCAAGTCATCTTTCGCAAGCTGTGCAACTCTCTGCCTCCTCGTTGCCGGGGCTGCGGCGCAGTCAGGTTCGGTAACCGGTACGGTCACCGATAAAACCACGGGAAAGCCGGCTGCGGGCGATCTGGTTGTCCTGGTGGATGGACAAACCGGCATGAGTGAAGCCGCTCCCGCCAAAACGGATGCTCAGGGCCGCTATTCCCTGAAGGAACCGGCCGGCGGTCCCTACCTGGTTCGCGTCATGCACCAGGGCGTTGGTTATTTCATCGCCGCAGCACAGGGCGATGCGGCAGGGGATGTTGCGGTCTACGATGTGGCCACCAGAATCAAAGAAGTTTCCGTCGAAGCTGACATCTTTGAGTTGGAGTCCGGTAACGGACAACTCCATGTCACCCAGCGCTACTTTATCCAAAATACGAGTTCGCCGCCACGCACGCAGTGGAGCCGGCATACCTTTACGATTGTTCTTCCTCCCGAAGCGACCATCAAGGGAGCAGCAGCCGAACAACCCAACGGCCTGCCCACGAGCGTTACCCTCCATGCCAACGGTCCCAAGGGGCGTTATACCTTCAGCCTTCCCATCCAGCCCGATGAGGCAGGCAAGGACACCCTCATAGGCATCGAGTACACGGTCCCGTACAACGGCAACGGCTTCGCGTTCCATCCTCAGGTTTCGATGCCCACGCAGAGTCTCGGCGTACTCTTGCCGAAGAGCATGAGCTTTACGGCTGCTGGAAACTCGCAGTTCCAACCCGCGCCGGGCGATCCCGCCGTACAGACCTTCCTGGCCCGCAACCTCGTTCCCGGCCAGACTCTCGCATTCACCGTCTCTGGAGAAGGCTCCATGCCGCAGGACGCACAGGGCGGCCAGACAACGGCCGAATCCGCTAGTCAGCCTGGAGAAGGCCTTGGGGCCGGAACCGGCGGGCCAGACCCAATCAGCAAATACAAGTGGTGGCTGCTGGGTAGCCTGGCGCTGTTCTGTGCCGTCGCTGCAGGCGTTCTTCTGCGAACGCCCTCCGCAGCGCCTGGGACTTTTGGCGCTGAAGGCGTGTCCATTCCCGTTATGCCAGGCGCGCCTCATTTTGCCTCCCCGGAGATGCCTGAGGAATCAGGCGCCAGCATGCTAAGCGGACTGAAAGAGGACCTGTTCACATTGGAGCGTAAGCGGGCTTCCGGAACGCTCGAGTCGGAAGCATACACCGCGCAGAAAGCGGCGCTGGAGAGCGCACTGAAACATGCACTGAAGCGCAGGAATTGACGAGCCCTGGCCAGGCCATCAGCGCCTGAACTTCGGTGCAAACGGCTTGGTCATCCACCATTCAGGTTACGGAGGCTTGGCTGGATCGCAGAGAAGGCATCCCGTCGCTCAAAGACTCCGTCGTTACTACGAAAGGGTGCCTCCCTGGCGCGCAGCTATTCGGCCGCAAACACCAGTCGATCGGGTTGCCAGCCTTGCCTACGTGCCGCCGGAACCTCACCCGAAATGCGCCAGAAGGTGCCTGATATGCGGCTTCCAGGTCTGCTTTCTCAACACTTGAAGATCGTCTACGCGTGTAAATGCGTGATTTACGGGCTTGACTCGTTCAGCGGAACTTTGGCAACCAACTTGCCAACAGATTAAGCAGGAAGAGAAACGGATATCTGCAAGTTGATCTTCCAGCGTATCGGCGGTTGGCGAGCTTTATCGGTTGCAGGTTCCGACAAGGGTCAGCACTCCTTCCGTCGAGGCAACGGTATCTCGAACATTTTCTGACATTCACTTCAACTTCAAGGGAGAACTCCGTGAGAAGGACACAGATCTTCAGCGCCACCCTGTTGGTCGCCATTATGATTCCTGTAATTCGGCAGGCTCATGCCGCAACCCGGTCCATCGAAGGCGTCATCAGCGACTCCATGTGCGGCAGGACGCATATGAAAACGAGCAAGAGCAACGCCGAATGCGTCGCCAAATGCTTAAAAGGCGGCGCTGGCTACGCGCTTGTCGTGGGAAACAAAGTCTATTTGCTCGCAGGCAACCCTCAAACCATTGCGCCATTCGCCGCAAAGCATGTGAAGGTCTCGGGCAGCGTCAAGGGCAACACCGTCACCGTCACCTCAGTGGCTGAGTCCAACGCTGCCACCATGCACGATGGGTCCAGCATGCCTATGTAGTACGGATCTGTGCTGTGCGCCCCACATGCGGCGAACAGCACAGATCGAACGCCCGAGCCGAAGACGCTGGACGCGCCAACGAGAGTTCAGGGGATGCAGATCTCTTGACCGATTCACCACTCAACACGGTTGAGGACGGATCGTTCGAGGGAAGCCTTTTCTTGTCCCGTTGGAGCATCCCGGCTATCTCCGCGGCTATTTCATCGATCCGTCGACGCCTCCGCTTCATTTCCCTCGCGCTCGCCGTGCCGACGGTAAGCCAATCCATATACCATGTCGCACGCTCGCCACACCTCCAGGGACGCTTCGTGCATTCGGTTGCCCGCCTGACGAATACTCCAACCTGCAAAGAAGTTCGTCAGCCTTCATTCGCACAGGCCTGCGGCCTTGGCATAGGGATTCAAATAATCGCACCAACCGCGACGGATGACCCCTCGCGCAGGCTGGCAGTGTCTTGCGGCGGATACCCCTCCGTGCTCACGCCGGCCCAGAAGGCCAATTCATGATCAGCGCTTGTCGAGACAGAACTCAGTGTCTCCGACTCCTCTTCCTTTGCATTCTGCTCCCACTCAACGCAATGGCTCAGAGTCCGCAACCCACCACTCCGGAACCAGCCAGCCCACCACTCCCGCGCTCCATCGAGGACCTCAACCTCAAAGGCGCAGCCGCCAGTGACCCACTCTTCAGCGATTCCATTCTAGGCCTGGACACACCCATCCGCACCGTCCTCTTTCGTCATGGTCTGCTGTTTCGTATGGAGGCCGATGCAGACTACATCCAGAACACCCTCGCTCCCCCAGCGGCCGCGGACGCACAGACCTACATCGGCCAACGACCGTTTGGAGCGTACTCCATCAATCCCGTTCTCACTGCCGACCTTCGCCAGTTTGGGCTGCGGGGGGCGCAGTTGAACATCAATGGACACTTGCAGCAGGGCAGTTGGGATCAGGCACAACCTACGGCATGGGCCATCTGCAATCTGTACGTCTACAAGGAATTCGCTGAAGACCGGGCGGAACTCCAGTTCGGATACATCGCAACCGACTTCCAGTTCATCGGTCTCCAGGTCGGCGGCCAGGTCGCCTCTGGCGCGCAGGGTGTCTACGCTGTATTGCCCTATGAGGTCGGTATCTCCTATTCTCCGCTTACCGCTCCCGCGGTTACATTCAAATATCGCTGGCATTCTGGCGCCTATCTCAAAGCAGCAGCACAGCGTTCCTCACAACCCGGCTCAGAGCAGGATGCCTTGAAGCGCGACGCCGTAGGCCTCCGCTTCCTGCCGCACGGCGACAAACTGGTTCTCATCGGCGAGGTCGGCATCAACCGTCCTGCGGAAGCCGGCAAGCTGCAGGAATGGTACCGTGCCGGATACATCGTGAACAACACGCCTTACACCAGCCTCCGCACCGGCCTCAAAAGAAGCGGCAACTACTCCGGCTATCTGCTTGCCGATCACCAAGTGTGGCAGCCGGAACAAGCCAACCCCGGTCGTGGCATCTACATTGGCGGCTCGGCGATGGTGGTTCCAGCCGATCTCAATATCTACCGGCTATATGATGAGGCGCGCATCTATGATGAAGCGCCCTTTCACAACCGACCTGCGGATTTCGCCTCCATCGTGGCGTCCTATACAGCCTTCAGTCAGGATGACCTCCATAACCTTGCCGCTGCAGGCAAGTCCTATTCGCGCTCTTCGAACTCGGTTACCGGCAGCTATACGCTGCATCTGGCTCCCGGAACGTATATCGGCCTCGGCCTCAGCTACGTCAATGGACCGGCCGTCACCCCGAAGTCTCCCTCCGCCCTCACGTTTACGGTACAGACGAGTCTCTTTTTCTAACACTCGCCCGCCCCCGGCTCACGTCTGCGTCCCATCCTGCCCTCGCCTCACCTTTCACGGAGCCTGCTGCCCGATATGAGCCAATCACTGCCCCAATTGCACCTATTCCGGCACGGCGCAACAGCCAACCATTTCTCCCAGCGTTTCGTTTTCCAAGCTTCATGCTCTTTTCAAGGCATTTTCTCCCTGAAGAGGCTTACAGCATTTTCAGTGTTGGTGCAGAGGGAAGCCTCGACAGTTCTCGGCGTTTTCCCCCAATGATTACGCGGCCGCAAGCCTGCTTCGGGATACCCATGATCAATGAAAATGCTGCGGCCCGTAACACGCTCCATCGAAGAGTGTCAGGAGTTCGTTCTCTCAGTGGGAACGGCCCCTCGATTGCTCTGTAGAGAGATGTGGCTGCGGCTAGTCCTCGGCGTTCCAGCCAGGACGGCGCAGGGATGATCCGGGTCCCAGGCCGCCTTGATTCAAAAGCAGGAAGATGAGCGCACGGTGAAGTATCTCGCCAAACTCGTTACCGGCATCTTGTTGATAGCCCTTTTGGCTGCTCCAGTGCTCGCCTCGGTTCCATGCAGTCCATCTGCTCACGCCATGGCGTGCTGCGGAGGGGCCCCCGGTTCGGCGATGGCGGTCACACCGTCAAGAACAGCCGCCGATCATCGCGAGGCGAAGAGCGTTCCCGCAAACTGCTGCAAGCTGCAAAGCCATTACCTGGCTGCCGTCCCTCCCCGGAGGGCGCAGGAGAAACCGTACAGCATTGCAGTTCCTCGCAAGGATCTTGCAGTCTTTCGTGCCCCCGCTGTCGGATCTCTCGGCGTGAGAGCCGCGCACACCCAGGCGCGAAGTCTCCGGCGCTCGCAGGCCTCCCTGTGCACGTTTCTCCTGTGATGCTTTCTCGCTCTGCTGACCTTTAGCATGCGTTAGCGGGGCCGCCCATACTCACATTCCATCCCTCACATCTTCATCTCCCGCAAGTGGAGAAAGCACAACACACTTGGAGACTACACCTATGCTTTCCATACATTGGACGCGAAGCCGCTGGATTGCATTCGCACTGCTCACCGCGATAGCTGTTTCAGGACTTCCCTCTTCGGCCCAGACGGCGGAACAGAAGCACGCCGCGGAGAACAACGGAAACACCCTTCCAGGGCGATGGGAGACACCAGCGCGAGAGCGGCGGATGCCTCTCCGAACCGGAATTCACGGCACCCTCACCGTCAATGTCGGAGGCATCACGTTCCGGTCGGACAACGGCCGCAGCCAGAGTTGGCCTTCAGTCGCCATTCGCACCGCTCTTGTTGCCCCGCACCGCATGGTCATCAAGACCTATGTGAACCGGAGTCTCCATCGGCCCGGTGAGCGGCGCTACGAGTTCGACCTGACCAACGCCATCCCCGCCTCCGTGGCCGCTACATTCGCGGACGGCGTTGCTCGGCCGCTACAAAGCTCCGTTCCTGACTCCGAGGCATCAGCGATTGCGGCCATCCCGGCACATCATCGGTCCCTGACCGGAGGCACGAACGGCGTATTGCGCTTTCGCCAGGACGGAATCGACTACGTGACACCATCGAAGGAAGACAGCAGAACCTGGCGTTGGGCCGATCTTCAGACCTTATCCAACCCGGATCCGTACCACCTCTTCCTCTTCGGCTACCGCGACACCTACACCTTTGATCTCAAAGCACCCCTTACCCAAGCCCTCTTTGACAGCGCATCGGACGCGATCTACGGGCACAACCTGAGCCTCCCGGTGGTTGCGCCCGGCACCGCATCTGTCCATCCCAGCGACAAGGATTCCTCTTTGGGGGTGGCGCAGGGATCGAATCCGCAAGGCGCGGAGATAAGAGAGAAGTGATGAACAGTCACAATCCGTATCGACAATGGCTCATCGCTGGCATCCTGACCTCTTGCGCCCTCACGGCAAGCGCGCAGGCAAGCTCTTCCGCTCCTGACGCCGGCATACAGGGTGCGGCCCTCCCTCCTGCCCGGCTACAGCTTCCCGTGCCCGCCGTTCAGATCCTTCAGGGCTCTCCGGTGACACTGCAGGAGTTGGTTGGCATCGCTCTTGCTCACAATCCTGCGATCAAGGCCGCCGCTGAACAGTTCCTGGCGCAGCGCGCCCGCGCCCCACAGGCGAGGTCGCTGCCGGATCCGGTGGTCTATGGCGGTTGGATGGGAAACATCACTCCCTTCAGCGTGCAGACGGGTGATCCATCCAGCTACCGCGGCCTGACGGTAAGCCAGGCTCTGCCCTTCCCGGGAAAGTTGGGACTACGGGGGAAGGTGGCCGACCGTGAGGCGGAAGCCGGACGCTGGGAGTATCAACAGACTGCGCGCCAGGTGGTGTCAGAGGTCAAGGCAGCCTACTACGTCTACTTTTACGACGCCAAGGCAATTGACATTACGCAAAAGAACAAGGACTTGCTCCAAAAGCTGGAAGACATCGCCGAGGCGCGTTACCGAGTGGGCAAAGGTATCCAGCAGGATGTTTTGAGGGCGCAGATAGAGGTCTCCCGAATCGATCAAAAGCTGATCATCCTGCGGCAGCAGGAGGATACGGCGCGTGTGCAGCTCAACACGCTGCTGAATCGGGATCCTGAATCGCCACTGCCGCCACCGGCAGCAGTGAAACCCGCCATCTTTCAACTCTCCCTGGACGAGCTCTACACCATGGCGCACAACAACGACCCTGGTCTCGAGCGTGACAAGCGGATGGTTGAAAGCAGCCAGTTTGCCGTCGATCTTGCTCAAAAGTCCTACGAACCGGACTTTGGCGTGACCTACAGTTATGAGCAGCGCCCGGACATGCGGGATATGCACGGCGTCATGGTGGGCGTGAACATACCGATCTTTTTCAGAAGCAAGCAGCGTCAAAGCGTCATCCAGGCCAGCCACGGCCTTAATGCCGCGCGCCATGAACTCGATGGGCGGATGACGCAGGTCAACTTCGCAATCAAGCAACAGTACCTTGCGGCAACAGCGTCGCGGGACCTGATGAATCTCTACTCCAAGGCGATCGTCCCCCAATCATCCCTGGCCCTTGAATCTTCCATGTCCTCGTACGAAGTGGGCAAGGTGGACTTTCTGTCCATGCTTGACAACTTTACCTATGTGCTCGGCTACGAGGTGGACTACTACCAGGAACTCAGCAACTTCGAGACCGCGCTGGCCCGTCTGGAGCCGCTGGTCAATACCGACTTGACGGAATAGAAAGGAGTCGCCATGACACTCACTTTGATGAAACGCGCGCTGGCCCTCGGAGCCGCATTGCTGATCACCGGAATCCTGGTTGGAGGCGGATCGGCGTACTGGTACGCGGCGCGCAAAGAGGCGGCGCGAGAGCAGGTCGCGGCAGCAGCAGCGCAGCAGGCATCCGCAACCCCAACGAACATGGCCAACATGCCTGGCATGGATATGTCCGGGAACTCCTCCGACCAGGCTGCGCAGATGCAGAATATGGCGCCGGGCACCGTTATCCTCGATCCGGCCACGCAACAGAAGATCGGGGTAACCTACGCCACCGTCCGCCGCGCTCACATGCAGAGGACCATCAATACCGTGGGACTGGTTCAGATGGACGACGAAAAGATCTCGCGTGTGCACGTCAAGGTCGCAGGCTGGATCAGCAAGGTTGACCTCGACTCCATCGGCAAACTCGTCAAGAAAGGACAGCCGCTGTTCACTCTCTACAGTCCGGATCTGGTCTCCACCGAAGAGGAGTACCTGATCGCTCGCAAAGGTCAGGAGTATCTATCCAGAACGCCGTATACCGACGTGTCCTCCGGAGCGGACTCCCTGCTGAGCGCAACCCGTGACCGCCTGCGCCTGTGGGATATCAGCGACGCTCAGATTCACAACCTGGATTCCAGCGGCAAGGCTCAGCGTGACATGACGCTCTATTCTCCCATCGATGGCTTTGTGATGACCCGGAATGCCTTCGAGCAGACCTATGTGACCCCGGAGACCGACCTCTACGATATCGCCGATCTCTCCACGATCTGGGTCTACGTAGACATCTTTGAGTACGAGGCGCCATTTGTCCATGTGGGCCAGTCCGCCCAGATGCAATTGACGTATGAGCCCGGGAAGACGTGGCGCGGCAAGGTCACCTACGTCTATCCAACCCTGGACCCGAAGACCCGGACCATCAAGGTTCGCCTTGAGTTTCCCAATCCAGGGTATGAACTGAAACCGGATATGTATGCCGACGTGCGGCTCAACGTCGACTATGGCATGAATACTCTTGTGCCCAGCGAGGCCGTGCTCAATTCAGGGACGCGTCAGGTGGCATTTGTCGCCAAGCCGAATGGCTACTTCGAGCCACGAGAGATCAAGATAGGGGACCAGTTCGACGGTCAGACGATTGTATTGGCCGGCCTTCAGCCTGGGGAAAAGATCGTAGCTTCGGGTAACTTCCTCATCGATTCCGAGAGCCGCCTGGGCGCCGCCATGCAACAGATGATGGCATCCATGCCCGGAATGGACATGGGCAAAAAGCAATGAGGAGCGTCATGCGAACAAGAGCTAGCATCGCAGTCACAATCTGCCTCTTCGCAGTCCTGGCCTTTCTGGGCGGCGCATGGCACTTCGCCCTCCAGAGAAGCTCCAGGGTCTGTCCCTTTTCGGGCCGAGAGATCCATCCGCAGACCCGCGCACTGGTCACGATCGGGGGGAAGAAGTACGAGACCTGCTGTGTTCGGTGCGCCATCATCGAGGCGCAACAGACGGGCATGCCGATCACCATCAGAAAGGTCGCGGCCTTTGACACCGGCAAGCTCATCGATCCGGAGCGCGCATGGTTTGTTGAGAGCAGCAATGTGAACCTCTGCATGCGCATGGCGCCGGCTGTCCAGTATCGCGGCAGGGGGTCGGTCTACGTTCGCACCTTCGACCGCTGCTCTCCAAGCGTGCTGGCATTTTTGAGTGAGCAACACGCACGCGCCTTCAGCGCTCTGCACGGCGGCACACTGAAGCGTCTCGCCGACCTGCAGGCAGAATCCACAATGACAACCGGAACGGTGCAAAGGCCATGATTGAGAAGGTTATCGATTGGAGCAACAGGAACAGGTTCTTCATCTTCCTCGGGTTGATCTTTGTTGTTGTCTGGGGTATCTGGGCGCTCAAACATACGCCGCTTGACGCCATCCCGGACCTCTCCGACAAGCAGGTGATCGTGTTTACGGAGTGGGAGGGGCGGAGCCCCGACCTGGTAGAAGACCAGGTGACCTATCCCATTGTTACGGCGTTGATCTCCGCGCCTCACGTCAAGGTCGTACGCGGGTACTCCTTCTTCGGACTCTCATTCGTTTACGTCATCTTCGACGACAACACCGATCTCTATTGGGCACGTTCGCGCATCGTCGAATACATGCAGGGTGTCCGCGGTAATCTTCCAGCGGGTGTCACGCCCACGCTGGGACCGGACGCGACCGGTGTCGGCTGGGTATACATGTACGCTCTGGTGGACAAGACCGGCCGGCACGATCTTGCTCAGTTGCGAAGTCTCCAGGACTGGACCGTGCGTTATGCGGTCGCCAGTGTGCCGGGAGTCTCCGAAGTGGCTGGAATCGGCGGCTTTGTGAAGCAGTATCAGGTGGACATCAACCCTGACACGCTGCTGGCTTATCATCTCCCCATCAATCGCGTCATCGAGGCCATCCGCCAGAGCAACAACGATGTGGGAGGACGAGTTGTGGAATATACCGGCCGCGAGTACATGGTGCGGGGGCTCGGGTATATCCAGTCTGTCGCCGATCTGCAAAAGGTGGTCGTCGGCACCAACGGCGACGGCACGCCCATCTACCTGCGCGACGTGGCGGATGTCCATCTCGGTCCGGACATGCGACGCGGCATGGCTGAGCTCAATGGCGAAGGACAGGTTGCCGGGGGCATCGTCGTCGCGCGCTATGGAGAAAACGCACTGGCGCTCATAGACAGAGTCAAGCAGAAGATGGCCCAGATCGCGAGTTCCCTTCCCAAGGGAGTGAACATCGTACCGGTCTACGACCGCTCGGAGCTGATCCTCGATTCCATCGCCACTCTCAGGGAGAAACTGATCGAGGAGATGATCATCGTCAGCATCGTCTGCCTCATCTTCCTCTTCCATGTGCGCAGCGCGCTGGTCGCCATCCTGACGCTTCCTGTCGCGATTCTCATGATGTTTATCGCGATGTATTACATCCATTTGAACTCGAACATCATGTCGCTCAGCGGCATCGCCATCGCCATCGGAGCCATGGTCGATGGCGCGATCGTGATGATCGAGAACGCCCACAAGCACCTCGAAAGGTGGGAGGCAGGAGGGAAAAAGGAGGACCGCAACCAGGTCATTCTCGCGGCCGCCAAAGAGGTCGGTAAACCGCTGTTCTTCTCCTTGCTCATTATTGCCGTGTCGTTCATTCCGGTCTTTTCTCTCCAGGCGCAGGAGGGACGGCTCTTCAAGCCGCTCGCCTACACGAAGACGTTTTCGATGCTCTTTGCCTCGCTGCTCTCCGTGACCCTGGTTCCGGTGCTGATGACGCTCTTCATTCGCGGCAGGATAGCGCCCGAACACAAGAACCCGGTGAACCGTTTCCTGATCCGGGTGTACAAGCCATTTGTGCACCTGGCGTTGAAGTTCCCCAAAACGGTGATCCTGCTGGCTCTCACCGCCTTGGTAGTTACAGTTCTTCCCATACGCCGTCTCGGATCGGAGTTCATGCCACCTTTGTACGAAGGCAGCCTGCTTTATATGCCCAGCGGGCTTCCCGGGCAGTCGATTACCGAGACCACCCAGGTTACACAGCTTGAGGACAAGATCATCAAGCAGTTCCCTGAAGTGCTCTCCGTCTTCGGTAAAGGAGGCCGGGCGCGCACCTCCACCGATCCGGCCCCGCTCGAAATGGGCGAAGCCACGATCGTTCTGAAGCCGGAGGCTCAGTGGCCTAAAGGCATGACCCCGGACAAACTGATCAGCCAGATGGATGCGGCGATTCACATCCCAGGAGTCTCCAACTCCTGGACGATGCCCATCAAGGGACGAACCGACATGCTTTCCACCGGCATCCGGACACCCATCGGAATCAAGGTCTTCGGGCCTGATCTGGGCGTCATCCAGACGATCGGAGAACAGATCGAGGACGCGCTGCGCAATCTTCCCGGCAGCCGGAATGTCTACGCGGAGCGCGCAGCCAGCGGATACTATCTTGACTTCAAGATCAACCGCGACGCTATTGCTCGCTATGGCCTTACGGTAGCAGACGTCGAAGATGTCATCGAAACCGCTATCGGCGGTACCAGCATCAGCACCACCATCGAAGGCCGCGAGCGTTATCCCGTGGACGTACGGTATCTGCGCGATTTCCGAACCGATCCCCAGGCTCTCGATCGGGTGCTGGTGGCAACGCCGGGCGGAGCACAGGTGCCTCTCACGCAGCTCGCAGATATCCGGATCACAATGGGACCTCCCGTCATCAAGACCGAAGGCGCCGTTCCAGTGGGCTACGTCTATGTGGATGTAGCAGGCGTGGACATCGGCACCTATGTTCATCAGGCGATGCAGACCGTCAATCAGAAGGTCAAACTCCCGCCAGGGTACTACCTCACCTGGAGCGGTCAATGGGAGTACATGCAGCACGCCAAGCAGACTCTCAAGTACGTGATTCCTCTCACGCTGCTGATCATCGTTGTCCTGCTCTACACGAACTTTCACTCTCTGGCCAAGACCACAATCGTCATGCTTTCCCTTCCCTTTGCACTCATCGGAGGGTTTTGGCTGTTGTATCTGCTCCACTACAACACCAGCGTAGCGGTGTGGGTCGGTTTCATCGCTCTGGCAGGCGTGGCTGCTGAAACCGGCGTGGTCATGATCGTATATCTCGACGAGGTCTACGATCGGCGCCGGGCTGAATCGAGCATGCTCACGCGGCGCGACTTGTACGACGCCATTATGGAAGGCGCCGTAATGCGGGTTCGCCCCAAGATGATGACCGTTACCGCAATCATCGCCGGCCTGCTTCCCATTATGTGGAGCCACGGCACCGGAGCCGATGTCATGAAGCGCATCGCCGCCCCGATGGTCGGCGGTATGGTCACCTCGACCATTCTCACTCTGATCGTGATCCCGGTGATCTACGAGATGTGGCGTGGGTGGCAGATGAGGCATGGCTCCGGAGACGGGCCGACACCCGCAACGGGAACAGGTCCTGCTCCCTCGGAGTCAGTTCAATGAATCGGCAGATCTCCTTGCTGCTTACCCGATGGCGGAGCAAGGCTCAGCAGGTCTGGCTCGGGGTTCTGTGTGTGCTGGTGTTTGCTCTCCCTTCGACGACCACCTTGGGGCAGGAGAGTAACAGCCATGCCCTGATCGCTGGCAATAATGATCCATTTGCTGTCTACGAGGCAGACCTCACCGGCGCGGCATCCAGAACCCTTGACCGTGCCGCTCAGCCCCAATCAGGAGTCTCCACGGAGCCGACTCTCGCTGAACCGGGAGCAATAGCGGGGTTTATTGCATTGCCCTTCCATGGCATGCGGACCCGCATCGAGCGGGTCGAACGCTTACGACCTCTCCTGGATCCAATCCTGAGCCAGACAGGAGTACCGACAGAACTGGCAGCCGTTGCCGTCGTAGAAAGCGGAGGTGATCCTGCCGCTCTCTCTCCCCGGGGCGCACGTGGTTTATGGCAGCTCATGCCGGATACCGCGCGGCGCTACGGCTTGAAGGTAGATGCACGGAGGGACGAGCGCCTTGATGTCGTGAAATCGACCCGTGCGGCAGCAACCTATCTGCGTGACCTTCATGCCGAGTTTCATGATTGGTCGCTGGCATTGGCTGCATACAACTCAGGCGAGCAGACCGTCCAACAGGCTCTGGCACGAACCGGGGCAGGCGGCTTTTTGGCTGCGGCGCCTGCTCTCCCTGCTGAAACTCAGGGCTATGTTCCGGCGGTGCTGGCTGCTTCGACCCGGCTTGACGGACCCAAACAGAGTCGCTTGACGAGCAAGGCCCTCTCTCTGCTGGCTATGCACCCAACAATGGGCAGATAAATTGCAGTCTATGACGAGACGGGTCAACTTCCGAAAGCAGCTACGGCCTCGCAGTGGCGACAGCGTGAACGGGCCGATAACTCTTGCCGGGAATGGAGGGTTCTAGATGGGCCATCAACACGTTAAGATCAGGCCATCCACGACCTCGCGCGCCTACGGATGGAGAGAGGTCTGGCCCATGTGGACGGTAGCCGGTTTTCTGGCTCTTGTCATTGCAGCTTCCGTCATCCAGGAATATCGCATCTCCAGGCCACAAAAGAGCGACGTCGCCGTCTACGTCCTTAAGCCCGGTCAGGATCTTCATCTGGACACAGCCACATTGACGCCGATGCAGTTGCATCTGTTTCAACTCAACCGCTCCAGAAAGAATGTGCGTTTCATGGTGGAACGCACTCAGGGCAGCGTCATCCACGTCTCGCTTGTGAGTTGCAGAGCGTGTTATCGAGCCAGAGACCATAACTATGCGCAGAAAGGGCAAATGGTCTGTGGTGAGTGCAATGGACCCATGCCTTTTGAGACCAGGCTTCTGGCAACGGCAGTCAACACCTGCGCGCTGGTCGAGATACCGCACAAGCAAGTTGGGCACAATCTCTTCGTCTCGACGCATGACGTGATCTTGCTATCGGAGGGCCTTCAACAGTAACAAGGGAACCCTTCGCTCCACATTCGAAAACACCGTCCTCAACACGCACGCAAATGCAACCGGCCATACACGGAAAAGCATGACTCGCTTCAACCTGCTAACGGATACGGCTCTGAGAATCCTACGGAACCGCATGCCTACCCGGATCCTTCCGGTCAATGGAGATAGAAATGGACGCACCTTCTCGCAATCCTTCTCGCAATACATCCAACAATCTGCAACTTCAGACTTGGATGTTTGTAATCGCCATTTTGCTGTCAGGTGCACTCCTTGGATACCTGTTCCGAGGCACTTCCTCACCAACAGCATCCGCTGGCTCGCTGACGAGCAGTCAAAACATCGGATCAAGGCCGACATCTGAGTCACGCTCATCCATCGAGACCAGTGTCCAGCCCCTGCTGGATCGTCTCAAAGACACGCCCAACGATCCTGACCTGCTTACCGAAATTGGCGACACCTACTACGACAATCACGAATATGGCAAGGCGGTGCAGTACTACCAAAGGCTGCTGAAGATCCGGCCTGGAGATGTCGACGTCAGGACGGATATGGGAACAGCAATCTGGTACTCAGGCGACGCGGATGGAGCAATTCGCGAGTACCACATGTCGCTTCGATACCAGCCAAACCATCCTCAGACGCTATTCAACATGGGCGTTGTGGAGTGGCAAGGCAAGCATCACGACAACGCCGCGCTCCAATGGTGGCAGAAGCTGCTCTCTGAGGACCCCGGCTACCCGGATCGCGAGAAGGTGGAGCACCTCGTCCAGCAGGTCCAGGGTGAAATGGCTCGATCAGCAGGAACCCAGGCCGTCCGGTAGCAAGAGGCAGACCGGATCGGTCAGATACCATGGCCGATCCCGGCAATTTGGGTTGCTCTCCCGTTTCGCCACTGCGTCTGGTTCAGACGCAGTGTTCACGGATTTCTGTCACTTCAGCGGACTTCCATGGAAAAGCTTCTCCCCGTCCCCTTGCACTTCTCTCCGCCTTGGCGGTTCCCTGGTTATCGCAGGCGAACGCAGCGGTCCGACCTTTTGGCTGAAATCACCGGTCACTCCATGTTTGACAGAGTGCCAATGAAGCCGAAGAGACCGACACGTTCAACGTGCAGACATGCGGCGGGCAACACGCCAGTTATGCTCTGGTGGCAGTTAAGTGGCTCTATATGCCCGCTGCGAAGCACGAAACCATGCGCACTCCGCCGGGGAGCATCTCCAGATCAACGGACACGTGAGCGGCGAGACGATCAAGCTCTTCTCGCTTCAGGAGACCGAAGATGAGCCGCAGGTCGTGGCTCGGCCGGCCTGACAAGATGTGAATGAAAGGTAATCCCCATAACTCGCATCCCATGATCGGGATGGCGCTACTCCCAGAAACTCAATCACCTTCGTCGTTGATATGCGGCGTGGTGGACGCAGGCGGCATCAGAGAGAACTTCTCCATCCTGTAGATGAGCGTCTTGCGGCTGATATTCAGGTAGCGAGACGCTTTCGTCTGGTTCCATTGGAACTTCTCGAGTGCCTGTAGCAGAATCTCCTTTTCCACTTGCTCGAGATCGATACCTTCATCGGGCAGCTTCAGACTTATCGAGGACACTCTGGACGTTGCCTGGCGGATCGGAGCTGGCAGGTCCTCGATATGAATTATCTCCGAAGTGCCAAGCACGACAGCATGCTCCACCACGTTCTCCAGTTCCCTCACATTGCCCGGCCAGTCGTAATGCGTCAGGAACTCCAGGACATCCTCGTTGATGGATGGCATCGGCAACTTGTAGCGCCTACAGTGTTTCTTCAGAAAATGCGTGAACAGTAGAGGAATATCCTCGCGTCGCTCCCGCAGCGGTGGCAGTTCGACGGTCACAACGCTCAACCGGTAAAACAAGTCCTCGCGAAAGTGACCGTCTTCAATCAGCATACGGAGGTCCCGATTGGTCGCCGCGATGATGCGCACGTTCACTGGAATGGGCTTTGGAAAACCGATCTTATCGATCTCGCGTTCTTGAATGACGCGCAGCAGCCGAACCTGGAGATTGACGGGAAGTTCGCCGATCTCATCGAGAAAGACGGTACCCTCGTTAGCGGATTCGAACTTCCCGATGCGGTCGGCGATGGCTCCTGTGAACGATCCTTTGCGGTGGCCGAACAGCTCCGACTCGATCAGATTCTCGGGAATAGCCCCGCAATTCACCGTGATGAACGGCTTCGCCGCCCTGAGACTGTTCTGGTGGATCGCTTTCGCAATCAACTCTTTGCCTGTTCCGGACTCCCCCGTCACCAGAACGGTTGAGTCGCGTCGCGCAACCTGCGCCGCAAGACTGAAGACATGGTGCATCCGTTTCGAACCCGCGACCAGATTCTCAAACCGAAAGGCGGTGGAACTGAAATCGCGCAGATAGCGGTTTTCGTTCAGCAGTTGCTGGTGTTCCAGGGCTCGCTGAACGTTTACCTTCAGTTCCTCGGGATTCAGGGGCTTCAACACATAGTCGGCTGCTCCCAGCTTCATAGCGGCAACGGCGTCGCCAACCGCTCCAAACGCGGTGATCAGAATGACGGGCGTGTCGGGATTGATGGCCTTGATGCGGCCCAGAAGATCCAGGCCGCTGAGACCTGGCATTCGGATGTCGGTAACCACCAGCGCGGGCGATGCATCGGTGAACGCCTGCAGCCCAGTGTTGCAATCGGATGCAGCTAGGACGGAATAGCCTTCTTCCTTCAGCCAGAACTCGATCAGTCGTCTCTGGCTGAGATCGTCATCGACTACGAGGATGTTTTCGTTCGCCATCTAGTGTCCTTTGGAAGCTGCTTCGACGCCAGAGACGGTGAAGGGCAGTGTCACGACGAACGTCATGCCGCGTTCTGGGTTTTTCCATGCGGCGATGTGCCCGCCATGCTGGCTCACGATCCGATATGCAATTGGAAGACCAAGTCCGGTTCCGTCGCTCCGAGTAGTGTAGAAAGGATCAAAGACTCGCTCCACGTTTTCTGGCGAGATGCCCACTCCTTCATCCTCAACTTCGATCCGGACCGACTCGTCGTCCTGAACTGCGCGTAATCTGATTTTACCGCCCTTCGGCATCGCCTGCGTTGCGTTGATTGTCAGATTGAGGAGAACCTGCCGCATCTGTTCCGGATCCATCAAAATCGAAGGCCCCGTTGCAGCAGACTCGACGACGATCTCGACTTTCGCCATCCTGGCGGTCTCAGCGGCGAGCTTCGCTACTGATTGAAGCAGAAGGCCTGCATCGGACGCTACGACCCGCGGAGTTTGGGGCCGTGCGAACTCCAGGAAGTGCGTAACCAAACCCTTCAGCCGCGCGATCTCGCGCGATGCCATCTCCTCGAACTCCTGCCGTGTCTCTTCGGCCAGATCGTGGCGGCCAAGAATCTGAACCGCGCCCTCGATCGAGCCAAGCGGGTTACGAACTTCGTGGGCCAGGCCCGCAGAGAGCTCCCCCAGAGCCGAAAGCCGGTCCGCGCGACGGAGTTGCTCCATGGATTTCTGAAGCTGTGTGTAGACCTCAGTGAGTGTCGTGGCAGTCTCTTCCACCTTCTTCCGTTGGGCACGCTCGTGGTCGGCCAGAATGCCGGTCAGGGTTGCGATCGCGAAGAACATTCCAATCTGAATGTATTGGGCGGCCCGGTACTCAGGGTCAAAGCTCCAGGCCATCATGATGTGAGGAATATAGGACATCCCGGAGAGACAGGCCGCCGCCAGCCCACCCCTCCAACCGAACCAAAGCGCCGCGAGGAGAATGGGAATGTAGTAGGCCTGCTCCAGGAGTGGATGCACCCAGATATCGGTCGTGGGCGTATCGTAATGCAGAAGTGCGACGGCAGCTATCGCTCCCGCCAACCCCGCCGCTCGGTGCCACTCTCTCCAGGAGATCTTCACAAATGGAATCGTCGCAGTGGAAATTCTTCCGTTGGGCATCCGAATCGGCCTCTCATCAGCGGCTTGGGCACAAGACATTTGTATCGTGCGCGGGAACCATTGGGCGACCCCTGAGAATCCAGCTTTGCATCTGCAGGGATGCGGAGTTTACGGCTTCGCAAAGCGCTGCCCCTGCCATGCCCCAGCGATGCTCCAGCCATACCCAGGCGTCACCCAAAATGTTGAGCAATGCCAATCAGCATAGTGGGCGCAGGCGCTTGAATCAAGCCGATCCCAGCGATGGGTGTCGAAGACCGCACCGGCAAGCGCGGCCTTCGCGCAGCACCAGGACTTAGGCGTCCATTCGGATGCAAACCGGTTCGCCTGTTCTCGGCAGCCAGCGGGCTCCGCGCTCGGGCCACATCTCACGTGCGGCGCGGGCGATCGACGTTGAACCGGGTGCATGGATGCCTTCTGGCTCTATCGCGGCTCCCTGGGAAGATGGTAGCAGCGATGCAGCCGGGCTTCCGGCCAACCTTGATGGTCAGTCAAAGCCCTCCACAACCAGTCTTCAGTGCATCAGTCTCTCTTCCGAAGAGCGATAGCGCACGATACGGTCCACCGCATAGGGGGTATTTTGCGACTGGGTAAAGAAGTGGCGCACCTGCAGCTCGCCCAGCAACCCCACCCCGATCAGCTGGATCCCGGCCAGGATCAACACCGCCGCCATGGTAAACATCGGCGCATGTTCGTCCATCACGTTGTGCCCGGAGATTAGCTTGTGCAGTAGCAGCCACATCGCCATCCCTCCACCGGAGAGGACGCTCAGCGCTCCCAGCGATCCAAAAAAGTGCAGCGGCCGCGTCATGTACTTCAAAAGAAACCGAACGGTCAGCAGATCGAAGAACACCCGGAAGGTACGCGAAATCCCGTAGTGGCTCTTTCCCGACTGCCGCGCTGGATTGGAGATCGCCACCTCGCAGATACTGGCTCCGAACCAGCTTGCCAGCGCCGGGATAAACCGATGCATCTCTCCATAGAGAGGGATATTGTGGATCACGTCTCTGCGATAGGCCTTGAACGTCGTGCCGAAGTCGTGGATGTTCACCCCGGAGAGCCTGGCCATCATCCAGTTGGCTATCCGGGAGGGCACCCTGCGCAGCATCATGCTGTCGGCCCGGTTCGCCCTCCATCCACTCACCACGTCGTAGCCCTCTTCGAGCTTGGCCAGAAACATGGGAATCTCGGCCGGATCGTGCTGCAGATCCCCGTCCATGGCCAGGATGTACTCGCCCGATGCGTGGTCGAACCCTGCCGCCAGCGCCGACGTCTGGCCAAAGTTCCGCCGGAGCTTGATCAGCATCACCCGCGAATCCACGGCCGCAATCTCTTCCAGCATGCGGCAGGTGCGGTCGCGCGAGCCATCGTCGACAAAAACCAGCTCAAAGCTGGAGCCCACCTGCTCCATGACGCCTTTTACGCGGTCATAGAGCTTGGTGACGTTCTCCTCTTCGTTGTGGAATGGCACGACAACGGAGTACTTTGGCACAGCTTCGATTCTACCTCCATACCGGGCCCGGCCCAATAAACTTCATTGTCTCCATTGCTGCTCCCACTCCCGCGATACACTAGGAACAGGCCTCATGGTCGATCCTCGCGGTCCACCCTGCAGCCTCCCACCCCACGCCGTCGTTTCATCCGGCCCGGTAGCTCAGTTGCATAGAGCAGCGCACTCCTAACGCGAAGGTCGCAGGTTGGACTCCTGCCCGGGCCACCAATAAACTCCAATAAATACAAGGGTTTAATCACCAACCCCCGATTCCTCCCGTTTCGATGGAGAGCCTTTGGTGGCACTTTGGTGGCACTTTTACACCGTCTACCCACCCTGAAGGCAAGTTATTTGTCTTTCCGTGTTGGCCTTGGCTTCAGTCGCCTTCCGGGTTCCTTGCGCCAAGGCCAACACGGGGCGGCGCCACTTGCATGATCGAGCGGCGCTAAAAGGGCGATTCGAGTAAGTGCTCCTCGCGAAGGAGGACATGCTTGAGCGGCGATGTCGAGGACCGAATCAAGGAGTTGAAGGCGCTCGACCTGAACCGCACCAGTTGCAAGCGCTTCTGGGCCAATCAACTGGGTGGGCTGATGGCCACCGCGGCCTATCTGCAGATGCAGGAGATTCGCCTCGCGGCGGCCCTGACCTCGCTGGCGCGGGCACAGGTGTGGATGCTGCGCGAGCAACTGCTGAAGCCGGGCACACGCATGGTGGCTTCGGTGCGGCGCATCGTGGCGCACTTACCGCAGTTGTTCCCGTGGCAGAGCGACTTTCTTCACATCGCCGCCGCACTGGAAGCCACGGGTGGATAACTTGCCGCATAACTCATATGCAAGTCTGATCACTCAATGGATCCCTGCGAGCGCGAAACCTGTCGGGCATGGCCTTGTCTGCAAAATGCCCCATCGCATCCAAAGTTGCCTCGCTTTCACCCCCATCCGCGCTTCGGGATGGTTCGACCAGGCTCCAAGCCAGCAAGACGGCTCCATCACCCGTCCGGCTCTGAACTCCATAACCCTGCAGCACCTTCGTTGTTAAAGTTAGGTTAACCAAGTGTATACACCGGCGATTCAAAGTCTGCTAGTGTAGCTGCCCTTCTGGCACGGTCTTGTTTAGCGTCAGCAGCATGACCGAATCACCTAACCCCACAAGCCACATCCAACCAATACTTATCAGCAGGAACGAGTGTGCCGCTACACTCGGAATTTCTCTGCGGACCGTTGATTACTTGATCGCCAGCGGCCAATTAGCGAGCCTTAAAATTGGTAGCCGCCGTCTCGTTCGCTGCGTTAGCATGGCGCAGTTGAGTCGGCGAAATCACCATCTCAGGCCAACTGAATCCTCAATGCCACCAAGCGCTGCGCTTTGAGGAGCAGGTAGTTCAGGTTGCGATAGTTCCGTCCGCGGCGCATCAGGGTTCCGATGTTGCCTTTGACCGCCGCGGCCACACCCAGCCGCACTTTGGTGCGGCGGTAGTTGAGGATTCTGTCTGGACGGTTCAGCCTGCGGATAGGCCCGGCGAAAAGCCACGCCCGAGGCCATCGAGCGCATGCCGAAGATGTGGACCTTGCGCACCTGGCCGTCCAACTTCGGGGCCCCTGCGGACAGGTCTTCGTCCGTGGGGTGAAACTCGGCCTAGATCTCGTGCCAGTCCACCTGCGTCTCGCCGCCGAACTTGCAGCGCTGGGCAACGAAGACCTCCCGTCCCAGCAGTCCGTCGCATGCTTCCGCCGGCGCACATACTCGCGCACCGTGGACTCGGCAACGGCCACTTCCGACTTCTGCTGCCGCAGCCGGATCCAGACGCGCCGTGCGCTGTGCCGCCGCCTGTGCGGCGCCTAACGGCCAGCTTCCAGAATCGCCTCGATGAACGGCAGCGCCACAGCCAACTTCGGACGTTCACGTTCCAACTTCTTCCGCTCTGCAGGCACTGCGCCAGCCAAAGCCCGACGCACCTCCCGCCGATGGACTCCCAATCTCCGCGCTACCGCGCGGATCGTCCCGGCCCCATGCTCGTACCCCCGCCGGACCTGCTCGTATAGCTCCATCCTGCCCCTCCGTATCGCCAAGCCGTCCTCGTTGCCGGGATTGAGACCCCAAAACAAGGGAACGGGCCCCGCCTTCAGGCGGGGCCCGTTCAGACCATCAAAGGGGGTCAATCCAGAGTGCCGCAATCATACTTCGCACGCGAGGCTAGGCTCCATCGGTTGGGGCGCTGCATCACCGGTTTGAAAGCGTCCCATCGTTCGCTATGACTGCGGGTCCGCAGATGATGGCTGTCGGGAAGGAGGAAGCGCTCTCAATGGATGCGACAAATACATTTTCGGCTGCGGTGAAACGCCCGATGAGAAACACGTCACAGGCACCCAACCAAACTCGATTTCTGCGCCTGGATGCGCTCGGCTGCTCGATAGTGCGAGTCAACGCAGCAAAGAATAATGCGAGTTTGGTTGAAGTTTTGAGGGTTGGAAATACAAAGTAGGTTAACCAAGTGGATACACCTCCGTTATGGAGGCTTCCAGTACGACTTCACACATGGCTCGTACCCCTTTACGGTGGGCACTATGAGCAACTCACCTAAGTCCCAAATCCGCGTCGCACCATTACTTTTGAGTAGGGAAGAGTGTGCGTCTGCACTCGGTATTTCTACCCGCTCTGTTGATTATCTGATTGCCAGCGGTCAGCTGGCAAGCCTTAAGATCGGCCGCCGCCGCCTAATCGAGTACTTTTCAGTAAGCCAATTTCTGACCTTGCCCTCAGGATGCGTACCCCATATGCGCTGGGGTTGAGGGTATAAACCCGTAGTCGTCGAGGTTGTGGGAGTGTGGGAATCGCGTGGTTTGCGATTTCCATAC
>JAJZDM010000164.1 GCA_021806005.1 Acidobacteriota bacterium | reverse complement strand
CCATGCGGGAGTCTGGTGGGACCAGACCAGGGTGTGACCGACGATGTACATATGGTGCTTCTCGCCGAACTCCACGTACTCATCCGGGAGCGAAAACGCATACACCCCGGGCCTGGGATGAATATTTTCCCATTTGAGAGCGTTCTCTGGCGAGATAGAGTCGAACTGGGCTTCAATGATGGCATCCCCGCGCTCATCGTGCCCCGTGATCTGCGCGGCATTGATCGCGACACCGATGCTGGGTTCGGGACCCAAAGCCTTTTTGAGAGACCGCGTCCCGGCCCCTGCGGGCAGCGTTGCCGCTGCCGCAAACACAGCGGTCATGAGACATCGAAGGTGGGGAATCATCATGCTGTCTTTACTCCCTTGCCGATCTCTTCGCATCCAGCGAAACATTCATCGTGCCCATTCGACCCGAGGTCGCATCCCATACCACCACATAGAGGTAGTCCTGCCCCTTCGGCAAGCTGATCGGTTCCGTAAAGCTCAGCCTTCCGTTCGGCTTGGTGCGAATCTCGCTCTCGTCCGCCGTCAGAGTGACTTCCTGCGCCTCGCGCTTGATGAGATCTCCGTTCCGATCGAAGGCGAACGCCCCGGCTCCCACGATGAACGTCCCGAGGTCGTTCTGGCTCACGCTCTGCGGCGCCAGCGCCGAAACCGGCACCTCGTAATCGATCACATAGGACAACTCCCCCCGCTGCGGCGCATGCATCTCGCCGGCATGCACGGCTGAGGCCACCGCCGCTGGCGATACCTCCACGATCTTCGCCAGCAGGGGTATCGGTTCGCTGTTGATATCCGGCGCCGCCTCATCCTCCGCCATCAGGCTCCCGGTCTGCGCCCCCGGCGGCTGGTGGTTCCATTGTTGGTCAAAGTATCCTGTCCGGTAACTCAGTCGGTAGCCTGGATCACGCAGCTTCACCTGGATGTGGCGCCACTTGCCGTTATCCCGCAGATCGTCAGGAGAATAGGCCAGCGTGTAATAATCGCCGTCTGTGGAGACAATATGCGCGGCCGCCTGCGCCAGCGCATTGGTGTCATACCTGGCTTGTCCGCCCGTCGCCTCCGCGTCCTGATCCATCTGCTCCTGTTGCGCCATGTATCCCTGGCTGGGATCGGAGACCGCACCCCGGGCATCAATCGGGTACAACGCTATCCGCTCCTTCTCCAGCAAGTCGTAGAGATACTGCAAGTCCGGCTGCCCCACAGCGCCGGCCATTGCGCCCTCGGTCGCTGCTGCCGCCAGCGGACTCGACGTCACGGTCGATCCAGCCGCGTTCGGGTCCGTCTGCAGAAACAACTTCGAGCCCCCGTTGAACCACAGGATGTTCTTCCTTCCCGGAACCTGGATCAGGGTGTCGGCGATCTGTTCCAACGTCTCGACGTCCGTGGCGAACTGCGCCTCCGGCTGCTGTACATGAGGGATCGCCCTGCGGATCGCCTTCTTCAGCAAGGCATGGTCGGAGGTAAATCCTTGCAGCAACAACGTCATCTGCCCCGCCCTGCTGTAGATGGCCACGGGGGTTGCCGCGGGCAGCTTCTGTACAAATTGCATCAGTTGCTGGTAAAGATACATCTGGTCCGTCAGATCGATCGTCGTTGTGTCGATCAGGATCACGTTCGCCACCGGCGGCGGATGCAGCATTCCGCTGTTGGTGAAGACTCCCGCAGGCCCGGCCGTGGATTCGACCGCGGCGCTGGAGTTCACGGCGTGCTCCTTGAACGCATTCAGCTCTTCCGGGTGACCATCGTCGAATACCTGAAACTCCCCCTCCTTCAATCCCTGCACCGGATTTCCATGGCTGTCGGTCACCGTCACATCGAGCAGCACAACCCGCACATGGATATTCAGCGTCGCCGTCGGCTCGGTAGGCGCACTTTGTCCCTCGGCAAAGGCACCCAGCAGACAGCACAACACCCCCACAAGCGCCTGTCTCCTCATGCAATCACCAGAAACTTCCCCTTGGCGCCACCGTGCGGCCGTGCGGAAATCATCCCGCGGTAGCAACTCCTTGCGTTTTGCCGATGCGGCCTTCCCAACTCGAAGGCGTTGCGGTACCGATCGGCGCCACGGTTTTGTCTTCGTTTGAAATATGTGGGGAGGCTTGCGGCCGTAGCGCCCCACCCCACACCAAAAGGAGCGTTCGAGGATCAGAAGTTGAAGGTGATTTGAATCTCCGAGATGCGCCTGCCCGTACGCAGCGGAACCTGTCCGAAGACACTGGAGTTGGAGTTCGTAGCATCGGAAAGAGCCGTACTGATAGGCTGATAGGATTTTTGATTCAGGTTGGTCTCGTACAGCGTGATGGCGTTCGGGTCCACCGCGCTGGTGTAGGTTCGATTGGCGTGATTGAGAAAGTTGAATGCGGAGTAGCGCACCTGGAGGCTCCGGCTCCCTCCCAGACCAAACTGCTTCTGCAGAGCCAGGTCGCTGTCGGTATAGGCCGGACCATACAGATCGGGCTGATGGTAGGGGCCGTTCACGCCGAGTTGCGACACCAGCGAGTAGCAGCCTCCGTTGATGTACTGCGCACCATGGTGAGAGTACGGGTCGCAGGTTACCGCCGGCATCAGGTAGACGTCCGGAGTGCCCAGCAGATCCTGCGCCTCAACCGGAATCTCTCCTTGATTCCCGCCGTCGCTGACGTCGAGTTCGCCCTGCAGCGAGAAGTCCGGGTTGTTGGTTGCCAGCAGATCCGGCCCGCTTTGAATGGTCGTAATGCCGGAGATCATCCATTGATTCACCAGCGCGCCGAGGAAGCGCTGATGGAAAAGATTGCCCATCGTGTAGGAGTAGGTGGCGTTGAAGATATTCCTTCTGTCAAATGCCTCTGGACCATAATCATCGCGATAGTTGAAGGGCGTCACGGGCGTTCCGTTGCCATCAGCGCCCCATACACCCAGCGCCTTGGACCATGTGTAATTAATGCCGTAGTTGAGCGACTTTGATGTCTTGTTCCATACAATCTGCAGCGAGTTGTAGTTGGCATTCACGTTATGGGAAGCGACCTCCAGTTCGTCGTACTGGGTGTAGGGACGGTAGTCGTCCACCTCCTGCTGGCTCATTCCGCTGACATCGGTACAGGTCGTACTCCCGGTCGGACACACCTCGGGGTACACTTCGCCTGTCACCGGGTCCGGCTTGAACAGGCCACCGATAGGTATGGCGTTGATGTTGTCCAGCGTGACCGGCTGCGTCGAACCATTGTTCAGCAGATGCCGGCTCACGTTTCCGATGTAGCTGATCTGCAGCATGGAGTGGAAGGGCATCTCCTGATCGAGCATCAGGTTATAGGTGTAGACCTGTGGTTGATGATTATCATTCGGAAAGAAGCCGTACCCATTCTGCGTCGGGGTAAAGGTACTTACCGAGCTGACCGCCGGAGCGTTCGCAGGTACGTCGGCAAGCAGGAATGGCCCATCCATGGTTACTGTACGCTGGTTCATGGCGGCGCTGGCTGGCGACGCTATATCGTTCGTGGAGTCATGCGCGGTATAGATGCCCGCCCCGCCGCGAAGCACAGACCGTCCATTGTGGGCCATATCCCAGGCAAAGCCGACGCGCGGTTCCACGAAAGCCCAGCGAGCGAGCAAGCCGGATTTTGGAATGCTGGAATCGACACTGTTCCACAGGAAACCAGGCGCGCTGGGATTCTGCGTCGTACCATAGGAAGCCGGCTCCCACACTGGAATGCCGCCGAAGTTGGCAGCGGTCCATGGCGTAAGGTGATTCAACCGCAACCCGAGGTCCATTGACAGGTAGTGGGTCACACGGTAGTGATCTTGCACATACCCGTCGATAGTCCAGTCGTAGACATCGGGGGCCGGGACGGTATTGGCCTGGGTGTACGCGAAGACCCCACCTTCCAGAAAGTCGGCAAGATAGTTGCCGCCGCAGCCGCAACTCGCGGAGCCCGTAGAATATGCGGTCGTCCCGGACGGCGTGTCATTGTACGTTGGACCGATGTAGTACATTTCAATCCCACCGTTGCTATCCACGAAGGGGCTCACCTGGTGGTTGTTGTCCAGTTGGATATAAATACCGGTGCGCAGCGTGTGACGGCCTATCACCTTGGTGGCATCGTCCTCACCCGTGCGTATCCACTTCTTGGCATAGATGCCGCTGAACGTGGTGTCCGGATAGAGATTCACCGGCAGCCCGTCATAGCCGTAATCCTGAAACTCAGGAATGGTCTTCGATCCATTGTGGAAGATTCCAGGGAAGTTCCAATTGCCGTTGAGCGTCAGTGCTGAGAAGTTCTTGTCCACAAAGTCCTGGTCAAAGTAAGCACCTGAGACGCTCACGTTGTTGGTCAGCGTTGAGCTGATGATCCAGGTCCAGTTCAACGTGCCCATCTCGGAGTTGAGGTCGGCAAGCATTCCACCGCCAGGCGTGTTCGTGCCTCCCATGTTGCCGCGTGGAGAGTAGTACTCGATCTGCGGAACACCCTCTTTGCCGCGTTCTGTGCTGTACACGGCAAAGATGTGGTTCCGGTCGTTCAGCGCCTCGTCCACCCGTCCCTGCCCCTGCCAGTCATCGTTGTTCACCAGGTTGGTCGTCGCCCAGTTGTATCCTTCGGAACTGGTCGTTTGCAGGTTGGGCAGCGGTAACGTATTCAGTAGCGCCTCCATCGTCGGATTCAGGTTCGCACCAAGTTGCCCGTTCGTAAGAGCGCTTCCATCCATTCCACGCGCAGGGACTGAGGATATGTTGGAGTAGGTACTGCTGCTCACCAGTGGGCCGAGATACTGATTGATCTGCGACTGGCTGAAATCTCCCGTCCGCATGCCGGCCGTCGGGACCAGCGCCGTCAGGATCGCGCTGGTGGCGTTGCCGTACGCATACACATCGCGCTGCACGTAATCCTCCCCACCCACAAAGAAGGTAAGGTGACGGTTATGGTTGAAATCCACATGGGGAATCAGGACCGGCCCACCGATGGCCAGGCCCGGATAGATCTCGTAATCGGTCGGCTTCCCCTGATGATCGTAGTTCGCCAGCCAGTCGGTGGAATCCAACTGGTACGTGCGGCCATAGGTGTAGACCTCACCGTGAAACTGATTCGACCCCGACTTCCCTGCCGCATCGATCACGATTGGACCGTACGCCTGGTCCGCCGTAATAGCCGAGGTCTGCACCTTGACCTCGGCCACCTGGTCGTAGTTGATGTTCTGCAGCGTGCCCCCGTAAGCCCCGGGATCGGTAAGATCCACGCCGTCGTAAAGGACCTCCACCCCGTTAGTGATGGTGCCTTGGCCTGAGTACGATCCATAGGCGCCGGCCACGCTCACCTGCGATGGGTCGTAGGCGGTATTGCTCACGTTATTGTTGCCGCCGCTGATGGCAAATCCGGGCAGAATCTTCAGCAGCTCCGTGACGTCGCGGCCCTCCACGGAAAGATGCTTGATGTCCTCCGATGAGATCATGGTGCTGGCCGTGCCGGAGTCCAGCGTGATCCCCTCGTTGGTGGCGCTGACGCTCACTACCTGCGAAGCAGCGCCCGGTTGGAGCATGATCTCACGCAGGCTGCGCGAGTCCCCAGGATCGAGATGGATGCCGCTTTCGCTCAACACCTTGAAGCCGGCAAAGGTCACACTCAACCGGTAGTTGCCCGGCGGAACGTCGGCAAAGACAAACTCGCCGACCTGGTTCGACTTGACGACACTGGTGGCGGCCGTAGCTTCGTTGATCAGATTCACCTGGGCGCCGGGAATCACCGCGTGGGTTGGATCCACCACGGTGCCGCTCAGGTTTGCCAAAGCAGCGATCTGCGCCTGCACCGACGGACACGCTGCGAGAACCCAGCCCAGAAACCAGCCCAGACATAGTACAAAGCCCCGGCGAATCCCCTGCCCCTCCCCCAGGCCCGCCTTCCCTCTATTCCTACCCTGCCAACGCTCCATGTGGACCTCCGAAGATTTGTGACGGAAACCATCGAGCCGGACAACCCATGCTGAATCTGCCTGGCGATCGGCAGTCTTCCAATACCCTGCAACCGGCTTTATCAACCGAAGGCAATTTATAGGGATGGAGCCATGGCTTGGGAAGGGTTAATAAAGTACGAAAAGGTACCGCGCCCCGTCAGGCACCGTAACCGCAGAAAAATGAATCACGTACGTGTGCGAGCTGACACCTCGAACGAGCCTGTTACACCGCCTCATAAAACGCTTTAATCAAAACTCGAGCCAAGCAACCACAACTCCGGTGCTCCCTTCCCCATCCGACCGCCGCGCGGATTACGACCGCTGCCGGGGAAACGGGAAAGCCACAGGTCGAGCGATGTACAATCAGCCTGCCACCCAGCATCACTAAATGCTTCCATGGGTTTCAAGGACCCATATCGGGTAGGCCACCTGGATCCAACCCGATATGGATATTCCTAAAGGTTCAGAGACGGCGGAGGTCACGCTTCCAGGCTTCCTTTCAGCCGAGCGAGCCGAGTTTGAGACCGTGGCGGCGGACCTTCGGCACGCGCATCGGCTCTCGAAACTCCTGCAGTATCTTGGAGAAAAGTACTTCTCCGGCAGTACCTGCGACCTCACTGAATTCAACATCGCCACGGAGGTTCTTGGACGGAGCAAAGCATCCTTCGCAACCAGCGAGGATGCGATTGCTCGCGTGGAAGCCCATCGGCTGCGCAAGTGGCTCAAGACCTACTACGAGACCAAAGGCAAAGATCACCCGGTCCGCATTGCCCTGCCTGCGGGAACCTACGTTCCCGTCTTTGAACACCATGGCATAACGCTCAACTCGCTGCCGGACGCTCCGGACGCTCCGGCAGCCCCG
>JAJZDM010000001.1 GCA_021806005.1 Acidobacteriota bacterium | reverse complement strand
CCCGCCTGCGCAGACCGATTACACCGCCACCATGCTCTCCACCCAGGAGGCATGGCAGGCCGCATCGGACTCCGACGCCACCATCAGCCTCGATCCCAACTCGCTCAACCCCCACTTCTCCTACATCGATGAGGACGCCGGGGTGAAGCATACCGTGTGGTTCCTGGACGCGGTCACCGCGCTTAACCAGATGCGGGTCGCCGAGGCCCTTGGCATCCAGACCTTCGCTCTCCAACGCCTGGGCCTGGAGGACGACTCCCTGTGGAAGATATGGGACCACCCGCTCAAGGCGGATCCTGTAAAGGCCCTGGCAGCGGTTGCGCCCGGCCAGGACGTGGATACCGAAGGCGACGGAGACATTCTGCGGGTCACCAGCCCTCCGCAGAACGGCCACCGAACCCTCACCATGGACGATGACCCGACGATCCCCACGCCGTTTCTCAGCGTCGTCTCGGAGACCATGGACTCCTACCCCCTCCCTTACACGCTTACCCAGTACGGCTATCACCCCAAAGAGGTCGCCCTCAGTTTTGACGACGGGCCGGACCCCGAGTGGACGCCGAAGATCCTCAAGATTCTGAAGCAGTACAACGTCATCGGCACCTTCTTCATGATCGGAGACGAGGCGCAGGACAACATCGGCCTCATCAAGCAGGTTTACCGCGATGGAAACGAGGTGGGTAACCACACCTACTCCCATCCGGATATCTCCGAAATCTCGCAGCGACAGGTCGTTCTGCAACTCAATCTCACCGAACGTCTCTTCGCTGCTGAACTTGGCGTTCAGCCGGTTTACTTCCGCCCCCCCTACTCCATTGATCAGGAACCGGACACCAACGACCAGGCCGCGCCGGTCGAGGCCATCCAGCGCCTCGGCTACGTCATCGTCGGGGACAAGATCGACACCAACGATTGGGACGTGCATCCCCGCAAGTCGCCCCAGGAGATCGTCGACAGCATCTTCCAGCAGATCTCGGAGTTTGATACCAAGCCCTGGACCCGTGGCTCGATCATCCTGATGCACGACGGCGGTGGTGACCGCTCCGCCACGGTAGCCGCCCTACCCGTGCTGATTCAGGCCCTGCGCGCCCACGGTTACAAGATCGTTCCCGTCTCAGCACTCATTGGCAAGACATCCGCTGAGGTCATGCCACCCATCAAGGGACGTCAGCGCTACTACGCCTTCGTCGACTCCATCGCCTTCGCTCTCATCTCTTTTTTCAATCACTTTGTCATCAGCGTGTTCTTCATCGGAGACGTGCTGATGAGCGGCCGCCTGATCATCATCGGCTTCTTCGCCATCATTGACCGGCTGCGCAAACGCAAGGAGTTCGCCACACCGGCCTACCAGCCACGTGTCGTCGTCCTGATCCCCGCCTACAACGAAGCCAAGGTGATCGCTCGCACCATCCGCTCCGTGCTGATGTCCAACTACAGGAACATCCGTGTCATCGTCATCGACGATGGCTCCACGGACGGCACCGGAAGGATAGCCACCGAGGCCTACCCCGGGGAGATCGCCGCCGGTCGCTTGACCATTCTCACAAAACCCAACGGAGGCAAGGCCGATGCGCTCAACTTCGGACTCGCCCAGATCCGCGAGGACGAAGAGGTCTATATCGGCATCGACGCCGATGGCGTCATCGCCCACGATGCCATCAGCCGTCTGGTCGCCCACTTCGCCAACCCCAGGATCGGTGCGGTTGCCGGAAACGCCAAGGTTGGCAACCGGGTCAACCTCTGGACGCGCTGGCAGGCGCTGGAATACATCACGAGCCAGAACTTCGAGCGCCGCGCGCTGGACCTCTTCGACGTCGTGACCGTTGTCCCCGGAGCCATCGGCGCATGGCGCACCGCATCGGTCAAGGCAGGCGGCGGCTACCACCCGGATACCGTCGCAGAAGACGCCGATCTGACCATGAATCTGCTCGAACAGGGCTGCGCCGTCATCTACGAGGATCAGGCACTGGCCTTCACAGAAGCTCCCGCTAACGCCAACGACCTTGCCCGCCAACGCTTCCGCTGGTCCTTCGGCATCCTTCAGGCCGTCTTCAAGCACCGTGGGGCCATTGCCAACCGCGTCGCCATGGGCCTCTTCGCTCTGCCCAACATCGTCATCTTCCAGATCCTCCTGCCCCTGGTCTCTCCGCTCATTGATCTCATGTTCGTCGCCGGAGTCATCCACTACTTTGTTGACAAACACTTTCACCCCAGCACCACCAACCCCTCGGATCTCTACAAGCTCATCAGCTTCTTCGTCGCCTTCCTCCTGATTGACTTTGCCGCCTCCGCCCTGGCCTTCATGCTGGAACGTAAGCACCCTGCCAGCAAAGGTGACGCCTGGCTGCTGGTTCACATCTGGATCCAGAGATTTACCTACCGTCAGCTCTTCTCCTGGGTTCTGATTCGCACCGTGAAACGCGCCATTGATGGACGGAGCTTCAACTGGGACAAACTGGAACGTACGGCCCTGATG
Organism: Acidobacteriota bacterium; assembly: GCA_021806005.1. Lineage (GTDB taxonomy): Bacteria > Acidobacteriota > Terriglobia > Terriglobales > Acidobacteriaceae > Granulicella. The sequence continues at coordinate 147,637 of JAJZDM010000001.1, read as the reverse complement.
TCCAAGAACGCCGAAAAGTTCCTTCAGGACTCTCGCTAACCCGCTCCCTGCCAGACGCTCTGCCCAGTGCATACGCCCTCACACCCTGCCCGCCGTTGCTCATCCAGAACGCCGTGTCGCAGCATCTTCTCCGGGCGCCACACCTGAAGACATTGCACGCTCAGAGGTGGCGCTGAACTGCCGCCATGGCTGAAGCATCTCCGCGCTGGTAACCGCCGCACTTCTCCAGAATCACAAACCGGGCATTCTTCATCCGCCGTAAAATATCGCAAGAGGTTTCTATGAGTTCGACTACGCCCCACTCCCTGCCCATCTTTCGCAACGAGCCCTTTATCGACTTTTCCAGCGCTGAGAACAAGCGCGCCATGCGCGAGGCCATCGAACGCATCCGCATGGAACTGGGGCGCACCTACGATCTGATCATCGGCGGCAGCGACCTGCAGACCTCCACCACCTTCCACTCCGTCAATCCTGCCAACCCCGCGGAGGTCGTCGGCATTCACTACACAGCCACCGTTCATCAGGCCGCCCAGGCGGTCGAAACAGCACAGCTCGCCTTTGCCAACTGGCGCAGGAGTACGGCGGCTGACCGCGCATCCCTGTTGTTGCGTGCCGCTGGCCTGCTTCGCCAGCGCCATCTTGAGTTCTGCGCCTGGCTGGTCCTGGAGGTAGGCAAAAACTGGGGTGAGGCCGACGCCGACGTAGGCGAGTGCATCGACTTCCTTGAGTTTTACGCTCGCGAAGCCTTGCGTCTGGACGCTGCCACCACTCCCATCCAATACCCTGGCGAGCGCAACCTGCTGCGCTACATACCGCTCGGCGTCGGCGCTGTGATCCCTCCCTGGAACTTTCCATTGGCTATTATGGCCGGCATGACTGCAGCCTCTATCGTCTGCGGCAACACCGTTGTGCTCAAACCGAGCCCGGATGCTCCTACCATCGCCGCACACTTTCTCGCCCTGCTGGAGGAGGCCGGCCTGCCCGACGGAGTCGTGAACCTCATCCAGGGTGGTCCGGAGGTGGGCCGCGCCATCGTCGAGCATCCGCAGGTCCGCTTTATCGCCTTTACCGGCTCGCGCAAGGTCGGCGTGGAGATCCACGAGGTTGCCGCCCGTACCCAGCCTGGCCAGCACTTCCTCAAGCGAACCATCCTCGAGATGGGTGGCAAGGACGCCATCCTGGTCGACGCGGACTGCAATCTTGACCAGGCCATCGCCGGCGTTACTGCGTCAGCCTTCGGTTTCAACGGACAGAAGTGCTCTGCCTGCTCCCGGGTCATCGTCGACGCCGCTGTCTATGATGTTTTCTGTGATCGCCTCAAGGAGGCCGTTGAATCTCTGACCCTGGGATCGCCCGCCGAGAACCTCCAGACTGGCCCGGTTATCAACCAGACCGCCCGTAAGCGCGTTCTGGACTATATTGCGATTGGTCGGAACGAAGGCCGCCTCCTCACCGGCGGCGTCGAAGTGGATCTCCCCGGCAAGGGCTACTACATCGCTCCCACCGTCTTTGCCGACGTTGCTCCCACTGCCCGCATCGCCCAGGAAGAGATCTTCGGGCCCGTACTGGCCGTCATCAAGTCCGACAGCTTTGAAGAGTCTCTGGCCATCGCCAACAGCACGGAATACGGACTTACCGGAGCCATCTACACCCACTCCCGCGCCAAACTCGAACGTGCTGCTGAAGATTTCCACGTCGGCAATCTCTACTTCAACCGCAAATGCACCGGCGCCATGGTAGGGGCTCATCCCTTTGGTGGCTTCAACATGAGCGGCACTGATTCCAAGGCCGGCGGACCAGACTACCTCACGCTCTTCACCCAGGCTAAATCCATTGCGGAAAAGCTCACCTAGTCTGCGGATTCCAAGCCCGGAAGATTCATCGCCCGCAGCCCCATTTGGCTCAATTCAAGGCTTCGTGAATCCAAAGCGTCGTGACGGCTACGCATCGTAGGCTCACAACATCTCCTTGCCCCTGCGGCGATCGTCCCTCCGTCACTTTTATCTCTCACCGCACCTTCGAGCCCGGCGAAACCACAGGTTATGCCGGGCTCGCCATCTGCAACCGTGCATTCTGGACCATCTCTGCCAGCACAGGTTGATGCATGGCCAGCAGCGCCAGTTCGAGCCTGTCACACACCTCCATCTTGGAGTAAATGCTGCGCAGATAGTTCTTAACAGATTGCTCTTTGGTGCTGAGCCGTTGCGCAATCTCCTTGTTCTTGAGCCCTTCACAGATCAGCGCCACGATCTTCAACTCGCGCTCCGTCAGCCGCTTCAGCGCCTTGACCGTGTACGGATCTGGCGCCACCATGGTCTGCACCACGGCTGGCTGCACGTAGCGCTCACCCTCGTCCACGCGATAGAGGCAGTCCAGCAACTGCGGCTCGGCAACCGAACGCAGCAGCACTCCATGAAACCGATCTGCCAGCATCACATCCAACGCCATCTCTGGCTCCATAATCATTACCGCCCGGCTGCCGGACTGTTCGACCTCATCCAGCAACGCAGGGATCTCCGCCGTGAAGCTCGAAGGAAAGATCACGATCGCGCCGCGCCAGTCCCTGATCGCCTTCTGCAACCCGGACAGTCTTCCGCACTGCTCCACAACTTCAATACCAGCCTCTGCTCTCAACACCCTCGCCAGGCCGGAACAATAGATCGCCTGATTATCCGCCAGTATTACCCGCATCCCTGCAGAACTCCTTGCTGATCATCGTGCGATGGGCCGCCAAGCCAGACTTCGAATGCCTGCCCGGCAGGCGCCGTGCCAAAGATATAGAACCTGACAGACCACGCCGGTGCAGGGTTGCAGACGCATCCCCGCAATAGGTGTATCGGCAGCAGAGGCTGCTTCAAGGAGTGTTGTCTCTTCGTACAACATTCCGTCCCTCTGCAAACGGCAGCCGCTGCCGACCTACTCCCCTGGCGCAATCCGATAGGGGCCGGACCGGCATGCATCGCCAGCACCGTACGCTCAGCAACTCTTCCCGGGAAGGTGGGTTCAACAGACCGTGCCACTCATTGCCCCCAGGGCATAGATCGTTATCCGCAAGAAGACGCCCGCGTGAGGCTCTCACGGGCGCCGGGAGAGTCCTATGAAACGTCTGATCGCCAAGCTCGCTCTCACTTCCACTCTGGCCCTCGCGGCGCTGGGTTGCTCCCATCCCTACTATCCCCCGCCACCGCCTCCACCGCCACAGGCTCCCGCTGGTCCCACCATCGTTGAGCTGGCGGAGAGGAACGGCTTCTCGATGGGCCGCCAGGATGGCGCGCAGACCGCGCAGTTGGGCGAGGTCTTTCATCCCCGTCACACGCGCGCCTTTCGAACAACCCCGGGATACAATCCGCAGATGGGGCCGTACCACGTGTATCGCGATGTCTTCCGCCGCGCGTACCTCAACGGCTACCGGCGGGGATACTACCGTTAGAACCTCGCGTAGAGGGTAAGGGCAACCTTCCATCGAGGTTCCGCGGCACGGTCTAAGCCGATCAGCGTCTTACGCAACGTAACCGTCTCGGAACCTCGATTTGAGGACTCCACTCCACAGGAAAATTGCTCTACAGTGGAGAGAGCATGGGTAGCAAGGATGCAGCGATGCTCCCCGACTCTACTCTCTCCCCTTATGCAGCCCTTTCACATCGCCTTCCCCGTCGACGATCTCCAGGCCGCCCGCCACTTCTACGGAACCATCCTCGGCTGCACCGAGGGCCGAAGCACCGACCAGTGGATTGACTTCAATCTATACGGACATCAGATCGTCGCCCACCTTCGTCCAACGACCCATGGTCACAACCCGGCCGTTGCTACTTCCGGGGCGCCCAACGGCAACATGGTCGACGGCCATGCGGTCCCCATCCCTCACTTTGGCGTCGTCCTCTCACCCACAGAGTGGAAAGAACTTGCCCACCGCGTGCGCGCGGCAAGGATTCCCTTCATCATTGAACCGTACACCCGCTTTGAAGGCCAGATTGGAGAGCAGTCCACGATGTTCTTCCTGGACCCCGCCGGCAATGCCCTGGAGTTCAAATCCTTTGCCGATCTCTCTCAACTCTTTGCCCACTAGAGACATCCTCATTTCCTGACACCCCAACAACTTCTGATGCCTGACGGCAACGCGCGATAAGATCTCCGCCAACATCCATCCGCGTCGATCGTACTCTACGACTGGACTTATCCAACTTCACTCCTGGAGCGTGCATGTCTCTCTTTGACCTTCTGGCTGGTAAACCCCTTGCGACCTCGGAGGAGCGCGCCGAGCACATCGGCCCCATCGCCGGGATTCCCATCTTTGGTCTGGACGCTCTCAGTTCCGCAGCCTACGGCCCGGAGGCGGCTCTCACCCTGCTGATCCCCCTTGGACTGGCCGGTCTGGCCTACATCATACCGGTCAGCCTGGCCATCATTCTTCTGCTCACCATCGTCTACTTCTCTTACCGCCAGACGATCGACTGCTATCCCCACGGTGGCGGCAGCTTCACCGTAGCCTCAGAGAATCTGGGCGCCAACGCCGGACTGCTGGCCGCCGCAGCGTTGATGATCGACTACATCCTGAACGTAGCTGTCGGCATCTCTGCCGGCGTCGGAGCCCTGGTCTCGGCCTTCCCATCCCTCCAGCCGCACACGCTGGCTCTGTGCCTGCTCATCCTGACCATTCTCACCGTGGTTAACACACGCGGCGTCCGCGATACCGGCAAAGCCTTCCTCATCCCTACCTACCTGTTCATCGCAACCCTGCTGGTGGTCATCGTGGTAGGCTGCGTTCGCACCGTTCTGGCGCATGGTCACCCGATTCCGGTCATCGCTCCTCCGACGCTTCCCAAAGCTGCCCTGTTGCTGACACCCTGGCTCCTGCTCAAGGTGTTTGCCAGCGGTTGTACCGCCATGACCGGCGTCGAGGCAGTCTCCAACGGGGTGGGAGCCTTCCGCGAACCGACCCAGCCAAACGCCAAGCGTACTCTCACCATCATCATCGCGCTGCTGGCGGTCTTCCTTGGAGGGATCGCCGTACTCTGCCGGGCCTACAATATCGGCGCCACAGACCCCAGCGGCGCCGGCTATCAGAGCATCCTCTCTCAGCTCATCTGTGCGGTTCTGGGTCGCGGCTGGTTCTACTACGTCGGCATCGGCTCCATCCTTCTGGTTCTGGCCCTCTCGGCGAATACCTCCTTTGCCGACTTCCCTCGTCTTACCCGCGCCATCGCCCAAAACAACTACCTTCCCCACGTCTTTCTGATACGCGGCCGGCGCCTGCTCTACTCCTACGGCATCTACGCTCTGGTCGGCTTCTCCGCCATCCTTCTGATCATCTTCGGTGGCATCACGGACCGCCTGATTCCGCTCTTCGCCATCGGCGCTTTCCTGGCCTTCACGCTCTCTCAGGCCGGCATGGTCATGCACTGGCTGCGCAAACCCGGGCCACGCTCCATGCACCGCATTCTGATCAATGGCATCGGAGCCTTCGCCACCGGCGTCACGCTCATCGTCGTTCTGGTCACCAAGTTTGCGGAGGGCGCCTGGATCACAACCCTCCTGATTCCCGCTCTCATCTTCCTGATGATCGCGGTCCGGCGCCACTATGATGGTGTTGCCCGCGCCATCCATCTTGATCGACCCATCCGCCTCGATAGTCTGAACCGCCCCCTGGTGGTGGTTCCCATTGACCGATGGTCGCGGATCACGGAGAAGGGCCTGCGCTTCGCCATGAAGCTCAGCGACCAGGTGGAAGGTGTGCACGTCGATACCATGGAGGAGCACAACAGCCTTGAGCAGATCTGGAAGCGCGACGTCGCCGACCCCATCGCTCAGGCCGGCCTGCCCGTCCCCCGGCTGGTGAATCTTCCCTCGCCCTATCGGTTTGTTTTAATGCCCCTGGTGGAGTACATCCTCCAACTTGAAAAGCAGTATCCGGATCGCCAGATCACCGTCCTTGTCCCAGAGCTGGTCGTCAAGCACTGGTGGCAGACCCCGCTCCACAATCAGCGCGCCGAGTTTCTCAAGCTTCTCCTGCTCATGCGGGGCAACCAGCGGATCTCCGTCATTAATATCCCCTGGTATCTCTAGCCACAGGCAGAAGACAGAGCCTGGACCACGGATCTCCCCGAACCCTGGCTCCGGCTGCTCGCCGCTGCAGCGCTTCGCTTATTGCTTCGATGCTATCTCAACGAACTTCTGGCTGTCTTCGGCTCAAGCGGGAACCGCCAGATAGGTTCTGCGTGGCGAGAGTTTTGACTCGAAGAGCGTGCGGCCACAGAAGCCTGTGTGAACTGGCAGCCCTTGAACGGAAGACGCCTTAGAAGTTCTGCAGCGCCAGGTACTGGTGGATGAAGGCGATCGCCATACTGCCCTCTCCCACGCCGCTGGAGACGCGCTTGATCGAGTCGTGGCGCACGTCCCCGGCGCAGAAGACCCCCGGCAGGCTCGTCTCCAACGGAAACGGCTCGCGCTCCGGCAGCGGCCACCTGGTCAGGTCGCGCCCCGTACAGATATACCCACCCGCATCCCGTTCCAGAGCTTCAGGGAGCCACACCGTGCTGGCATTGGCTCCGATCATCACGAAGAGCGCATCGGCTTCACGCGTCTGTACGGTCGCCGTCCCGTCACTGTGCTGGGTCCGGGTCACAATCCGCTCCAGATGATCGTCGCCCTCCGCCCGAATCACTTCGGTATACGGCTCTACCTTCACGTTGCCTTTGGCGGCCAGTTGCTCAATCAGGTACTGGGACATCGTCAGTTCCAGACCCTTGCCACGCACCAGCATCGTCACCTTCACCGCATAGTTGGCAAAGAACATCGCCGCCTGACCCGCAGAGTTCCCGCCCCCCACCACAAATACCTTCTTCCCCACGACGTTGCCAGCCTCATGGCGCGCCGCGCCATACAACACGCCACGCCCCTGAAACCGGTCAACACCCTCAGCGTGCAGAAGCCTCCACTCCACCCCTGTGGCCAGCAGCACCACACAAGCAGACACTCTTTCTCCTCCGTCCAGTTCCACGCAGTAGCGCCGGTCGCTGAGCAACTCCAGGTGCTCCACACAGCGCGTCAGCACAATCTCCGCTCCAAATCGAACCGCCTGCTTCTGTGCCCGATCGCTCAGCTCATCGCCGGAGATTCCACTCGGAAACCCAAGATAATTCTCAATCCGCGAGGAGGCCCCTGCCTGCCCACCCGCCGAGGATCGCTCCACCAGCAGCACCTTCAACCCCTCTGAGGCTCCATATACTCCAGCCGCCAGTCCCGCCGGTCCCGCTCCGACGATGACCACGTCGTACTCGTCATAACGCGGCCGGGTGCGCAACCCCAGCGCCTCTGCCACGTTTCGCAGCGTCGGTTGCTCAACGCAGTAGGCCCGATCCACGATCACCTCCGGCCCGCGGTACCCTCCCGTCATGCAGGCCGGCAGCCGCTCCGGTTCGCGCTCTGCATCCACCCACTCGTACGGAATCCGATTCGAAGAGAGAAACTGCCGGATCTCATGGCAGTCACTGTCATACCGCGTGCCCACCACGAGGACTCGCGAACTCGGCAGATTCACGGCAAACTTTTGTACGGAGACCAGACGCTCCGTCATCGTCTGCAGAATCAAGGCGCTGCAGGCTGCCGAACTCTGGATCAACTGGAACAGCATCTGCGGATCAAACCGGGCCACTCTTGCTCTGGTCGTGGCGTGAATGGAGACAAACGCCGCACCACCCAGCAGAATGGGGACCTCTCCAAAAAAATCCCCTACCTGGTAGCTGCGCAACTCCCGGGGTTGGCCCAGGACGTCCTTCACCATCTGAAGATCGCCCTCCAGCACTACATAAAAACAGGCCATCTCTCCTTCCCGAAGCAGCCACTCCCCGGGGTGCAGGCGCACATCGGCTGCACGGTCCGCCAACCGCCGGCACTCCAGATCATCCAGACACGCAAAGACCGGGACTGCCTTCAGTTCAGATGCAGAGATCATTCCTCGATTGTGCCATGTTCCACCTTGTCACGCGTGAATCACCGCATCGGACCCCTTCTGAGCAGCCGAAGCGTCTGTCGATCCAGACTACTCAAAGATCGCGTCCGGGCAGTCCGGGGAGGGCAAAGGCCTTATCCTGGCATCATTCTGATCTCCGGGCGCATGGAGACGTCGAAAAAGAGCAGGCCTGCCCTCATCGGAACGCGCCTCCGCGGCACGTCCGCTCACTGAAAGACGATCTCGTCCACCGGATATCCAGCGTCCTTCCACCCCTGCAACCCACCCCGCAGAGGGCGCACCCGATGAACGCCCAGACGGAGCAACTCCAGCGCCACCTTCGCGCTGGTCTCCTCGCTGGGACAGGTGCAATAGAGGACGATATCGCGATCAGTGGGGATGATCTGGCGGCGCTGTTTCAGTTCGTCAGGGCCGATGCGCAGGGCGCCGGGCAGCACCAGCGGGTCAGTGAGGACGTCCAGGGGATGGCGGAGATCCACGATAAACGGGCGCTCCAGGCCGTCGCGCTCCGCCTCCGTGATCATCTCCATCAGTTGCCCGGGCTCCAGACGCAGGCCATCCAATTCATCCAGGAACTGACGGTGCTTGAGCACGCGATAGATCAGCAGCGTGAGGACCGTGAACACCACCAGGACGATGCCAAAGTGGCCCAGCACCGCAAAGAACTGGTGGCTCTGCTTGGCAAGATCTCCAAAGAAGCGCCCGGCAAACAGCCATGCTCCACCCCATACCAGCGAGCCGGCAAGATCATAGAGCGCGAAGGTAAGGTACGGAATCCGGGCCTGCCCGACGATCGGGGCCGCCACTGTACCCAGCCCCGGGACGAACTTGGCAAAGAGCAGGGTAACAGCTCCTCGCCGGCTTACCGTCCCGTGCGTGCGCTCGACGCAGGTGGCAGCCTCCAGCGATAAGCGGCACAGAGCATTCAGAACCCGGGCGCCATAGCGCTTGCCCAGGAAGTACCAGGCAGAGTCGCCCAGGATACAGGCGATGAGGATCACCGGCAGCGCATAGGCGACGTGGAGCTGGTGTGCTGCACTCATGGTGCCGGCGGCAATCAGCAGCGGAACCGTGGGAATCGGTATACCGCCCTGCTCTATCAGTACCCAGCCAAAGAGCAGAGCGTAGGTATGATGCACAAGCATACTTAGAATCGAAGGCATCGACCTGATCCTTTCCGCTCACTCCACATCTGGAATAGAGGAGGCTCTTCTCTACAGTAGATGATGGCTGATTACACACGTTGCAGAAAGATTATGGTGGCAGAAGAGCAACGCGTGCAAGGCCCGATCGATCAATCGTTTGAGCCCTCCAGCCCCTCCAGCACCGCCGGGGGCACGCACGGACTTGCCTGGATCCTTCTGGAAAAGCCCCCCATGCAAGCCCGCCTGATGAACGGAATCTCCTGCGTCACGCTGCTCCCAGTCCGTATCACCGCTGCAAATACTGAATCGCGGACACCGGATTCCCAATCCCAAACCCGCCCCACCCCAACCCGAACGGAACGCCTCGGCCCGGGGAAAAACACCAGGCCGACGCGTCTCCATTGATCCACTTACTGCTTTGAAACCATCTCCCGCATCCGGCCAGGGGGGTGCGCCCCTGAAGACCGGCAGGATGGTCCCTTCATTCCTTGATGCGCACCGTCGGCTCTACGGACATCCCGATACGCAAGGCGTAGTCCTTGTTTTCCTGATCCAGGTTGGTAAAGTTGATCCGGACAGGAATACGCTGCACCACCTTCACGTAGTTGCCGGTGGCGTTCTCTGGCGGAAAGAGACTCAGCGAGCTACCCGTGGCCCCACCAATCTGCGTCACCACGCCGGTAAACTTCCGCCCGCCCAGCGCATCCACAGAGATGTCCACCTTCTGCCCCGGGTGCATGTAGGTGAGCTGAGTCTCCTTGAAGTTGGCCGTGACCCACAGATCGGTTAGAGGCACAACGGTCATCAGGGACTGTCCGACGCTCAGATTCTCACCCACGGCGACGCTCTTGTTGCTGACAATTCCGGTGATCGGAGCGACGATCCGGGTATAGCTCAGGTTGAGCTGCGCCTGATCCACCTTGGCCTGGGCGACCTTGATGGCTGCCTGAGCCGCTGCTGCCAGCGCCTGCTGCGCCGCTACCTGTTTCGGACCATTCTTCTGGCTCTGGAACTTCTGCGAACGCGCCTGGTTCAGCCGCTCTTCCATGGAGCGCACAACATCTTCCTGGGCTTTTACGTCCCGTCGGGCAGCCTCCAGGTTACCCTTGTCCGCAGCCGCCTGGGCAACAGCGGCATCGTACTGCTGCTTGGAGATCACGTCTTTCGCGACCAGCGGGGTATACCGCTGTACGTCAAGTTGGGATCGAATGGCCTCTGCCTGAGCAGCGGTCACCTTGGCTTTATCCACCTCCACCTGGGCCTCAGCCTGCTGCACAGAGGCCTCGCTGCCAGCGACGTCCGACATGGAGGTCCGCAGAGTGGTCGCAGTCTGGACGTTGGTAATGGGAACGCCCACCATGGCCTGGCGATAGGCCGCCTGGGCGTTGGCCAGATCGGCCTGGGCCTGTTCAAGAGCCACCTGGTAGTCCTTGGGATCGATCTCGGCGATGCTGTCTCCCTTGTGGACAAACTGCTCCTCTTCCACATCCACGTGGATCACCTGGCCGGCGACCCGTGAGCTTACCTGGTAGAGGTTGCCGTCCACCTGGGCGTCATCTGTGTCCTCGGTGTAGGTGGAGCGCCAGTAAAAGAGACCGGCTCCAATGACCAGCACAGCGATCACAAAGATGCCGATGAGCTTCCTCTTCGAATTGCTCTTGGGTGGAGCATCCATGGGCTCCGGCTGCTGCGAACGTTCGTTCTGATCGGGCACGCTTACTTTCCTCCGAGATAATCTTGGTAGTTGGTCGACGCGACTCCCAGCGCCCGGGCCAGGGAGAGCTTGGCCAGATTGTGCTGGTAGAGCGCACTGATGTATTGGTCTTCGGCCTGGCGATCGGTCGCAAGCGCCTGGGAGACCGTCAGACTGGAGTCGACACCGGCCTTGAACCGCTCCTGGGCCTCGGCGAGAGCCTCGCGGGCCAGATCCACGTTACTTCTGGTGGCCTCCACCAGTTTGGCCGCGGTGTGAATATCCAGGATGGCGTCCCGCACATCGGCGTTCACCTGCTGCGTCTGGTCAGAGAGCCGGGCCCTGGCCTGATCGAGTTCTGCGCTGGCCGTCTCTTCCTCGCCATGCACCTTCGCAATCTGCAGAATCGGCGCCGAAATCGACGCCTCCGCCGTGTAGGTGCCGTGGGAGTGGGCCATGGTCTGACCCAGATCGCCGAAGTTGCCGTTGACGTTGACCGTCGGGAGCTGATCATCACTGGCAGCCTTCCGGTCGGCTTCAGCGGCTTTCACCCTTTCCTCAGCCGCCGCCAGATCCTTTCTCTGCTTCAGCGCGGCCTGGAAGGCAGCCTCCGGGTCGGGCGTGTCCAGCGCCTGAAAGGGAACGCCGTCCGTTAGCTTGAACCTCTGGTCGAGCGGCAACCCGATGGCGCGCGCCAGCGCGATCTTGTCCTCCGCCAACTCATTGTTGGCCGAGATCAGGGATTGCTGCTCACCCTGATAGTCCACCTGGGCTCGCAACACGTCCAGGCGGGGGCTGGTGCCGGCCTCATGGGCGTCGCTGGCCTGATCGAAAGAGAGCTTGGAACTGGCTAGTTCCGCCTCCACGGCCTCGATTCGGGTCTGGTCAGCTATGCAGAGCAGATAGGCGTTGCCCACCGTCAGCACCACCAGATCCCGCGCATCCTGCGCTGTCAGTTGCGCAGCCTGAAAGTTGTGCTTGGAGGCCAGATAGGTCTGCAGAGAGTACAGATTGACCACATTCTGGTTCAGATAGGCTCGAAAATCTTCCACCTGAAACGGTCCGATGATTGGATTGATTCCAGGAAACTTGAGGCCAAAAGCAGCCAGATCGATCTGTTCCACGGTGATCGAAGCACCGGCTGTCACTGTCGGCAGCAGCGACTGCAGGCTCTCCAGCCGCTCTCCTCCTGCCTGCCGCTGGCTCGAGTTCTGCAGAATCAGGCCAAGGTTATTCTGGAGCCCCATGTGGATCGCCTCGTCGATGCTCAGCGGCAAAACCTCCGCGTTCGCTCTTCCCCGCACCAGGCTGCCACGGAAGCTCGGGTCCATTCCGTTCTGCGAACTGCTGCTGGAAGGGTTCAGCGCCGGGCCGGGAGCTGCAAGCTGCTGCTGCGTCTGCAAAGCGACGCCCAGCTCCGCGGAGCCACCGTTGGCAGTGGTGCCCGTGGACTGCGCCAAAGCCAGTGGAGCCGCCAGCGCCAGCACCAGCAGAGCCACAGCTCCCCTCATAGCGCCCGATGACGCGTCTTGATGCAATCGAATCATACGTTCCATGCTAAATCGTCAATTGAACCCACCGGTCATTTTCTGCTCTCCGGCTTCTACTACCACAAGATGCAAGGAGAGGGTCGATGTATGCAAAAGTTCATCGAAAATCCCCAGGTGCTTCCTCCCCACTACACCCGGCGATCGCCGTCCAGAGGGACGATACGGTCATCACATTCATTAAATCGCTATAACAAATCGCCACAACCCTTTACACTCTTGCTGATACCCTTCTGCGGCCGCTCAGCCGACGCTGCGCCATGTACGCCACCAGCACCGCGGCAGGGAAACCCACACTGAACGGTAACCAAGCAGAAGGAGTCCCATGTTTCTGGGTATTGATGTTGGTACAGGCGGCACACGCGCCATTTTGATCGATCGTGAAGGAAGGGTGCTGGCTTCACACTCAGCCGATCACGCTCCCATCCACTCGGCGGCGATCGGGTGGGCCGAGCAGGATCCTGAGGACTGGTGGAGAGCAGCCCGGCAGGCCATCACGGGAGCGCTACGCGCCGCCGCAGCCACCGGGCACATCGGCGTGGTCGAGGCTGTGGGATTGACCGGACAGATGCACGGATGCGTCATGCTGGACGCCTCCGGAGAGGTGCTCCGTCCCGCCCTGATCTGGTGCGATCAACGAACACAGCCGCAGTGCGACTGGCTGACGGCAACCATTGGTTATGAGAGGATCATCGAACTCACCGCCAATCCTGCCCTGCCCAACTTCACCCTCACCAAGCTGCTCTGGGTGCGGGAGCACCAGCCGGAGATCTTTGCCCGCATCAGCCATGTCCTCTGCCCCAAGGACTTTGTACGTCTACGCCTGACCGGGGAGTATGCCATGGATCTCCAGGAGGCCTCCGGAACCCTGCTGCTGGATGTTGCGCACCGGCGCTGGTCCACGGAGATGGCCGAGCGCACCGACATTCCCCTCGGCTGGCTGCCGCGTCTGTTCGAAGGGCCGGAGATCTGCGCGCGCATCAGCCCGCTGGGAGCGGAGGCGACCGGACTGCCGGCCGGAACTCCGGTGGCCGCCGGGGCCGGCGACCAGGGAGCCGGAGCGGTCGGGATGGGCATCCTCACTCCAGGTTCCGTTTCGGCCACCATCGGCACCTCCGGCGTCGTCTTTGCCGCTACCGCACAGCCCACCCTCGATCCCCGGGGACGGCTGCACACGTTCTGCCACGCGGCCCCGGGAATCTGGCATGTGATGGGTGTGACCAACGGCGCCGGTTTGAGCCTGCGCTATCTGCGGGACACCTTCTTCCCCTCCCGCTCCTACGACGAGATGACCACTCCCGCCAAAGAGATTCCGCCCGGCAGCGATGGGTTGTTGTGGGCGCCTTACCTGTTTGGCGAGCGTACCCCACATCTGGATCCCAACGCCCGCGCCGCCTTTGTGGGAATCAACGCCTCCACCACCAGCGCGCACTACGTCCGCGCCGTGATGGAGGGTGTGGCATTTTCACTGCAGGACACCCTGACACTGTTTGCAGAGCTTGGAATTCCGGTGGAAACCATTCGCCTGGGCGGAGGCGGAGCGCGCAGCCCGCTGTGGCGGCAGATCCAGGCTGACGTCTATCAGCACGCGGTGCAGACTCTGGAGGCCGAGGAGGGGGGAGCGTTTGGAGCAGCCCTGCTGGCCGGCTCCGGCGTCGGCGCGTGGCCTTCGGTCGAAGCGGCGTGCCAGGCTGCGGTCCGCCCGGCAGAGACCATCCAGCCGCTTCATGAGGCGGCGATGAAAGAGGCCTATACACGTTATCGCAAGGTGTATCCAGCGCTGCGGCAAATCGCTTGAAACTGCGGCGGACTGCTTGTAACACTGAACTCCGGGGTTCCGTCCTCTGTCCGAATCTCGACCGCGTCAGCAGACCGGAGCTTCGGAGTTCAGAAAATTCGTGCCGCTGACCCTTCCCGTCCTGCACCAGATCGATGCAAACTGTCTCTGCTGATCGGTGGTCTGGAGGTTGACGACCGCCACAATACCCTACCGACGCATGATAAGTCCACGCTTGAGCCGGAACCGGCTGGCAGGAGACGGCTCGCCTGATCCGTCCCCTGCCCATGCATGGATCACCACGTCAGCCGAAGGGCAAACTGCATCACTCGCGGATCACCTGAAAGCGTCGTGATCGACCCGACGCTTCCACTGGTAATGTTGCTCTGCGGCTGACCGAACTCAGGTGTGTTGGACACGTTGAAGACCTCCCAGCGCGCCTCAACGTTGTAGTGGCTGCCAAACGGAAACTCCCGGAGCAGGTTCCAATCGAAGACCGTTGTATGAGGTCCTCGCAGCGTATTGCGGCCCACATCGCCAATCGCACCCACGGCGGTTGTGGCGTAGGCATCCGTGTAGTTCACCGGGGCCAGCGCCGCGCACGCTGTGTCCTTGCTGATGTAGAACCAGCAGTTCGGGTTTCCTACAATATGCGGCTTGCCCACCAGATTGGGAGTTGCCGTTGTGTACCCGTAGAGGTCGAGCGCGGCGTTCCGCACTCCATCGTTCTCATTCACCTGGAAGGGGTGACCACTGTAGTACGTATAAACCCCCGAGGTCTGCCAATCCCCGAAGATCCAGGAGAGTGGTCCGTGGTTGAGCATCGGCTTGCCGTGGCCGAACGGCAACTCATACACGTAGCTCAGCGAGAGGCGGTTGGGGATATCGAAGTCGCTCGGCCCGTACCACGTGGAGTAGCTTCTGCCGTTCGGCGCATCACCCGAGTTGGTCTCCAACTCCTCCGGTGCATTGTCCAGGCTCCGCGAATGTGTAAAGGCCGCCATCACACTCCACCCATCGGTGAATCGGCGTGTCAGGCTCGCCTGCATCCCGTTATAGTTGCCATAACCAATCGGACTGGTCCACTCAATCTGTCCGTAGTCAGGATAAGGAACAACTCCCGTGGTGACCCCGTTGGCAATCAGCGGCTGATTATAGTCGCGGATCACGTCAAGGTGGGTCGATTTCGTTCCAATGTAGTCCACTTCACCGACCCATACTGCTCCAAACTGACGCTGCACACCCAGGCTCCACTGCTGCACCATTGGGTCAGGATCGTCCACGGGTATGGAACGAATGTGAAAGGATGTCAGATCGTTGAAGTTGATCGAACTCGGATCCAGGAAATTTGCAGGGAAACCGACAGATGGTTTCAGCACCGGCGTAGTGCTGCTGGCCGGCGCCTTGTTGATCAGGTAAGGCGGATTCTCCGCCAGTTGATCTTCACTGCCGATCCTCTCAAACAGCGTGTAATAGACCCCATAACCGCCACGCACCACGGTCTTTCTGTCCACGGAATACGCGAATCCGAAGCGCGGCCCGAAGTCTTTGGTGTTTGGCTTCACGATCGTGCGATCCTGAAGCGATCCGCTCTGAGCGAACACCAGCGACCCGGAACTCGGGTTGAAATCCGCCATCCGGTTCTGGCCTTCATAGACCGGCGTCGCAAAGTCATAGCGAAGACCCAGGTTCAGCGTAAGCTTCGGGGTCGCCTTCCAGTCATCCTCGAAGAAGCCGGAGGCCATCCACAGCCGCTGGTCGACGAAGAACACGTTCGTCAGTTGCGTCGCCTCCGTCGCTCCGATCAGACCATCCGCATAGGAGAGCCCTGTACCTGAGACGCAGGCTCCGGGCGCGCTGTGTTGGCACGTAAAGACGCCCGTAAAGTCGAGGTCTCCACGCGTGCCCGGTTCATCCTGAAAGATGTTGCGCATTGGCAGGTAGAGGTCGACTCCGGCCTTGATGGTCTGCCGTCCATGCACCATCGAGAGAGTATCGCTGTACTGGTACAGCATGGGAATCTGTTGCTTGGGCAGGTAGTCGGGAGATCCCTCGAAGGTATAGTTTGAAAACTGCGTGAGCGGAATGCCGCCGCCGATCGCCGGGTTGATGGGAATTCCTGGAACGAAGTCGCCCGCCTGTTGTGACAGACCGAACGGTTGCTGGGCCGCATAGGAGTAGTCGCGCGTCCATCCCAGCCGGAACTCGTTCACCATGCTCTGGCTCAGGATATGCGTCCATCCCACCACCGCGCTGTAGTTGATCAGCTTCTGGTTGCCCCACGCGGATGTTGAAGATCCATCGGCGAGCCCGCCATAGTAACCCGGGATATCGCGTGAACGGTTGGAATAGTTGAAGCGTACAAAGACGGTATCGAACTGCGAAGGCGTCCAGTCAACGCGTGCATCATAACTGGCCTCAAAGTCCGTCAGCAGTGCGTTGCGGTCGTAGTTATTCAGATCCGCCGGGCTGCCCGGCGTCGTTGAGTTCGGCAGCGGGAACAGCGCCATCAGCTTGGACACCGTGGAGTCGATCCGGTTTGAAGGAATCTGGTTGTTCGAAAACGCCTGGCAGTTCGAGCCCGAGTACGGGGTCGAGCATGTGAGCGGATCGTAGATCGTTGGATACTTTACTCCAACCGACGCCGCGGTAGCCGGGCTGAAGTCTCCAATACGCTCGTTCGGCAGCGGAACCGACGAGATGCGCGATACACCCTGCTTGATGCGTGTTTCGTCATACTCGAAGAAGTAGAAGAGCTTGTTTTTTACGATCGGTCCGCCGACGTTTCCACCAAACTGGTTCTGGTTGTTCTCCGGCTTCGGCAGGTGGTTGCGGTCGGAGAAGAAATCATTGGCATCGAAGAGCTGATTGCGCACGTACTCATAGCCAAGCCCGTGAAACTGGTTGGTGCCGCTCTTGGTATCCACAGAGACAACGCCGCCCGGGCTGCGTCCGTACTCCGCAGAGTACGGATTGGTAATCACGTTGAATTGAGATATTGTGTCAACCGACGGATGCGCGGCTTCGGTGCTCAGCTCCTGCACATTTTCAGAAAAGGTATTGTTGTCGATACCATCCAGAATGAAGTCATTCTGCAGCGAATGAATGCCGTTGACGTTGAAGTCGCCCGTGCGCCCAGCCGCTGTGTTGCCCGCCTGTTGCGTGTAGCGGCTGATCTGGATCCCGGGAACCAGCCTCAGCAGATCGTCCCAGTTGCGCAGATACAGCGGCGTCTTAACGATCGTGATCTCCGGAATCACGGTTCCCAGTGAAGCGTCGTCGGGCGAGAGCATCGGCGGAGCAGCCTTCACCTGCACGGTCTGCTGCGTGGACCCCACGCGCAGGTGAAAGTCCTGGCGTCCCTTCTCTCCAACCTCCAGAGAGACGCGCGCCCTCTCGGTGCTGAACCCCGGCGCTCCGATCACGACGTCGTATTGCCCGATGGGAAGATCCTGAAACGAATACAGTCCCGCCGAGTCTGTGCGCACCGTCCGCTCGTATCCCGTCGATGGGTTCTTCACCGAAATCGGAACGCCCGACAGAATCGCGCCGGTTGAGTCCGTCGCCAGTCCGGAGAGGTTGGCAGTATTGATCTGCGCCCTCAACGGCCATCCTGTCGCCAGAACCGTTCCTAACAAAACCATGGGAAGCATTCGAACACGTAGTAGGTCGGGGCGTCGTATGAATCTAATCCAGCTTCGCGGCAGCATCGCTATCTCCTTCAGTCCTGACGAGCTCCATGCACACCTGCGCATGGGTCAGCCAGGCCATTGTCGCCAACCGCTCGAAGGATCAAGAGTGTCTACCCCGCTCCACGGCGTGAGTTCACATGTGTATTTTTTCTCCAACTATCTCTTCATCAATGCCTTGCGATGGCGATCAATTTTCAGTTACATGTCCGGCGTAGTTCTTCCGTATGCTTCAGATTCATCCTCCGTTGATCGAATCTCTCTATGCTGAACGCACCGACAGATGTCTTTGGTCCATACGGAGAGAAAGATTTGGGACACGGCGCCGTCATGCATCGCATCGCCAACACAACCCCGGACGAAGCACAGCGGCCCGAGGGTTTTGAGTGCGATCCCCGCTGGGAGACCACGCAGCGCATCATCGCGAGCCGTCACTTCGCGCGTTCGCCGCTGCTCAAGAAGTTTCTGGTCTACGTTGTATCGTGCGTACTCGACAACAAGGCAAGCGAGATCACGGAACATCGGATCGGGGTAAAGGTCTTTGACCGACCTGCCAATTACCGTACCCTCGAAGACAACATCGTGCGCAACTATGCGCGTCAACTCCGCCGTCGCCTCCTCGAGTACCACACCGGCGAAGGCATCTCCGAGCCGCTCAGGATCGATATACCCCTCGGCGGATATGTACCTGTCTTCGTCGCTGTATCCGCAAGCGAGCCTACGCAGGCTGCAGCAACCACACCCGCCCCTGCACGGATACAACAGACCGCGGCTGCGACCGCACAACACTTCCTGCTCGGCCTTCGCCAGCACAGTAAAAGAGCTCACTTCGCGGCACTTGGACTACTGCTGGCCTACAGCACATTTCTGGTGGTTGTCGCATGGTTTGCCGCCGTACACGCTCATCAGCCGCGCAGACAGACTGCCACGCTGAGCGATCCATTATGGGCCGCAATCTTCGGAGGTGCGGCAACCACCTATATCGTTCCCTCCGATGCAGGACTCAATCTGCTCGAGGACATCTCGCATCGTCCCATGCCGCTGGCGGAGTACATCAAGAGCGGATATTTCAACCTGCCGCTCAATCGGTTGGATGCCCACACCGCCGAAGACATGCGCACCCAGCACCTCACCAGCTTCGTGGACCTGCAGATCGTCACGTCGCTGGAGCGGTCTCCCTACTTCGATTCGCAGCGAGTGATGTTGCGCTTTCCCCGAGAGTTGCGGCTCGATGACCTGAAGAACGCCAACATCATCATCCTCGGCTCGGTCGGCAGCAATCCCTGGGCCGCGGTCGCGGATAGCGGCGCCAACTTTCGCATCATTGACGATGGCGGCATGAAAGGCGCTGTCATTCTCAACGGATCTCCGCTCCGGGGAGAGGCGAGCGACTATCCCAGCCACTGGAACCAGCCCGCGCATGAGACCTTCTCTCTGATTCAATACCTGCCGAACCTCACCGGGACCGGGCACATCCTGCTCCTGCAAGGGCTGGATGTCGCCGGGACCCAGGCTGCGGAAGAGACCCTGCTGCACCCGGCGACCATCGCACCCATCCTGCGCCGCGCAACCCTCCCTGACGGCTCGTTGCGCCCCTTTGAGATCCTGCTTCGTTCCACAAGCCTCGAATCAAACGCCACCGGAACTCAAGTCGTCGCCAGCAGAATCTGCTGAGCGCCTTCCAGCGTCATCCCGCTGGCCTTGAAAGATAATTCCACACGGATCGCCTGCCCTCGGCTGGCGTGGACACCTCTTCGCCCGCGGCGCGGTCACTCGCAAGCACAACACCGCTGGAGCAGCAAAATCCGTGAATACCCTCCCTGCCCATCGTCGTAACATCGATGTCATGAAGATCTCTCTCCTGCCTGTCTTCGCCGCAGCCCTGCTGACCGCGCGCCTGTCTCTGCCAACCCGGGCGGATGCACAGGCGGCCACCCCCTCCGGCGGACAAAACCCCGCCACAGAGCCCAAAGACCGGCTCTCGGAGGAGTGGTGGGCAGAACGGCACCAGCAGGTTCTAGCCGAAGCAGAGGCTCACCCGGACACGCAGCTACTACTGATCGGAGACTCGATTACCAACAACTACGACAAGACAGACCCGCCCAACCAGAATTTTCTACCCATCTGGAACCAGTACTACGCGCCTCGCAAGGCCTTGAACCTTGGCTTCAGCGGCGATACCACTGCCAATGTGCTCTGGAGACTGGATCATGGAGAGGTGGCGGGACTGCATCCCAAACTGGCCGTCCTGCTGATTGGCACCAACAACACCTTCTTCGGGCAGACCGCCGAGCAGACCGAGGAGGGTATTGGAGCCGTGATCAAAGATATCGAACTCCATCTACCGCAGACCAGAATCCTGCTGATGGGGCTTCTCCCCTCCGCACTGCCCTCCCGGGAGACCAACTTCGAGGTCAACGATTACCTGGGCAGCCACTATGCAGGAGGAGAAGATCCCATGGTCTCCTACATCGACGTGAGCGTGGTCTTCTATTCCCTGGGCCAGTTGGATACCCACCTGTTTTACGATCCAACTCTCACCCCTCCTCGCCCCGCCCTGCACCCCAACACCATGGGTCAGCGACTGATGGCCTCGGCGATTGAACCAGCCGTGGCGAGGCTGCTGGGCGACACTCCGATAAAACCCTCCGCTCCCCCCGGCGCCCAGCCGGAACACCCCTGAGAGGCT
This sequence comes from Acidobacteriota bacterium, assembly GCA_021806005.1. Lineage (GTDB taxonomy): Bacteria > Acidobacteriota > Terriglobia > Terriglobales > Acidobacteriaceae > Granulicella. The sequence goes on along the minus strand of JAJZDM010000001.1, from coordinate 127,128 downwards.
GGCATTACGGCGCTCCCGAGCTCCGTCGTCAGGCTGCACAGAACATCTTCTGAAAACTGCGATACCTTGGACTGTGAGCAGGAGAGACCCGTGTCAACAGAGATCAAAGAGACTGCACCCATACGCACCGCTGTTCTTGGATATGGATTTGCCGGCCGCATCTTCCACGCCCCTTTTGTAAACACGGTTCCCGGACTGGAACTGACGGCCATCGTGCAACGGCATGGCGATAACGCCGCTGCGGATTATCCGGCCGCCCGTCTGCTGCGCTCGACGGATGAGGCCTTTGCCGATCCCACCATCGATCTCATCGTCGTGGCCACGCCCAATGACTCGCACGTGGAGATGGCGCAGCGCGCACTCGAGAGCGGAAAGCATGTTGTCGTCGACAAACCCGTCGCCGGCTCCTCCGCCCAGGTGCGAGCGCTGATGGCGCTCGCGCAGCGACAAGGCAGGCTGCTGGCGCCCTTTCACAACCGGCGCTTCGACGGCGACTTTCTCACCGTCCGAAAGCTGAAGGAGCAGGGTCGCCTGGGAAGGATCACGCTGGTGGACTCGCACTTCGATCGCTTCCGCCCCCTGCAGCGGGCAAACACCTGGAAGGAAGCTGGCGGAGCTGCCAATGGAATCCTCTTCGACCTGGGACCGCATCTCGTCGATCAGGCTCTGGCACTCTTTGGCACCCCCCGGACGATCACTGCCAGCGTCCGCCACGAGCGGGATGTCACGGCCATCGAGGATGCCTTTGACATCGTGCTGGAATTCGATCTGCCGGAGGGCCATAGCTTGCGCTACGAGTGCCATACCACCATGCTGGCACCGGAAGCTGCGCCCCGCTTCCGAGTAAATGGAACCCTTGGGAGCTACGTAAAGTTTGGACTGGATCCCCAGGAATCTGCACTACTTGGGGGCGCCAGACCGAAACGGTTGGGATCTGCGGAGCCTTGGCTGCCCGAGGAGGAGGCCGCCTGGGGCTCGCTCACCCTGGCCACGCGCGTCACTGAGCCCATACAGGTGGAGCGCAGCAGGCTTCCCAGCGAGATTGGTGACTACCGCCGTTTTTATGTCAATGTCCGTGACGCGATTCGCGGTGAAACGCGACTGGCGATCTCCGCAGAGGATGCCTTCAGGACCATTCGCCTGTTGGAGCTGGCGCTGGAGGCCAGTGATCAGAATCACACCCTTGCGGTGGACTTTACGGCGTAAACTGGAGGAGGTATGGCAAAGCAAAAGCCCAACTCGATCCTGAAGTTCATTGTTGCGGGGGCCATCGTCCTGGGTACGGTTGCGTGGCTCTCTGTCTCGGCTGCTGGAAACACAAAGAGCTACTACGTGACCGTCTCAGAGCTGCAGGGGATGGGAAACAAGGCCTACCGGGTCAACCTGCGCGTAGCCGGCAACGTCCTGCCGGGCAGCATCACTCGTAATGGACCTGCGGCCAACTTCGTCCTGGCGGAGCAGGGCAAACAGTTGCGCGTTAGCTACGACGGTGCGGAGCCTCCCCCGGACGAGTTCAAGGATGGGGCGCAGACCCTGGCGGTTGGCACTTATGGACGGGATGGAACCTTCCATGCAACCCAACTGCAGGCCAAGTGCGCCAGCAAATATGCCCCGGCCAAGCCCGGCGCAGCTCCCACGGGCGATGTTGCTGCCATCGTTCCCAAGTCCTGAAACAACCTGCAAGGGGTTGCTGCGCAGCCCTCGATCGCTTGAGCAACGGCAACGGCGGAGACTAGTCTCCGCCGTTGCTGTTGCCGTCTGCTGATCCCAACTGCCGCTCATAGTTCAGGTTCGGCTCCAGCCAGCGTTCCACCTCCGCCACGCTGCACTGCTTCCTTGCCGCGTAGTCGCTCACCTGGTCACGATCGATCTTGCCCAGGCTGAAGTACCGCGCCTCCGGATGGGCGAAGTATAGCCCGCTGACGCTCGAACCTGGCCACATGGCAAAGGACTCCGTGAGCTTCATCCCGGTTTTGGCCTCCACCTGGAGCAGATGCCAGATTGTGCCCTTTTCGGTATGGTCCGGGCATGCCGGATAACCCGGGGCGGGGCGAATGCCGCGATACCCTTCCTGAATGAGTCCGGCCGGGGGCAGATTCTCGGATCGTCCGTACCCCCACTCGTCGCGGGCGCGCTTGTGCAGGCACTCCGCAAAGGCCTCGGCAAGTCTGTCTGCAAGGGCTTCAGCCATAATGGCGTTGTAATCGTCGTGAGCGGCGCGGAAGCTGTCGCAGAGAGCCTTGAGCCCGATCCCGCTGGTCACCGCAAACGCTCCCAGGTGATCGGCCAGCCCGGTGGAGGCTGGAGCGATGTAGTCAGACAGGCAACGGCAGGGCTCGCTCCCCTCGCGGTTCGCCTGCTGGCGCAGAAAGTAGAATCGCTCCCTCACCTGACGGCGCTCGGGGTCGCAGTAGATCTCGACGTCGTCACCGACCGCATTGGCCGGAAACAACCCATAGACGCCGTTCGCCGTGAGCAGCTTCTCTGCGACGATCCGGTCCAGCAATCGATTGCCGTCGGCGAAGATCCGGCGCGCCTCGGCGGCCTGACCCTCCTCTTCGCCATGCCCCTCCTGCTCCAGGATGCGCGGATAGATTCCCTTCAATCCCCAGGCGTGGAAGAAGGGTGTCCAGTCGATGTACTCGCGCAGCGTCTCCAGCGGGAAGCTCTCCACCACCTGGATGCCCAGCCGCTCCGGCGTCGGAAGATCCTCTGCGCGCCATTGGATCGGCGTGCGGCGCTCTCGAGCCGCCTCGATGGAGATCACCTGCTGGGGCGGCGCAGCGTGTCTTCTGCGCAGCGCCTCGTACTCTGCCTGGTGTTGCCGGATGAACTCCGGGCTGCTCTCACCCAGCAGGCTGGTGGTCACCGGGACAGCGCGGCTGGCGTCCAGAACATGCACCACTGGCTGGCTATAGTGGGGTGCAATCTTGATCGCCGTATGCGCTCTGCTGGTTGTGGCGCCGCCGATGAGCAGAGGAACCTGGAAGCCCTGGCGCTCCATCTCCCGGGCCACATGCACCATCTCATCCAGCGAGGGCGTGATCAGGCCGCTCAACCCGATGATGTCGGCCTTCACCTCTCTCGCGCGCTCCAGAATCTTCTCACAGGCCACCATCACGCCCAGATCGATTACCTCATAGTTATTGCAGGCCAGCACCACCCCAACGATGTTCTTGCCGATATCATGCACGTCACCCTTCACCGTGGCCAGAACGATCCGGCCCTGGGCCTTGACCTCTTGGCCGGAGGCCTCCAGGGCACGCTTCTCCTCCTCCATGTACGGCGTGAGGTAGGCGACAGCCTTCTTCATCACCCGCGCGGATTTCACTACCTGGGGGAGAAACATCTTACCCTCCCCGAACAGATCGCCCACCACACTCATGCCCGCCATCAAGGGGCCCTCAATCACCAGCAGGGGACGGCCCAGCTTCACCCGCGCCTCTTCGCTGTCCTGCTCGATGTAGCCGTCGATTCCCTTCACCAGAGCGTGGGCGAGGCGTTCCTCGACACTCCCATAGCGCCACTGCTCGGTCTTCTTCTCGCCCAGGCTCGCGCTGCTCGCAGCGCCCTTAACCGTCTCGCCGTACTCTACCAGCCGCTCGGTCGCATCCTGCCGACGGTTCAGCAGAACATCTTCCACCAGCTCTTTCAGCTCCGGCTCGATCTCTTCGTAGACCTCCAGCATTCCGGCGTTGACGATGCCCATGTCCATGCCGGCCTGAATGGCGTGGTAGAGGAAGGCTGAATGCATCGCCTCGCGCACCTTGTTGTTGCCGCGGAAGCTGAAGGAGATGTTGGAGACGCCGCCGCTCACCTTGGCGTGCGGCAGATTCGCCTTGATCCAGCGCGTGGCGTTGATGAAGTCCACGGCGTAGTTGTTGTGCTCCTCCATGCCAGTGGCAACAGTGAGGATGTTGGGATCGAAGACGATGTCTTCGGGCGGAAAACCGCACTGGTCTACCAGCAGCCGGTAGGCCCGCTCACAGACGCGAATCTTGTCCTCGTAGCTGGCCGCCTGCCCTTGCTCGTCGAAGGCCATCACCACAGCGGCTGCGCCGTACTTCAGGATCGTGTCGGCGTGCTGCCGGAACCGCTGCTCCCCCTCCTTGAGCGAGATGGAGTTGACGATGCCCTTACCCTGCAGGCACTTGAGGCCGGCCTCGATCACCTCCCATTTGGAGGAGTCAATCATGAAGGGCGTCCTGGCCACCTCCGGCTCGCTGGCCAGAAGCAACAGGAAACGGGTCATCGCCGCAACCCCGTCGATCATCCCCTCATCCATGCAGATGTCCAGGATGTTCGCGCCATTCTCCACCTGCTGCTGCGCGATGCTCACCGCCTCTGCAAACCGGCCATCCTTCACCAGGCGAGCGAACTTGGGTGAACCGGCCACATTGGTCCGTTCCCCAATCATGATGAAGACGCCGCTCTGCTGGGTGAAGGGCTGGCTGCCGGAGAGGCGCAGGGGCCGGAACTCCCCTCCTTGCGAGGTCCGTGCTGGATTGCTCATACTCAAGCACTCACCTCGTGCTCTCCGCCCGTGCGCCTGGTCCGCTCACGAAGCTCCCGGGGATGTACGCCCTCCAGCGCCCGGGCGATGGCCGCGATGTGCTCTGGCGTATTACCGCAGCATCCGCCGGCAATGTTGATCATTCCCTCCCCTGCAAAGCTTTTGAGCCAGCGAGCCATATCCTCCGGGCCAAGATCGAATCCGGTGGGTGAGAGCGGATTCGGCAGGCCGGCGTTCGGGTAGCAGGAGATGGCAACATCCGCCTTGGCCGAGAGTTCACTCAGAAACGGGTACATCAGCTCCGGCCCCAGCGAGCAGTTCAGCCCCACCGAGAGCGGCTTGACGTGCCGGACCGCGGTCCAGAACGCCTCCGTGGTCTGGGCGGAGATCAGCGTCTCTCCGCCCCGCCCTACGGCCGCCGAGATCATCACGGGCAACTCCCGGCCTGAAGCCGAAAGTCCATCCTCGTCGAAGACCTCGCGAATGGCCACCAGCGCCGCCTTGGCGTTCAGCGAATCGAAGATCGTCTCCACCAGCAGCAGGTCTGATCCCCCGGCGATCAAGGCACGGACCTGCTCGGCATAAGCCGTCTTCACCTGATCGAAGGTCACCACGCGAAAACCGGGATCATCGGCGTCCGGAGAGTTTGAGAGAGAGACCGTCAGGGGGCCGATCGCCCCGGCCACAAATCGCGCCCGCCCGGTCTCCCCGGCGACGCGATCGGCCCACTCCCGGCACTGACGTGCAGAGGTTTCATTGATCTCCCACGCCAGTTGCCGGAGTTCCTTATCCTCGATGATCTTCTGGTAGAACTCCGGGTCCTTCCGTCCGCCACGCTCACGCGGATCCTCGACGAAGAACTCGCTCTGCGCAATGCTGGTCGCCCCGAAGGTGTTGGTCTCGATGATGTCCGCCCCGGCCTCCAGGAAGCGCCGGTGAATGTCCCCGATCATCTTCGGCTGGGTCAGTGAGAACAGATCGCCGTTGTTCAGCAGATCCTTGGTGGCATGCTGAAACCGATCCGCTCGAATATCGGACTCTGTCATCCCATAGGTTCGGATCGTCGTACCCATCGCGCCGTCGATGATGGCGATCCGGTCTTCGAGCACCTTTTCCAGCGGATGGTTGTGCACCGTTGTCCTGACTTTCTCCGGGCCTGTCCGGGCCTGGCCCGAACCTGTGCCCGGGTCTCCCGGGGTTGCCTTCTCCGCTCGCAAGAAGGCGAGCCAGATAGGCTCGCCGCGTTTGCTGAATGTAATGCTTTAAGTGCTACGCGAGCGCTTCAACCTCTTCTTGAGCAGCGGAGAGTGTTCCGCTGCCGCCCGCCATCGGAACCAGCAGGTCTTCCTTGCGCATCACCATGGAGGTGGCGTTCAGGCTGGCCAGTTCGAAGCCGTGGCCATGCGTAATCGCGTCGGTGGGGCAGGCCTCCACGCAGTATCCGCAGAAGATACAGCGGTTGTAGTCGATGTTGTACACCTTGGCGTAGCGATCGGCCGAAGAGATCCGGTTTTCGCTGGTATTCTCAGCAGCCTCAATGTAAATGCAGTTGGACGGACAGGCGGCGGCGCAGAGGAAACAGGCAACACACTTCTCCAGCCCGTCTTCATCGCGCTGCAACTGGTGCTTCCCGCGGAAGCGCTCCTGGAACTGCGCGCCGCGCATCGGTCCCTTGCCATCCGGGTAGTTCTCCACCTGGGTCGGCTGGAAGCCTTCCCGCAGGGTGATGCTCATTCCTTTGGCGATAGCGGCAACATTGCGAACAATCGACATGCTCACAGTATACGTCGGTTTCAAGAAAGCTATATCCTCCTCCGGCCAGGAGAGTTAACCTTTTGAATATGAAGCATCCTGTATCTGGTCAATCGCCCCTTCCCCAGCCCCGCGGCCTGCCCAGTCTGGCTCTGGCCCTGCTGCTCCTCGTTTCACCCTTAGCCCTGGGCGCATACGCTCAAACCGGCGTCCAGACGGGCGCCCAGCCGATGGCCGCAGCCCACAAATCGCCCGCGCCTCCCTCTTCTGCCGTCGTGCTCGAGTTCCAGGGCAACAGCATGAGCCTGTCCGTCACCGATCTGATCAACCTTCCGCAGGTGACCGTGCAGGTGCACAACGCCCACCGGGGAGGGATCCCCGAGACCTACAGCGGCCCGCTGCTCTCCGACGTCCTGTCCAGAATCGGCTTCAAGGCCGCCCACCAGACGCAGCCGATGATCCTGCACAGCGCGATCATCGCCACTGGAACGGACCACTACTATGTGCTTTACTCTGCGGCTGAGGTTGAGCCGAACTACTCTCTCAGCAAGGTGATCGTGGCGGTGATGAAGAACGGACTGCCGGACTCCGAAGGCGGCAATATTGAGTTGATCAATACCGATGGCGCCAGACCCGCACGCTGGGTGCACGGACTTATGGGTCTCTCAGTGATGTCGCTGGAGCCCCAGAAGTAGACCACCGAACCGAGTTCACCCGGCCCGGATGCCGTCGGGCCAGGGAACCGGCATCCTACCGCAGGGCAGCTCTCATCACTCCGAACTGGCTGATACTCTCCACCAGCCCCCCCAGCAGATCATGATCCGCGGGCGCCGCGTGGGCCTGCAGCATGGGACCACTGCCCGTCGGTGCATTCACGCGATCGACGGACTCTCTCAGCTTGCGGGCCATTGCCAGGTCAAAGCCCTCGCTCACCCAGACGCTCTTGCCGCTCAGGCTCAACAAAATATCTCCCTCCGCAGTGGAGTAGACGCGCTCATCCGGATCCGTCTCCTCATCGCGACGGCGCTTCAGGCCGTCGTACTGTCGAGGCAGTTCCTCCTCAAAGATGTGAAAGAAGCTGCGCGCCGAGTCCTTCTGCTTCCACTCCGAACTGTAAAAAATAGCCAGTGACGCCGTGGTGTTCTTCTCTGCCGCAGATGCGTCCTTGCGTTGCGCCGCATAGTAAACGCCACCGTTCCACTCGGGAGCCAGCGCCCGGGCCAGGGGCAGGCCCCCAAACAGCTCCGCGGTCATGCTCACATCCAGTTCGCCCATCACGCCCACGTCGTACGGCACGTAGCCTGCGCTCTTCAGCAGGGGATGGATGTCCGGCAGCTTCATCAGAGGAACCGGCCGATTCCGCAGATAGGCAGCGGGAGTCATGATCTGGAAGCTGGAGCTGGGCGGGTCCTCGAGGACCCCGGCAAAGGCCCGTTCTGTCCCCTGCTTCGTCAGAATCGCGTCCTCGAAGGCCAGTCCGTAGGTATAGGGAAACAGCAGCGACTCCTGCAGAACCAGCGGGGCCCGGGCCAGCACCGGAGAACCGGACATATCGCCCGCGTTGGACTCCAGCTTCTGTGCGAGGCCCGGAGCATCCTTCAGCGTCCGGTCAGGATGCCCAGCCTCGGCCAGGATGTAGTCCGCAAAGCTCACCATCGCCTGGCCCTCCAGAGCAGCCTCGCGGGCGGTGTCCGTATCATCGTTGGCGATGTGCCGGTTGTCCTGTGCGACGTTTTTCGCGGTTCCCTCGATCTCCTGGTTCTCCCACCTCTTCAGGCCTACCCTCTGGTCCTGCAACGCGTGGGTAAGCTCATGGGCCATCACCGGCTTCTGTTCGTCTATGGGCACCCAGTCGAGCAGGGTCATCTGCCGGGTCTTGTCGTCATAAAATCCTGCGATCTGCTCGGTGAGCAGGCGGAGCAGAAAGGGCCGCATCTGGAAGTCCTCGTCCAGCAGACCGAACTTCTTCAGCACCAGTTCGCTGCGCTCCATCCTCCGGGTGTCCTTGTCCTCGTCAAACTTCTTGCGCAACTCGGCGCTGACCTCCTGGCGGGAGACAAACCGGCACTTCACTGGGGCCTTGATGGGCAGTTGCGTCACCTTGCTGACAAAATGCAGGAGCTGCCCTTCATCCTCCAGCAGCGTCTGCTCCTGCTGCGGCGTCAGCACCACGCTGGAGGCTGGCGAAGAGACCGGCCCTCTGGCCGGCGCTGTCGTCTGCCCGCCGGTACTGGCCTGCGCACCTGCGATCCCCACGCTGAAACCCACCCAAGCCGACGCCGTCAACACTCTATGCCAGGTCAAACCGCCTCCACACAAGCAATTCCATCTATGACCCAGTGTACGCAGGGGATGACACCCGCGGAAGCCAAGGAGCGCGGTTTGCACCCCGGAACCGCCGGGGCCGTGCAGTCGCTACAAGGATGGCCGACTGGAACAGGAATATCCTTGGAACTGAGGCTATCCTTGGAGGAGTGAGGGAAGGCGTGAATTCGAAGAGGGACGAAGGCCGCTCCCGCCCGGCTCGATCGGAGAAGACGTGCAGCCGGAACCAGGCATAATGAGCCTGGCAAAGAGAGACCAGCAACAAAAGACCAGCAAGGAGCCCTGAACAAACTCATGTCCACCCCTGATCACCAGGAACTCGCCCAGTTGCAGCAAGCCGTCGGGTGTGCGCCGGCGCAGGACAGCGCCTTACTGCGCATTACTGGCGCGGATGCCACGCGCTGGCTCAACGGCATGGTGACCAACTCCATCCAGTCGCTCCAGCCGGGCGAGGGCAACTACAACTTTCTGCTTAACGCCCAGGGACACATCCAGGGGGACGCAACCGTCTATCGTGAACCCGACCCTGAGCCAGCCTCGTTTCTTCTGGCTACCTCGGGTGCGCAGATCGAGACCATCCGTAACCATCTGGAACGCTTCATCATCATGGATGACGTCGAGCTTCAGCCCGCCGAGAACTACTCTGACGGTGTGCTGATCGTCGGTCGCCAGGCGCCTGCGGTGCTCGAAAGCCTTGGACTGCCGGTCATCGACCCCTTGCGACTCGTCCTTGCCGACACCCCGCACGGCCAACTGCTTCTCCTCAGCCCGGCTCGTGGAGAGACGCCCGTCTATGAGCTGCGCTCGACTGCGGCCACCATCGCCGACCTGCGCAACAACCTGCAACGGCTGCAGATTCCCCAGGTCTCCGCCGCCGCCCTCGAGTCGCTCCGCCTGCTGGAGGCGCGGCCGCTGTTTGGGAAGGATATCCGCAACGCTGAATCTGCCCATGACCTTCCCCAGGAGACGGCTCAGACCCACGCTTTGCACTTCGCCAAAGGCTGTTATCTGGGCCAGGAGATCGTCGAGAGGATCCGCTCCCGTGGACAGGTCCATCGCAGCTTCACGGCGTTTCGCCTGCAAGGCGAAGTTCCGGCTGAGCTTCCCGCTCCCATCACGATGGCCGGTAAACCGGCCGGCGAGTTGACCAGCGCCGCGCTGGTGCCCCTGCCCGAAGGCCCCACATTGCTGGGACTGGGCTATCTTCGTCAGGAGGCGCGAAACGCCGCGCTTCGTGAGCAATCGCCAGACACCGCGCAGGAGCTTACCTACCCCGGCGGTGTGGCCATTCCACGTCCCTGATCGATCCGCACGCGAGTTAGCATCAGATGAGATAAGAGAGTTGAAGGTATGGCTGAGATCAAAGAATTCGTCATCAACGACCGTCGCAAGTTCACCGCCGAGGGCGAGTTGCGCCCCGAAGCCCAAACCGCCCAGCAGCACAGCCCTGAGCCGAAAAGCAGCCCTGAGCAGCAGCACAGCCCCGAATCGAAGAGCAGCTCTGCGCCAGCAACCGGACCTCAGCCACCAGCCAGCCCGGAACTGAGCCCCACCCCCGACCCCGCCGCCTCCGTCACCGAAGACGCCGACGACGGCCTCGAACCGGACACTCAGCTTCCAACCGCTCCGACCGCCGAGCAGTCCGAGCAGGCCAAGCGCGCCTTTGATGCCACCGTCGATCGCCTCGATACAGCTATCCGGGCCACCAATCCGGGCATGGAGCGCCCCCCGGAGATCAATCTGCAGCGCGTCATCCAATCGCTCTACATGCAGGCCCTTATGCAACTGGGTGGTGCTGCCGCTCCGGGCCAGCAACCGCAGGTGGATCTTCTCGGTGCGCGCCAGACCATTGACATGCTCGGCGTTCTCTCCGAAAAGACCAGGGGAAACTGCACTCAGGCCGAGACCACCCTGCTGGAGACAGCGCTCTTTGAGCTGCGCATCGAATTCCTGGAGGTCACCCAGGCGCTCTCCCGCTCCGCAGCGGCCCGGCAGCCGCAGAACCCAGGCCCTCCAACGGGTCCGCCCATGCCTGGAATGGGGCCTCGCATCGTCCGTTAGAGCGCTTTTCTGCGCTGAAACGCGGAGTTTCGTCCTTGGCGGACGTCCTTCCCTGGAAGATGCTCCAGCGCCCTGTTCCGGTGGGCTCCAACACAGGCAACAGGTCTCTCCAGATCTCCGCATCTCCCCGGTACCTGGAGAGACTCGGATCACGACGCCGGACTCAGGCCAGAGACCAGACGACCGGCCGCCCGCCGCACGGGGGATAACAGCGTGGCCTCCCCGCCGCTTCGGGCCGGCTCATGAGATACGGATAAACGCATGGACGCTACACTCACCTTTCTCGGCAGCGGAACCTCGATGGCGGTTCCCACCCTCGGCTGCCCCTGCGCGGTCTGCGCATCGGCCTACCAGCCCGGATCTCTCAATCGGCGCACCCGGCCATCGGTGCTGCTCGCTTACGGGGGCCATAAGGTGATCATTGACACCGGCCAGGACTTTCAGGTCCAGGCCGTGCGGGAGCGCCTTGCCTCCGTGGATGCTGTCCTCTACACCCACGGTCACGCCGATCACGTCCTGGGATTGGACGACCTTCGGCCGCTCAGCTTCCATCTTCCGGAAGGGCTTCCTCTCTACGCCGACGATGCTACGGCCAGTGTTATCGAACGCATCTTCGCCTACACCTTCGGCGAGACCGACCAGTACCCCACCCGTGCTCGCGTCACGCTGCATCGCATACCAGCGGTCACCGGCTTTGAACTTCCCCTCTTCGGCGCCAGGTTCACCCGAATCCCCGTCATCCACGGGCCAAACACCATCTCTGGATACCGCTTCGGAGACGCCGCCTACCTCACCGATATGAGCGACATTCCGGAGGAAAGCTTCCCTCTGCTCGAGGATCTGGACATTCTGGTGCTGGACGCTCTGCGCACCGAACCCCACCCCAGCCACTCCCATCTCGCCAAATCCGTCGAACTGGTGGGGAAGATCCGGCCTCGCCGGGCATTCTTCACCCACATCAGCCATGGAATGGACCACGAGAGTACCAATGCGGCGTTGCCCGATCACATACGGCTGGCCCACGATGGCCTTAAACTGACATTTCGGATCGCTGATTAAGGAACTTCCCCCTATCCCAGGGTTCATCCCCTTCGACAGGGCTTACTCTACTCAGGTTGCGCCCCTCACTGATGCTGGTCTACCGCTCGCTCGCTGAACTCGGCTCCTCAACTTCAACCTCAGTGGTCACCGTGGGCAACTTCGACGGGGTGCACTGTGGCCACCAGATGGTGATCGCCTCGCTGATGGAACGGGCGCGTGCCCTTCAGTCGCGCACCTGCGCCATTACCTTCCATCCTCATCCGGCGCAGGTGCTCCACCCTGACGCTCCCCTGCAACTCATCACGCCGTTGGAGGAGAAGCTGAAGCTGCTCGCCGAGACCGGGCTGGACAGCGTTCTTGTGCTTCCCTTCACCTCTGAGCTTCGCCATTGGACGGCGCTCCATTTCGCCCAGCGCGTCCTGCATCAAGGCTTGCACGCCGTCGAGGTTCACGAGGGTGAGACCTTCCGCTTCGGCTACCAGGCAGAGAGCGACGTTGCCGGCCTGGCGGAGATGGGGCGCAGGCTCGGCTTCGCCGTGCAGGCTTACGTTCCCCGCATCGCTCGTGGCGCGCCCATCTCCTCCAGCCGCATCCGCGCCGCCATCACCGACGGCAGATTGCAGGAGGCGCGCGCCCTGCTGGGCCGCCCCTTCTCGGTGGTCAGTACCCCGGCTCCGGGCCGCGGCTACGGCACCCGTTACGCTGTGCCGACCATCAACCTCGCGCCCTATGACCATCTGCTCCCGGCCAACGGGGTCTACGTCACCACCCTGCGCATCGGGGCAGAGCGGGTCTTCCAGGGCGTGACCAACGTCGGCAACCGCCCAACCTTCGGCGCGGACTCCTTCGCCGTCGAGTCGCATCTGCTGAACTACGAGCCGATGGATCTGAACGAAACTACCCCGCTGCAGTTGACCTTCCTCCGCAGGCTGCGGGCGGAGCGGCGTTTTGCCTCCCCGGAGGCCCTGCGCGAGCAGATCCGGGTGGACGTGCAGAGAGCGCTCCGCTACTTCGCCCTGACCGAAGCACTACGTCAGCCCAAACAGCCCAGATAGCCCTATTCCCGGCCCCGGGCGCCCCACGCCGCCGGCTCCCGGGACGATCCCCTGTGGGTAACCCCTCCCGGAGGTGGTTCGCAGCAACCCATGGAAGCGGGCAGTGAGATCACTCCAGCGGACGCCGGATCCCGGACGGTAGCCCCGCTGGCCCGGATCTCTTTGCGCCGGCGCCTGCCTGCGGCGCCGGTCTCCCTGGGCTCCCAGAGGACGGAAGGGTGCGAGTCGGGTAACGCTGCTCACCGGGCTGCAAACGTACCAGTTGCGGCTTATGGTTCGGCATCGGATTGGGCTTGGTCACCGGCGCCCCGGGGTGTCGTGGCGAAGCCGCTTTGGCCGCTGCAGGCGAGGCAGCCGACGCTGCCGCAGTCGGCGTCACGCCGGTGCGCCCCTGCGCCGGAATCCGGGGTTGCGGAGCGTTCAGCGCCGGCAGGCTCTCATGCGTCCTGCCATCCAGGGCAACCTTCATGAACTGCATCCAGATCGGCAAGGCAGCGCGGGCTCCAGTCTCCCCTTTTCCGAGGGGCTGCCGGTTATCAAACCCAACCCAGACGCCACAGGTAACCGAGGGCGAAAACCCCACAAACCAAGCGTCGGTGTAGTTGTTGGTAGTTCCCGTCTTGCCGCCCAGAGCATGGTTCAGTTGCCCGGCAGCCGCTCCGGTTCCGTGCTGCACCACGGCTTCCAGCAGTACCAGCATCTCGCGCGCAATGTGGGAGGAGATCACCTCTCGGACCGTGGCTCGCGGCTGCTGCAGCGGTTCGCCATCAGACTGCAGTACGCGGCGGATATAGTGCGGAGTGATCAGGATGCCATCGTTGGGAAAGACGCTGTAGGCTCCCACCTGTTCCGCCAGGGTGATATCGGCTGCCCCGATTGCGACCGGCAGAAACGGCGGAATATCACTGCTGACGCCAAAGCGATGCGCCACAGCGATGACCCGCCGGATACCAACCTTGTCCGCCAGCCGCAGTGCGGGGATGTTCCGCGACTCGGCGAAGGCATCCACCAGCGAAATAGGGCCAAGGTAGTTGTGCTCGTAGTCATGCGGCGAGTAGGGCCCACCGGCGGTAAAGAAGGTCGTTGGCTCGTCCAGCACCGTATCGTACGGCTGCATGCCGTCCTCCATCGCCGCGGTGTACACGTAGGGCTTGAAGGAGGAACCCACCTGGCGCTCGGCCTGGGTCGCGCGGTTGTACTGCGAGATCTGGAAGTCGCGCCCACCAACCATCGCCAGCACTTCTCCGTCAGCGTTATCCACCGCCATCAGCGCCGCCTGCGCGCCGCTGTCCTGCTCCAGCGTCACATGCAGGGCCTCATCCGGCCCCGCTGCCGTTGCACCGCTCACCACCCTCACGTAGACGATATCTCCTACCTGGGCGAGATCCACGCCGCCGGTCGCTCCCGTCCACGCCCAGTCGGCGGGGAGCATCGTGGCCTCCCGCCTACCCACCTTCACCGTTATCCTCGACGCAGAGACCGCGACCACCAGCGCATGAACATAGCCGTGGTCGGCGATAGCCTGCGACCAGTCCGGGTTTCTGTACCCGTCCAGCGTCTCGCCCTCCTTCAGCACGTTCTTCAGCCCGCCCTGCCAGCCGCGCCGGTGCTCGTAAGCGGCTGCGCCGTCCAGCACCGCCTGGTTGGCCGCCCGCTGCAGATCCAGATCGAGCGTGGTATAAACCCGCAACCCCGCGCCCTGTACCTCATCGGAGCCATACTCGCTCTCCAGTTGCCGCCGCACCTCATCCACAAAGTAGGGGGCAACGCTATTGGGCGGCGACTCCAGATGCAACCCCAGCGGAGCCGCCTCAGCCTCCGCCTCCTCCAGTCGGCTGATCTTGTGGTTGTTCAGCATCTCTTCAAGAACCAGGTTCCTGCGCCGCAACGCCCGCTCCGGGTAACGCAGCGGCGAGTAATACTCCGGCCCCTTGGGCAGCGCGGCCAGCAGCGCCGCCTCGGGCAGCGTCAGGTCGCGGGCGTGCTTGCTGAAGTAGTACTCTGACCCGGCTTCGAAGCCGTAGGTGCCGGCGCCAAGATAGATCTGGTTGGCATAAAGCGTGAAGATCTGGGCTTTGGTAAAGCGGCGCTCAATCTCCAGAGCGAGCAGAATCTCCTGCAGCTTGCGGCTGTACGTCTTCTCGGAGGAGAGAAACAGATTGCGCGCCAGTTGCATGGTCAAGGTAGAAGCGCCCTGGGTCTTGCCGTGCGAGTGAACGTCCTCGTAGGCCGCCTCCACCACTCGCACCAGATTGATGCCGGTGTTGTGTTCAAAGTTCCTGTCCTCGATGGAGAGGATGGCATTGCGCAGGACGGTGGGGAACGCCGAGTACGGCTCGACGATGCGGCGCTGTTCAGCAAAAGAGCCGAAGATGCGCCCGTGAATGTCATACAGTTCCGTCGTCGCGCTGGGATGATAGCGCTCCAGTTCGGAGATCTCCGGCAGGTTGATCGAATACACCAGCACCAGGCCCAGCATCACGCCAAAGACCGCGGAGGCTACCAGCAACGCCAGTACTCCAGCCCGGGCTGCCAGGCGGCGGTTGCGAATCTCAGCATCCCGAAAGGGAAACCGGCTCACAGCGCGCCACAGCATCGACCGTCTGTTGTGAGCCTTTCTGTCGTGGGCGCTCAGCGGCGTAGGCACGTCCAATCCAATTTGAGAAGTTTCCTATGGTCTCTCCAGCCAAGCGATCCACGGTGCCTGATGAAGCCAGCGATCACCGGCATCTGCTGGCTTCATCGCTCGTCCATCCCCTGGACAACATCCGGGATCCTCCAATGGATCGCAGCCGGAATTGGTTCAGGCAGCCTTGGCCTTAAGCAACTCCAGAGCCTTCTTCAGTTGATCGTCGGTTGGCGGTGGCGTCTTCTGCCTGGCGCCGCCACTCCCGCTCGGTGCGGCGTTGCTGGCCGGGGCGGCACTGCCGGACTGATCCAACTCCATCTCATCCAGCAAGTCGCTGTTCGCAGCCACCACCGTCCCGGGCGTCACAGCCGCGTCCTCGAACTGCTTTCCGGACGGAGAAGCATACTTGGCGATGGAGAGAATCACCGCGCCTCCATCCGGCAGAACAAAGGTCTTCTGCAATGATCCCTCGCCAAAGGTCCGCTCCCCCACCAACTGGGCGCGTCCGTCATCCTGCAAGGCGCCGGCGATCAACTCCGCCGGACCCGCGGTTCCCTGGTTCACCAGCACCACCATGGGCGCGCTGATGTTGATCGCCTTCGAGGGTTCCGCGCTGAAGATCTGCTCTGGATACTTCTGGCCCTTCAGGCTGGCCAGGGTCCCGGTGCCGATAAAAAAGTTGGCCATGCGCACAGCCTCGGCCATCTCGCCTGCAGAGACGTCGCGCAGGTCCAGAAGAATCCGGGTGTTGCCGTTCTTCTTCATCGCCTTCAAACGCGACTCCACCTCCTGCACATGCTGGTGGTCGATGATGATCGGCTTCAGATAGAGGATCGAGTTATCATCGTAAGCCGATGTTGCAACAGGGGGTTCCGCTACCAGCACACGAGTCAGCGTCAACTTCTGCGGCGTGGAAGAGGTACTGCGATGACCGACTACTGCCAACTGCAACTGGCTCCCGGGAGCGCCCTCCAGCATCAGGCGGATCATCGCCAGGGAGAGATTACCGGTATCTTCATTGCCGATCGCCTCGATGATGTCACCGTCACCCAGGCCAGCCTTGTCTGCCGGCGAACCCGGAACAACCGAGACCACAATTGCATAGCCGTAACGCTTGGAGACGTTGATCCCCACCTGCGCCTTACCGCCCTGATCCGCCTGATACGCCTTGTAGTCTGCCGGAGTCAGATAACTGGAGTCCGCATCCAGACTCTCCAGCAGGCCACGCAGGGCGCCGTTCGTCACTTTGGGGATATTGGGCACCTCCACGTAATCGGACTGGATGTGCTGCAGCACCTCACCATAGACGTTGATCTGCTGGTAGGCGTCCTGCGGCGCCGGATCGCCGGCCGCGGCGACACTGCGCGCGTTGACTCCGGCGAAGATGCAAAGGATGAGGGCTACCGAGACGGCCAGCAGGGAGATCTTGAGGCTCTTGGGCATAATGCGGTGACGAACTCCGGAATCGCTTGAAAGATAAGAGCAGCAACAAACGAACTTGCTACAGTTTAGACGCAACCTGATAGCCGAATGATACTCTCTACTGAAGAAGTTGCGAGCCGTTGATGTTGCAATGCGAACTCAGGTTTCATCGAACCCCGCCCCACAGCCCGGCGCCGCAGGAAGAATGGTGGCGGTGAGTGGAATCGAACCACTGACCTACGGGTTATGAGTCCGTCGCTCTAACCATCTGAGCTACACCGCCGCCAGGAAGACTGCATCCAGCGGAGGGTGATACCCAGCCGCGACGCCAGTCGCTCTTTCATCATAAGTTTCCGCACTGCACAGGTCAAACGTGATCCAGAACATCTTCTTTTCCATCACCGCCCGCAATCAGACAATTACCGAGATCGGCCAACGACCGCTCTCTCCGCTACACCCGGCTCGAGCTGCCGACCAGGTCACGGATGGCACTACAAGGCGGGTCGCGCCAGGCGCACGTTATCTGCAGAGCTCCACTCTCGGACTCGCCCTCTTCACCATTCCGCCCTGCAGCGCCGATGGCGCCAACTGGCAGTGCTACCTTCCCTGGATCCTGTACATCCTCTACGCTCTCGCCTTCCTTCTGAGCCTGGTGCTGGTGGTGGTGGTCGCCATGGCGATCCGGAGCTATCTTAAAAAGAAAGCCGATCTGAAAGTTGGTCCATGAGCTCCAGCTATCCCCGCATCGTAGGCGTCATTCCGGCACGCCTGGCCTCCACACGTCTTCCCGGCAAGGTTCTGCGCCTCATGGCTGGCGAACCCATGCTCGCCTGGGTCTATCGCGCCGCGCAGCAATGCGCCGCGCTGGATCAGGTTATCGTCGCAACGGACTCCCTGGAGGTGCACCAGGAGTGCTCGCAGCGAGGCTGGAGCTGTCTGATGACCTCGCCGGACCTCCCCAGCGGCACCGACCGCCTGCATGCGGTCTCCCGTCTGGTGGATGCCGATATCTACGTCAACATCCAGGGGGACGAGCCGCTGCTGCTACCCAGCCACATCCAGGCGATTCTGGCGCCGTTTTCTGCCCCGCACGTGCAGGTGACCACCCCGAAGGTACGCTGCCCTGCCGGCGAGGTCGCCAATCCCAATACGGTCAAGGTGGTCACCGCGCTGGACGGGCGGGCGCTCTACTTCTCGCGCGCCTCCATCCCCTTCGATCGCGACGGATCCGGCAGCGCGACCTACTGGAAGCACCTGGGACTCTACGCCTATCGCAAGGCGGCGCTGGAGCGCTTTGCCTCTCTCCACCCCAGCCAACTGGAGATCTCCGAGCGGCTCGAGCAACTGCGTCTCCTCGAGAACGGCATCGACATCTACGTCGCCGAAACCGAGCACAACACGATCGGCGTGGATACGGAAGATGACCTCCGGCGTGTCGAGAAGATTCTCCTCGAACGCAACACCGGCAGATTCTGACGCCAGGCCGCCGGTGAAGCGACTGAGTTGTCTGCCTTGGTTTGCCTAAAGAATTTTCAGTGTAGGTGCGCCGAATGCTTCGACCTTTTGGGCGTTTTCCCAAAAATGAAAACGCCACCGCAAGCCATCTTCGGGATACCCGTCAACACTGAAAATGCTTTAACCCGCCTGTCCGCGGTCTCCCCCCTTGACACGTGCGCCTTGAGCACCGCCGGGGATCGCTAACAGCCGTGCATCCTGTTTGGCCGGCCGTCAGCTCTGCAAAAGGATATCCAGGGCCACGCCCTTCGCGCTGGCAACCGAGCGAACATCCTCCAGCGACCGCACGACCCAGCTCGCGCCCATCGCCCGCAACTCCGCCTCGTCGTGGGTGCCCAGCACCCCCAGCACGCGGCAGCCGGCGGCTACACCCGCAGCCACGCCGCTGGGAGCGTCTTCTACCACGATGCAGTCGCCTGGAGATGCCTGGATCAGCTCCGCTCCACGGCGATACGGCTCCGGGTCCGGCTTCCCCCGCTCCACCGACTCCGCACTGATGATGCGCTCCGGAATCGGGATGTCTGCCGCCTTCAGCCTGGTCAACATCAGGCGGAAGGTCGCCGAGGTGACAATCGTCCAGCGCCGGGCAGGCAGATGCTGCAGCAGGGCGCGTGCGCCCGGCAGAGCCGCGATGTCTGCCACGTCCTCGATCTCCATCTCCTCAATCCGGCGCAGTCCCTCCGCCGGATCCAGATCGGGCTTCAGCCTGGCCACAATCTCAATGGCTCTGGTGCCGTGCGGCACCTCCAGCGTGGAAGCATCGGGGAGCCCATAGTACTCCGCCCAGAGCCTCCAGGAGCGATTCACGCTGCCGATGGAGCTGATCAGCACCCCATCCATATCAAAGAGAACTCCGGCCGCTTCCAGCCTCAGCAACTCGCTCACGCACCATCCCCCGCCAGCACAAACTCTCTGGCCGCCGCCAGGATCCGTTCGACGCTTTCCGTACTGCAACTCTCGCAGTAGACGCGCAGCAGCGGTTCGGTACCGCTGGCCCGCAACAGCAGCCAGGTCTCGGCGGCGTTGGGTTTACCAGCGCAGTCTGGAACCTCCAGAAAGAACTTGATGCCGTCCAGCCTCTCCGTGCGCAGCACCTTCAGCCCGGCGATCTCGCTCAACCCGGAACCCGCGCGGGCGATCGCGGATTGCTTCACCGCCTCCGGGATATGCATATCGATTCGTCCATACTGGTGCTCGCCGTACTCCGCCTGCAGCGCTGCCACCAGCTCCCCCAGCGTCTTCTGCTCATCGGCCATCACGTTGGCGATCAGCAGGCTGTTCAACAGGCCATCGCGCTCCGGCAGGTGACGGCTGATGCCAACCCCACCCGACTCCTCGCCGCCGATCAGGATCTCACGCTCCAGCATCAGATCCACCACATACTTGAATCCGATGCCATGCTCCAGCAGCTTGCGCCCATAGCGGGCTGCGATACGGTCCAGCATCCGGGTGGTATTGAAGGCCCGGGTCACATCACCCGGCCACTGCTTGCGCCGCAGCAACCACTCCAGGATCACCGCATAGATCTTGTGCGCATCCACCACGTTGCCGTGCTCATCCACCGCTCCAATCCGATCGGCGTCGCCGTCAGTGATCAGGCCGGCATCGCAGTGCTCGGCCACCACGGCCCTCTGGGTCGCGGCGATGTGGGGCAGGATGGGCTCCGGATTGATCCCCGGAAACGCCGGGTTCAGCTCGCTGCGAAACTCCACGCACGGTATGCCCACCCGCGCAAAGATTCCGGCAACATATCCCTGGCCCGCGCCATACATCGTATCGATCAGAAAGCGGTAGCCGGATCGCTTGATCGCAGCCAGATCCACAAAGGTCTCCAGGGCCGCAATATACGGCGGAGAAAAGTCAACCTCCTCGATCGGCGCCGGCGTGGCCGCCGCCGGCAACTCCTGCAGCAGACAACTCTCAATCGAGGCGATGATCGCCGGACTCCCCGAGCCTCCGTAGCTGGCCTTGTACTTCACCCCGTTCCACTCTGCCGGATTGTGGCTGGAGGTGATCATCACCCCTCCCGCCGCCCTGCGACCGCGCACCGCGAAGGACAGCTCCGGCGTTGGCGTCACCTTGCTGGAGAGCGCCACCGGAATCCCCGCCCCGGCAAGCACCTCGGCCACCACGCGCGCAAAAGAACGCGAGCCAAATCGCGTGTCATAACCGACGCAGACCCCCGCCTCCGCCCGCTCGTGCTTCAGTACATACAGCGCTATCGCGCGCGCGGCCACCCGCACATTCTCATAGGTAAAATCGTCGGCGATGATGCCTCGCCATCCGTCGGTTCCAAACTTCACCACAGTGTTCAAATCAGGTCCGTCCTGCCCAGGCTCTTGAGCTCCTTCACCACTTTGCCTACGTCCTGCGAGCCCTCGCGAGTGGTGATCAACAGCGCATCGTCAGTCTCTACAGCCACAATGTCCTTCACCCCAACCAGCGCCACCGTCTTTCCGGGCGCAAAGACGTAACAACCGGAGGAGTCAATCTGCACCTTGCTCCCGGATTCAATCACATTCTGGTTCTGGCACTCGTGATTCTCGGCCAGAAACTCGTGCAGCGCCGCCCAGCTACCCAGGTCGTTCCAGGCAAAGTCCGCCGGCAGGCAGTACAGATCAGAGGCAACCTCACCCTTGGCCGAGCGCGGCTCCATCACCGCATAATCAATTGAGATCGACTCGCACTGCGGATACAACTCCCGGTATACCTGCTCAAACTCCGGAGTCCTCCACGCCGCGGCGATCTTCTCCAGTAGAGGCGCCATCTCCGCGGCATGTTCGCGGATGGCATCGGCCAGCGTCTTCGCACTCCACAAAAACATGCCGCTGTTCCATGCGTAGTTGCCGGAGCGAAGAAAGGCCCTGGCTCGCGCCCGATCGGGCTTCTCTGTGAAGCGCCGTACCCGCCGCACCGGGATCGCCTCGCCACCCACCGTCGTGGGGGTTACCGCCGCGCCCAGTTCGATATACCCGTAGCCGGTCTCATCGCGGGTGGGCGGAACGCCCAGCACCACCATCTTCGCGCCGGAGGACGCCAGTTTGATGGCGGCTCGCAGAATCATGTGAAAGCGGGCTACATCTCCGATCGTATGGTCGGACGGAAAGATCCCGATGACCGTCTGCGGATCCTCCCGCTCCAGCAGAAACGCTGCCAGCGCACACGCCGGAGCCGTGTTGCGCGCCTCCGGCTCACACAGGATGCGCTCGCGAGGAATCTCCGGGAGCTGTTCTTCGATGGTGCCGCAGAGAAGATCGTTGGTGATCACCCACACCGAATCGTCCGTCATGACGTCTTCCAGACGAGCAACCGTCTGCTGGATCATGCTCCGCTCACCATCCAGTTGTAGCACCTGCTTGGCCCGGGTCCTGCGGCTGCGTGGCCAGAACCTGGTTCCACTCCCGCCGGCCAGCACCACCGCGGCAAAGGGATGGTGGTTCTTCGTTGTTCCTGAAGACATGCGCCTCCATCAGTAATGGCCAAGGCCGTCCGGCTTCACACCCAACCGGACGGCCTCCGCAAATGATCCTTAGCCTTGCTTCGAAAGATTGGAGAGATACTCCCGCAGCCGCTCGACACCCTTGTCGATCACCTCGCCAGAGACCGCGTAGCAGAGTCGAATATGCTCCGTGGTACCAAATGCCTCACCTGGCACCACCACAACATGCGCGTCCTTCAGCAGCTTCGCCGCCAGGTCAGAGGCAGACTGGATGCCGCCCTTGCCCAGAAACGCGCTCACATTCGGGTAGACATAAAATGCTCCCTCGGGCTCCGTGCACTGCACCCCCGGAATAGCTCGCAGGCCTTTCAGGATGCGGTCGCGCAGCCTGATGTAATCGGCACGCATCTCGGCCACGCACTCCTGCGAGCCGGTCAACGCCGCAATGGACGCCCGCTGCACCATGCTGGCCGCATTCGAGGTACTCTGAGACTGCAGCTTGCTCATCGCTCCGATCACCTGCTTGGGGCCCAGCGCAAAGCCGGCGCGCCAGCCCGTCATCGCATAGGTCTTGGAGAGCGATCCCAGTACCACTACATGCTCCTTGCACTCGGTCCAGGAGGCTCCGCTGACGATCTTTCCAGTGTAGTTCAGATACACATAGCACTCGTCCAGCAGTAGATAGATGCCCCGCTGATGGGCGAGGTGGACGATCGCCTCCAGATCCTCCGGGCTCACCACCGCTCCCGAGGGATTCGACGGCGTATTCAGGACGATGGCTTTGGTGCGGGGCGTAATCGCCTGCTCAATCATCTTTGCCGTGATGCGGAAGTTCTGCTGCTCGTCGCTCTGGACATAAACAACCTTGCCCCCGGCGTACTCGATGATGTCCTTGAAGCTCACCCAGTAAGGAACCGGCAGAATCACCTCATCGCCATGATCCACCAGCACCTGGATCGCATTGAACAACGCCAGCTTTCCACCCGTCGTAAAAACACACTCCTCCACCGAGTAGTTGCTGCCGAAGTCCGCCGCATGGCGGTCAATGATCGCCTTTCGCACCTCGGGCGTCCCGGCGACCGCGGTGTAACGGGTAAAGTTCTGCTCAATAGCCTGAATGGCTGCCGCTTTAATGTGCTGCGGCGTGGGAAAGTGGGGCTCTCCAGCGCCAAAGTCCGCCATATCGATCCCCTGCGCCTTGAGCTTGAGCGCCTCGGCGGTGATGGCCATGGTGGCGGAGACTTCAATGCGATTGATGCGATCGGTCAGAACCTTTGTAGCGATTGCGGTTGTCATACTTCAAGTCTTTCAGATTTTGTTGTGAAGGAAAAGAGTACTTTGGGTGGAGAATAGGGCCAATCCGGCCGAATCCTGATCGAATGCCCCTCCCGGCTCGCCGGACACCGCCCGCTCCACCAAAGCAATCCGACACCCCAGGCCTCCCCGCTCCGCCACTGCCCACCGCAACACCCCTCCGCGTTCACCCGTCACCGGTCCTTCCCTGCCTTGCGCCCCTACTCCAGAGCCGGCTTCCGGCCTCCTGCGGCTCAGGGCTTTCCAAGCGCCTTGCGTTTCAGCCGCTGGATGACGTTGGGTGGCACCATGCTGCTCACATCCCCGCCCAACTCAAAGACACCCTTCACCAGACGGGAGCTGACATAGGTGTAGCGCTCGCCCGGGATCATGAACAGGGTCTCGATCTCGGGATCAAGCTTGCGGTTCATCATCGCCATCTGCAACTCGTACTCATAGTCCGATACCGCGCGAATACCGCGCAAAACAGCCTTCGCCCCCAGCGCCTTGGCAAAGTCCACCAGCAGGCCGTCGAAGGTGGTTACCCATACGTTGGGAATCTCCGTGGTGGACTCGCGCAACATCTGCTCCCGCTCGAGAAACGTAAACAAAGGCTTCCCTTTGCCCGATCCGCCGCGCTCCGAGTTGCGATGCACCGCAACGATCAACTCGTCCACAATCTTGGCCGCACGCGCAATCAGATCCAGGTGCCCGTTGGTCAGTGGATCAAACGTCCCCGGATAAATGACCTTGGTCTTCTTGCTTCTCTGTATCACACACGCCAGAATACCCCTTCCCGGTGCTCGATGAGAAAAGCTTCGGGAAAGATCTACGGCTCCTGCGGCAGATAGTATCCGGAGATGTATTCACGCACGCCATCCTCCAGGCTGGTAAAGGGCCGGGTATATCCGGCGGCGCGCAGTCTTCGGTCGTCGGCCTGGGTAAAGTACTGGTACTTGCCCTGCAATGCTTGCGCCATCTCGATGAACTCGATCCGGGGCGATGTCCCCATGGCGTCAAACACCGCTCGTGCCAGATCGACCCAGGTCCGCGCCCTTCCGCTTCCACAATTGAACAGGCCTCCCGGAGCGTCCGCTGGCTGCAGCGCAAAGTACAGCGTCACATCCACCGCATCCTTCACATAGATGAAGTCGCGCATCTGCTCGCCGTCCTTGTACTCCGGGCGGTAGCTCTTGAAGAGCCTCACCACGCCATCCTCGCGAATCTGCCGGTAGCTCTTGGAGATCACCGAGCGCATGTCACCCTTGTGATCTTCATGTGGACCATAGACGTTGAAGTACTTCAGTCCGACGATGTTGCCTGTTCCGTTGTCATGGGTCCGGCCCGGCCCGGCCATGTAGAGACCATGCTTCAGCGCCCACAGGTCAAACATATGCTTGGAGTAGCCGTACATGTTCAGCGGCTGCAGCAGCCCGGTTGTCGCATCGGAGTCGTCGTAGCCGTGGCTCCCGTCGCCGTACGTGGCGGCGCTGGATGCATACACCAAGCGGATCTCATTGGACAGCGCCCAGTTGCACAGCACCCGCGTGTACTGGTAGTTGTTCCGCAGCAGGAACCCGGCGTCCCGCTCAGTGGTCGAGCTGCACGCTCCCAGATGGATTACCGATCGTGCATTGCTGTAGGCACCCTCTTCGATCAGCCCGAGAAACTCCTCCGGCGAGACGATATCCTCGTAGCGCAGGCCCACCAGATTCTTCCACTTCTCATCCGTGCCCAGCTCATCCACAAGGATGAGCTCTTCCTCCCCACGCGCGTTCAACTCCGCCACCGTATTACGGCCGATGAATCCAGCGCCTCCAGTCACAATGATCGGCCTTGCCATCGATCGTTACCTCCTTCCCTCTGTGCTTGTCTGCCCAGTACCGTTCTCTCCGATGATACCTTCCGTCACTGCGGCGGATCTCCCTGCGCTGTATAACTCTGCCATACAAGACCACACCCGCGGGGATCCGGGAGCATCATAAAAAATCAAAGGAGACGGCCATGAAGATGTCCTGGAAGGTTGCAACCACAATCTGCCTGGCAGCGATCGCCTCTATACCGGCAATCGCGCAAACCAACGGGCAAAACAATGGAATGGATGTCTACCAATCCAAGTGTCAGATGTGCCATGGTGAGAACGGCGCCGGAGATACCCCGGCAGGAAGAGCAATCAAAGCCTCTTCCTTCAAAAGTCCGGCTCTGATGCAGGCCTCCGACGCTACACTGATCGCTGCGGTCAGAAACGGAAAGGGGAGAATGCCTTCCTACTCGGGCAGGCTCACTGAAGCCCAGATCAAGGCTGCCGTAGCGTACATCCGCAAGCTGCAGCACTCGTGATCTTTCCCCCTCTCCGCAAGCCGCGCACCGACAAGGGGCGTCCCGCGACGCTGCAGGTCCCACCATGAATGAGCCGTTGAAGCCGCCCCATCTCGCCGGTGAACACCCTCACGCTGGCGATCTCCCCACCAGCGTGAGACTTGACTCCATCGCACGCAACCTCTTTGCCGCAGCGCTGGCCGACTGCAGCGTCCCGCAGGCGGTCGAGCGCTCGGTGCAGGTTCTGCCCTCCCCCAGCGGCGAGCGCACGCTGGTGCTCGGCCACCCCGGCCCCCAGAGCCTGCGTCTCGGGCTCGGGATGATCCGGCATGTCCGTCTGGTTGCCGCCGGCAAGGCGGCCAGTTCCATGCTGGAGTCTGTCCTGGCTCGACTCCGCCTCCCTGCCGCGGTGGATGTGCAGGGAGTGCTCATCGCTCCCACGACGCCGACCGGGCTACCCGGCGCCCTGCCCGCCGGATTTCAGTTCTTCCCCGGCGGCCACCCGCTACCCAATGCGGCATCCTTCGCTGCAGCGCGCTCGGTGCTGGCGATGCTGCAGGCCATTCCCGGCCCCATCTCGAGCTTTCCGGACACGCTCTGCCTCTTCCTCCTCAGCGGCGGAGCCTCAGCGATGATGGAGTTGCCACTTGACCCGGCGATCCCCCTTGAAGACACGCTCGCGTTTCATCGCGCGCTGGTGCACAGCGGAGCGTCCATCGCGGAGATCAACTGCCTCCGCAAGCACTTCTCCGCCGTCAAAGGAGGCCGGCTTGGCCTCCTCTCCCGCCGCTCCGCATCCATCTCCCTCTTCGTCTCCGACGTGCCCCCCGGCCATCTCGACGCCCTCGGCTCCGGACCCACCCTGCCGGACAGCACAACGGTCGAGCAGTGCCGCCTGATCCTCAGCCGTTATCACCTGCTCGACCACTTCCCTGACTCTGTGCGACAGTTCTTCCTCTCCAACGCCCTCGTCGAGACGCCCAAACCGGGAGCAATGAACGGCCACGCCTTGACGCTGCTGGACTCCAGCGACCTGGGCCAGGCAGCGCTCCATCACGCCGTCCAGATGGGCTTTCATGCGGTCATCGACGACACCTGCGACGACTGGGAGGTCCGTGACGCCGCCGATTATCTTGTCTCCCGCCTGGCGGAACTGCGCCGCAGCCATCCGCGGACCTGTCTCATCTCGGTTGGAGAGGTTACGGTAACCTCCACCAACCGCCGCATGCTCAGCGAGGGTGCGGGCGGCCGCAACCAGCACTTCGCTCTCTACGCCGCCACGCGTCTGGATCCCTCCGGCCCGCCCCTGACCATCCTCTCCGCCGGCTCCGACGGTATCGACGGCAACAGCTCTCATGCAGGCGCGGTCGTCAACCAACTCAGCCTGCAGCCTCCCGGCCTGCACGCCGCAGCCCTGCAGGCACTCGAGACCTTTCACTCCGCACCCTTTCTGGACACCCTGGGAGCCACATTGACCACCGGCCCCACCGGCAACAACCTTCGCGACCTGCGGATCCTGCTCTCCGAATAGGTTCCCTAAAGGTGCCCGTACTTCTCCAGGGCCTTGAGCAGCGGCAATCCGGCGATGATCTCCGCTCGCGCTCCCGTCTCCACCCGCGACCACTCCATCACCTTGGCCGTCACCTCCTCCAGCAACGGCTGAGGAATCACGATCTGTCCATCGCCATCGCCCACCACAACCTCGCCCGGATGCACCGTAATCCACTCCTCCAGCCCTCCCCGCACCCGCACCGGCACCTGGGCATCGGTCACGCGCCAACGCCCAACTCCCTGCGCTGGTGTCCGGTACCGGGCCACCACCGGCATACCAAACTCCTCCAGAAACGCGGTGTCGCGCACCCCTCCATCCACCACTGCCGCCGCGCACCCCCGCGCGCGCATGGCGCTGGCCAGCAGATCGCCAAAGCAGCAAACTCCCCTGGCGTCCTGACTCGCCCATATCGCTACCACGCCGGCCGGCATCCCGTCGATCGCCGCGAGTTTGGCGCGATCACCACCCTGGAAGCGCACGGTCTCGCCGGTAATCGTGTACGCCGGACCGGCAAAGACCGTTGCCCGTCCAATCGGCTGCAGCGCGGTGTCGATGATCGGCGGCGTCCTGCCCAGCGAGTCAAACACATCGGCGACCACCGCCGTACCTGCAGCCTTCAACACCTCCAGATAGCTCTGCATCGATCCTCTCCTTGAACAATCTTCAGCAACGCGACGACAGTCGTTCAGCAACGATAAAGTTTCCGGATCCCAACCGGCGCCTCCGCTGCAACCACCAGCAGCCCGTACGGAATAGAACCAGCTTCATCATAGAAAAGTATCTCCCGCTCCGGCAGCAGATCCTCGTTGCCCATCCGAAATCCCCCTCATCGCTCGCGCCACCACCCTCCCTCGCACAAGGAAGCTCCCGTCCGCGTTGATTTGACACACCCTGTCCCAAAGGTAGAAAACGATTACAAATGAACATTGAAAGCTCTCACCCCTTCACCCTCGCCGGAAAGCATGCCGTCATTACCGGAGCCGCCAGCGGCATCGGCCTCGCCACCGCCCGCGCCTTCGCCGATGCCGGAGCCCTGGTCACCATTCTCGACCTGGCTGCAGATCAGGCCTCTGAAGCTGCCGCATCGCTCTCTCTTCCCGGGCGCGGCATCGCCTGCGACGTCACCGACCCCGCCAGCGTCGAACAGGCCTTCACAGCAGCAGGCCGCGTCGATCTGCTGGTCAACAGCGCCGGCATCGCCCACATCGGAACGCTGCTCACCACCACCCTGGATGACCTGGACCGCCTGTACCGCGTCAACGTGCGGGGCACCTTCCTGACCATGCAGGCCGCTGTCAGCCGCATGCGGCAGAGCGGCGGCGCCATCGTCAATCTGGCGTCCATCGCCGCCACGGCCGGCATTCCCGACCGATTCGCCTACTCCATGACCAAGGGCGCCGTCCTGGCCATGACGCTCTCGGTGGCGCGCGACTACCTGGCCGACGGAATACGCTGCAACTGCATCTCCCCGGCCCGCGTCCACACCCCCTTCGTCGATGGCTTTCTCGCCCGCACCTACCCCGGCCAGGAGGCGGAGATGATGCACAAGCTGGAGAGAGCTCAGCCCATCGGCCGCATGGGCCGCCCTGAAGAGATCGCATGGCTGGCGCTCTATCTCTGCTCCAACGCAGCCGGCTTCATCACCGGCGTCGATTACCCGATCGATGGCGGTTTCTTCAATCTCCGCTAAAGCGTCTCCTGCGCAGGTACACCCAATGCCTCGACCTTCATGGGCATCCTGCCCAACGAAAACACCACAATAAGCCCGCTTCGAGGGCCCATCAAGACGGAGATAGCTATAAGTCTCCGTCACGCATTATCCGGATTTCTCGGAACCTTCCCAGGCCTCTGGCTTCACCCCGACAGGAAACCCGCCGGCGGAGAGCCAGAGGTCGCGGCATGGCTGCACCGGGGAGTTCCGCCGTAAAGCCAGCGCCATCGCGCAGAACCAGAACGGATCGTGGGCAAAGCAACTCCGGTTCTGCATTTCCGTCCGGCGCAGTCAGCTCCTGGGCATCCCCCAAACTTCGGGAGCCTCCAGGCTGCACCATCTTTTCCCTCGAAATATGCAACAAAGTGCACAGCATTTGATGGAGTGAGACATCACCCCATCAAATGTGGGCTGTTTCCTCTCTTTGCGTTTGGCAGCTTAATTGCAACTCGTGAGACGCAGATCCACAGATAACGCAATGGCGAAAGCCAGGGTGCATTCGCAGTTCTGCGAGCGCCCAGCATCCGCGCAGGAGGAACACGGTTGCGAATCTCAAAGCCTTGAAGGCCCGGGCAGCAAGCTGCCTCTTCTTTCAGGACTGGACACGGGATCTGCCTCGAGGAAGCAGAACCCCGGCTCAGCAAAACCTCAGTTCATCGTCTCAGTCACGCCTCACCCTTGCTTTCTCCCCGTGGCTGCTTATCCCCACCGGCCTCTGTGCCGAAATGCAGTTGCAAACCATCAACGTGAAGTGCTGCTGGAAGGCCCCGCATCGCTTCCCAGTCTAAAGATGGATGCAATATTCAAGGCATCCTGCAAGGAGATGTCAGTGATGAAGCTCTTCCGATATCTAAGTTTGCTCTTGTTGGTCTGCGGACTACCCCGTGCATCCTATGCCTTCAATCTTGGCATTCTGGATCCCTCCAGCAGCACGTATGATTACACCGGCTCGCCTCTGAACATTTCGTTCACGTCCAGCGCTTGCGGCTTTGGCGCACCGGCGGATGAAGGCTGCGCAACGATCGCCAACGACACGGGTGCGACGCTCACCAGCCTGATCGTGAATATCCCTGCGAGTGACCTCGCTGGCCAGAACACCGAGACCTGCTCAAGCACCCTCTTCACCAGTTGCCTGGTCAGCGATATCAACAACGGCGCCACATACCAGTTCGACTTTACCGGTGGCGACATCCCCGCGTCTACGTTGAACAATTGCGACCAGGACGACAACACCTTCCTGATTGAGGAGACCGGCGTCACTCCCAGCGGCATTACCGCCAGCCTTGATCCGCCAATGTCCGTAGCTCCCGAGCCAGCCAGCATCTGGCTGCTCTCCAGCGGCATTCTGCTCCTTCTAGGCTTCCTCTACCGGCATCGCCTGTTCTCGGAACGCATGAACTCGCCACTGGAATTCTGAGCCTCTCCATCCATCTTCCGCAGTGCACTCCAGGACCGACCCTGCCCACCCCGGGCAGGGTCGGTTTTTACATCGCCAGTCGCGGATTGCTGCAACCAACACAGCGTTCTTGTACGCGCCACCGGAGCCGCCCATCGGCTCCATCGGGCGCCATCTGTCGCCGCCTACATCTTGTAACGGCCCATCTCGTCGTCGTTGAGGTTCTCCAGCCA
This sequence comes from Acidobacteriota bacterium, assembly GCA_021806005.1. Classification (GTDB taxonomy): domain Bacteria; phylum Acidobacteriota; class Terriglobia; order Terriglobales; family Acidobacteriaceae; genus Granulicella. The sequence continues at coordinate 96,872 of JAJZDM010000001.1, read as the reverse complement.
GCGGCGAAGGTCCTCCGGGCTCAGCGTGGGGCTCCCGGTTGAGGAGCGGCGAGCCTGCTCGTAGACCTGCTGCGAGACGAAGATCGGGCAGTCCGAGCGCAACGCCAGGGCGATCGCGTCCGAGGGCCGGGCATCCAGAGCGATCAACTCTCCCGCCTGATCCATCCAGACGGTCGCATGGAAGGTATCTTCGCGAAGATCTCCGACCACAACCCGAATCACCCTCCCGTTGAGGCTGGCAATCGCATTGCGCAAAAGATCATGAGTCCACGGACGAAACGTCGTGGCCTTCTCCATCTCGAGTGCGATGGCGTTGGCCTCGAAGATGCCGACCCATATCGGCAGCACCACCTCGCCGGCCAGATCGTTCAACACCACGATGGGCATCTTGGTCGAAGAATCGATCATGAGACCGCGGATACGAACCTCAATCTCTGGTTCGGGGCCGTCCGACTCGGGCTTGAAACCGGGCAACTGCATGACGGTAGTGTAACCCCTGACGTCCGAATCAGTGAGAGATTCGCGCGGCCCGGTAGCCCAGTTCGCATCGCGTCACTCCCCTGGTTTCCCGTTCCTCCGGCGTTCAAACCCGGGCGTTCAGGGCCTGCTGCGCCAGCAACGCTGGCGATGGAGAGAGCGGGAGCGAGACAGCCATACCCAGCAGAGAGCTGGGAAAGACCTCCGTAATCCGCACGTCTACGTAGCTGCCCACCGGAGGTATTGTCTCGCAGGTGAAGTTCACCGTCTTGTTCTGGGTAGAGCGCCCAGTTATCTGGCCCCGCCGGTTGGGGCCGTGCTCCACCATCACCGGCATCACCTGGCCCAGATGGCGCGCGTAGTTGCGCCGCTGGATCTCGTGCTGGCGAGCGTTCAGAGTCGCAAGACGCTCCACCTTGATCTCTTCGGCTATGGAGTCCGTCATCTCAATCGCTGGAGTATTCGGTCGAGGCGAGTACTTGAACCCATAGACCCCGTCATAGCCCACCTCCTCCAGCAGGCTGATCGTCTCCTCAAAATCACGATCCGTCTCTCCCGGGAAGCCGACGATAATGTCGGTCGTGAGGGAGATATCCCGCTGCGCCGCCTTGGTCCACGCGATTCGCTCCAGATACCACTCCCGGCTGTACTCTCGCTGCATGGCCCGCAGGATGTCGCTGGAGCCTGACTGCACAGGAAGGTGCACGTGGTCGCACAGCGCAGGCACGGCGTCGATCGCCTCGACGATATCCCGGGTAAAGTCCCTCGGGTGAGAGGTGGTAAACCGCACCCGCTGAATCCCATTAACCTCGCCCACCGCCGCCAGGAGTTCAGCGAAGCTGCGCCTGCCGCTGGGATCCCGATAGCTGTTGACGTTCTGTCCCAGAAGCTGAATCTCGGTAAAGCCAAGCTGGGCGATCCGTTGCGCCTCGGCCAGCACAGAGGCTGAGGTTCGGCTGCGCTCCTTTCCTCGTGTATAAGGCACAACGCAGTAGGCACAGAACTTGTCGCAGCCCTCGATGATCGTAATGTAGCCGCGATGAGGGTTGGCGCGCGCCGTGAACTCGGTGTCGAAGGTCAGGTCGGTCTGCCGGTCATCCAGCCCGGTGATGCGAGTCTCACCCGCCTCCAGGCGTTCCAGCATGGCCGGTAGATGGTTGTAACTGGCTGAGCCGGCCACCAGCGAGACGTAAGGCGCGCGCTCAAAGATCTTTGCACCCTCCTGCTGCGCCACGCAGCCCAGAACGGCGAACTTCTTTCCCTCTCCCTGCATTCGCTTGTACTCATTCAGCCGATGGAAGACCTTCTGTTCGGCTTTGTCACGGATCGAACAGGTGTTATAGAGAATCAGGGTGGCGTCGGCCTCCTCGGCGGCCTGGGTATAGCCCTGCTGCAGCAGCGTTCCCACGACCTTCTCGGAGTCGTGAGCGTTCATCTGGCAGCCGAAGGTTTCAATGTAAAAAGTCTTCATGCGCAACCTCCAGTATAGAGCTTCTCCCCGGCCTTCCGAACCGTATCTCCTGCGCAGCTTTCTTGTCGCCACTCACAAATCTCCCGCCACTATGCTCAACCACGCAACCACCCGTCCCATCCCGCACCATCGAGGAGCACAGCGCATGCACGGCAACCGGCAGACATGCTATCCTCGGCGCGGATCTGAGGCGGTGGAATGACGGACCCTATCAACGGCAGGAATCGGTCACGGTCGCAACTGGAAACGCGGCTGGACCTTGGCTCGGTCAGAGCGCAGGAGAATCAGGCGGCGCTGCTGGCGCTGCTTTCGGCGCTCCGCCTTCAAGAGGATGAAATTCGCCAGGGGGGCGGGAGCAAAGCCGCCGAGGCGCAGCGGGCCAAAGGTCGGATGACGGTGCGCGAACGCCTGGCTCTCCTGCTGGATGAGGGAACAGATCTTCTCGAGCTCGGTCTGTGGGCCGCCCATGGAATGTATGCGGAGTACGGCGGAGCTCCCGGAGCCGGCGTGGTCACCGGACTGGGCAGAGTCTGCGGGCGGATCTGCATGGTCATCGCCAACGATGCCACCGTCAAGGCGGGAGCCTTCTTTCCCATGACCGCCAAGAAGGTGCTGCGAGCCCAGACCATCGCCCTGGAAAACCGGATTCCGACCTTGTACCTGGTCGATTCGGCCGGAGTGTTTCTGCCCCTGCAGGAGGATGTGTTTCCCGATACGGATGACTTCGGGCGCGTCTTCCGCAACAACGCTGTGATGAGTTCCCTCGGAATCCCCCAGATCACCGCCATCATGGGTATGTGCGTGGCCGGTGGAGCGTATCTGCCCGTAATGACAGACACCGTCCTGATGACCGAAGGATCCGGCCTCTTTCTTGCCGGTCCATCCCTGGTGCAGGCAGCCATCGGGCAGAAGACCGAAGCCGAGGAGTTGGGCGGAGCCGCCATGCACGCCGAGATCTCCGGAACTGTGGACTTCCGGGAGCCCGACGACGCCACGTGCCTCGCCCGGATACGCACTCTGGTCGGCATGATGGGGCAGCGGGCCTCCGGCCCCTTTGCTGCCGGACCCTTCGCTGCCGCCGCCTTCGATGCCGAGAAGGATGCACCCCGATTTACCGCTGAAGATCTCTACACGCTGCTCAATCCGGCTCCCGGCTCCAGCAACGTCTATGAGATGCGCGAGGTCATCGCGCGCCTTGTGGACCGCAGCGAGTTTGAGGAGTACAAGGCGGAGTTTGGCCGAACCGTGCTGTGCGGATACGCCCGAATCGGCGGACGCGCGGTGGGCATCGTCGCCAATCAAAAGACCAATCAGATTCAGACCGTTGCCGTGGGGCCGATGGCGGGAAGCAAACGCATCGAGGTCGGCGGAGTGATCTACACGGAAGCCGCGCAGAAGGCCGCACGCTTCATCATGGACTGCAACCAGAACCTGGTGCCCCTGATCTTCCTGCATGATGTGAACGGCTTCATGGTGGGCAAAGATGCGGAGTGGTCTGGGATCATCCGGGCAGGAGCAAAGATGGTCTCCGCCGTAAGCAACAGCGTGGTGCCCAAGATTACTGTCATCATCGGCGGAAGCTTTGGCGCGGGTCATTACGCCATGTGCGGCAAAGCCTACGACCCGCGATTTCTCTTCGCCTGGCCCACCGCGCGCTACGCCGTCATGAGCGGAGCATCGGCAGCAGGTACGCTGGCCGAGGTACGCGCCCGGCAACTCGAACGCGGAGGCAAGCGGCTGAGCCAGGAGGAAAGAAAGGCTCTCTACGACGAGATCAAAGGAACCTACGATGCGCAGGCTGACCCGCGATATGGCGCAGCGCGGCTGTGGATCGATGCCATCATCGATCCAGCCAAAACCCGTCAGACGCTGCTGATGGCCCTCGAGGCCTGTGCGCTGAATCCGGAGGTACCCGCGTTCAATCCCGGAGTGCTTCAGACCTGAGTGCGATAGTCGCCCAGAGGACTGGGCAGCGGTCTTCGCCGGGTTGTATGATTCGCTGGCTCAACCCGGAGCCGGAACCTGGCGGCCGGGCAGCACTTTGGGAAGAACCGGCATCATCCAGAACATCTGCGGAGTTCCGCACTGGGGTGCGGAGCACGGAAACCGGCAAAGGAGCCGAAACGATGGGCGTTGCAGTTGAGAACAAGGATCTGTTGTACCCGTTTGTACTGACCGAAGACCAGGAGGCCCTGCGCAAAGAGATTCGACAGTTTGCCGCGCGCGAGATCGCGCCTTTCATGATGGAGTGGGATGAGAAGGGCGAGTTCCCTGTTTCCACCGTGAAGAAGCTGGGAGAGATGGGGCTGCTGGGGGTGATCTTTCCCGCCGAGTACGGCGGCGCGGGAATGGGCTATGTGGACTACGTACTGGCCATCGAAGAACTCTCAGCCGTCGACGGCTCCATAGGCCTCACCGTCGCCGCGCATAACTCGCTGGGCTCGAATCATATCTTCGTGGCCGGCAATGAGGAGCAGCGGCGGAGATATATTCCGAGACTGGCAACCGGCGAGTGGCTGGCCGCCTGGGGGCTTACGGAACCGGGATCCGGCTCCGACGCAGGCGGGGCTCGGACCACCGCCGTCCGCAAGGGCGACCGATGGGTGCTCAACGGAACCAAGACCTTCATCACCAACGGACACTATGCGGATGTGCTGGTCGTGATCGCCGTAACCGACAAGTCCAAAGGCACCCACGGCCTCTCCGCCTTTGTGGTCGAAAAGAACACCCGAGGCTTTCGGGCAGGAAAGAAGGAGAACAAGCTCGGCCTGCGCGCCAGCGATACCTCCGAATTGATCTTTGAGGATTGCGAGATTCCAGCCGAAAACCTTCTGGGCGTCGAGGGCGAGGGGTTCGTCGATGCCATGCGGATCCTGGACGGCGGACGAATCTCGATTGCGGCGCTCTCCCTGGGAATTGCGCGCGGAGCCCTGGATGCGGCGCTGCGCTACGTCAAGGAGCGCCGCCAGTTTGGAAAGGCCATCGCAGAGTTCCAGGGAATCCAGTGGAAGCTCGCCGATATGGCCACCGAGCTGGACGCCGCGCGCCTGCTGACCCAACGCTCCGCAGTGTTGAAGGATGCCGGAAGAAGAATCACCCGCGAGTCGGCCATGGCCAAGCTCTTTGCCAGCGAGGTTGCCGTGAAGATCTGCAATGAGGCCGTGCAGTTGTTCGGCGGCTACGGGTTCATCAAAGACTATCCCGCGGAGAAGTTCTATCGCGATGTCAAGCTGTGCACCATCGGTGAGGGAACCAGTGAGATCCAGCGCATGGTCATCGCGCGGGAGATCCTCAAGGTACAACCCTCTCGCGGATAGAGCCATCTCCCTGAAGGTTGGGACAGACCGACCGGAGCGTACAGCCGACTGCCGGCCTGGCATCACCAACCACAGCAGGCCCATCGTTATCAGGCTGGGCAGGGCCAGGGAAGGATTCAGTGAAGGATTCCATGAAGCAAGCAGTCAAGATCGTCGAGTGCCCTCGCGACGCATGGCAGGGGCTGAGCGGTCAGATTCCGTCCGAACGCAAGGCGGCCTTTCTGCAGAAACTGGTCGCTGCAGGTTTTCTGCACATCGATGCAGCCAGCTTCGTCTCTCCCGCTGCGGTGCCGCAGATGGCAGATTCCGAACAGGTCCTGCAACTCTTGGACCCATTGCCTGCTTCGGTAGAGGTGATCGGGATCGTGGTCAATCCCCAGGGAGCCCAGCGCGCCATCGCCACCGGCAAGGTGAACACGCTGGGGTTTCCTTACTCCATCTCACCCGGTTTTCTCTTGCGCAACCAGCGGCAGACCCAGATGGAGGCACTGCACGCTCTGGCCGAGATCCGCAACCTCGCCCAAAGCGCAGACCTGGGTCTGGTGGCCTACGTCTCCATGGCCTTCGGCAATCCCTACGGAGATCCCTGGGGCCTGCCTCTAGTGCTCGATGCCTGCGACACGCTGAAGAGCTATGGCATCGGCCAGATCTCCCTGGCCGATACCGTGGGAGTGGCCACCTCCTTCCAATTGCTGCAGGTCGTCGGTGAGGTCGTGGCGGAGCATCCTGAACTGGAGATCGGGGTGCATCTGCATGCCCGCCGCGATCAGGCTGCCGACCACATCAAGGCGGCGTTTGCCGGCGGCTGCAGACGCTTCGATGCCGCCCTTGGCGGGCTTGGCGGCTGTCCCTTCGCCCAGGACGCGCTGGTCGGGAACATCCCCACGGAGATCCTGCTGGCGGTGCTGCGCGATCTGGACGCCAACCTGCCTCACATCCAGCCCCTGGGTGAACTCCTCGTCGAGACAGAGCGGATCGCGCAGGACTACGGCCATCGACTGCCGCCGGACGAACGCCCCGCGGCAAAAGGAGAGGTGTTGTGAGCTACACGACCATCATCGTTGAGGAGCAGGGCTGGGTGCGGAAGATTCGGCTGAACCGCCCGGAGCGGCGCAACGCCATGACGCCGCTGATGCAGAGCGAGTTGACCACGGCACTTGAAGACGCCGGAGCCGGCTCCTGCCGCGTGGTGATACTGGAGGGAGCCGGCGACGCATTCTGCTCCGGCCTCGATCTCTCTGCCTTGCAGGCAGCCAAAGACAAGAGCGCCATCGAGCACCGTGAAGATGCCGATCGCATATCCCGCTTGTTCCGCACCTTGTATGAGCTGCCCAAGGCGACCATCGCCGCGGTCCATGGAGCGGCCATCGCAGGCGGAACCGGGCTGGCCACCATCTGCGACTTCACCCTGGCCGTACCTGAGGCAAAGTTCGGTTACACCGAGGTCCGCATCGGATTCGTGCCGGCGCTGGTGTCGGCATACCTGGTGCTGCAGATCGGGGAGAAGCGGGCTCGGGATCTGCTGCTCACCGGCAGGCTCTTTGACGCCGTCGAGGGATATCGCCTGGGGCTCATCACCGAACTCGCAGCTCCTCAGGAACTCTCCGCCCGCGTGCAGGCACTTGCCCAGACCCTCTGCGCGAACAGCCCAGCAAGTGTGCGGGCCACGAAAAAGTTGCTGGCAGCGCAGAGCCGGGCCTGGCTGGATGCGGCCATCGCCTCCTCCCTGGAGGCCAATGCGGCAGCCCGGGAGACAGCCGACTTTCATGAGGGCGTGGCGTCCTTTCTGGAGAAGCGAAAACCCACCTGGTCCTGAGCCCGCGAACCCGGACCCAGAGACGATCTCTCTGGACACACTGCTACGTTCCACCCAAACCTTCACTGGGGAAGGTTTCTTGAACCGTCCCCAACCTTCCCGCGAGCCGGTCTTGCTGGCCCGATGCGAGACGTTCCGCAGGCCAACCGTCGGAAGATGATCTTACGGCAGCGGACTTTCCAGCAAGGCGCGCAGCACCTTGGAATTCCGAGCGTAGTTATCGTGGGCAGACTCCGGATTCTCGACCAGCCCGAACCAGCGCACGCCGTTCCTGACCAGCCGATTCTCCACCTTGATCCCGTTACCCGGCGGAGTCTGCCAGCGCTGGAAATCCTTGTCCAGGCGCCAGGTAAGAACGTCATCAGGGTCGCTCCATGCAACCACCCTGCCCACCGTCTCGCCGTCGCTCGCCTTCAGGTAGGCCTTCCTCTGTCGGCTCCATTCGCCAAAGGCAAAGAACTCAGTACTCGACCTGTCCAGATCAGCCATCACCAGCAGAGGAATCTGATTAGCGAAGAAGAACGCAGCGTCCAGATGCTGCAGCAGCCGATCAAAGCGGTCCTGCATCATCGTGTTCGCCACGCCCAGATCCTCCCACTTCTGCATGGCCAGCGTGGAGGTCAGCAGGTAGCTGCCCATGCTGTGCGTGACAGCGATGAAGTGAGTAGTTCGATCCGCCGACGCCGGAATGCACTTCACCAGCAGGTCGGCTATTCCGTCGCTGATGAAGCGGCGGAGAGGACCAACCCCGAGAAAGGCATCCGAGAACCGCCAATCCATCACCCCAACCTTGGCCCAGCGATTGATCAGCACAGCGCGGTTCGGACGCTCGTTGAGCTCGTCCAGTGTGTAGCCGGCCGCCTGCAGCCAGTTGAACGATCGCGCCTGCACATCCGTCACACCCGCTTCCTGACGCGAGCAGATGCTCAGGTAGTTGTCGCCCCTGCCCTTCCATCTGCCGGCCAACTGGGTCTCATCCGGCATCATGAACTGGCATTTGATCGGAATCACCAGCGGCCACCAGTTGATCTCATCCACCAGAACAGATTTGCCACTGCGAAAGAGAATGCGGTAGTGGTCGACGAAAGGTGCGGAAGCGTGCCACTGGTCCCACGTCGTCCAGATAGGAGAGCCCATGTAGCGCACCGCCGCAACCTTCGGATCCAGTCCGTTGCTCCCGGCCTCCTCGTAAGGGGCGAAGATACCATCATCGGCGTACTCGCGGTCGCCCACCCGGGTCGGCCCGCCCACGCACTCCTGGTGCATCATCTTACGGGCATAGCGGCAGATGCTCCGCTGCAGATCCAGTGAGCCGCCAGAGCCTGTTGCGCCGATGCCGTGAATGTACAGGATGCGAACCGGTTCGGTACCCGCAACTGCCAGAGCACCGCTCAACGTCGAGGCCTGGCGGGCCTCTTCGACCATGCTTTGTGCGCTCATAACGGCCTTCTCCTGACATAAGGCGGTCGAGGCGGCAAGGATCGTCGTCATCAGGAGAAACCCTACACGCATGCTGATCTCTCCCGACCGCCCCTAGAATCTCACCAGCACGCCGCTGGCCTGTTGAACCTGCCCAACCGTAACCTCCGGGGCCAGTTCGGCGGCGACAAAACCCTCGCCGGTAACGTCGAACACGCCCAGGTCGGTGATCACCCTATCCACGACACCGGCGCCGGTAAGCGGCAGGGTGCAGGCCCGCAGCAGCTTGGGTGCGCCCTGTGAGGTATGCTCCATCAGGACCACCACGCGGCGGACGCCTGAGACCAGGTCCATCGCCCCGCCCATTCCCTTTACCCGCTTTCCCGGGATCATCCAGTTGGCCAGATCGCCGTGTTCGGAGACCTGCATCGCCCCCAGAATGGCCAGATCGATGTGACCTCCGCGGATCATGGCAAAGGACTCATCGCTGGAGAAGGTTGAAGCGCCAGGAAGAAAGGTGACCGTCTGCTTGCCGGCGTTGATCAGGTCGGCATCCACCTCGGAGGTCTCAGGAAACGGTCCCATGCCCAGCAGACCGTTCTCTGACTGCAGGGTTACGGTAATGTCGGCTGGAACAAAGTTGGCCACCAGCGTGGGCATGCCAATCCCCAGGTTGACATAAAACCCGTCGCGGAGCTCAAGGGCGGCGCGGGCAGCCATCTGATTGCGGTTCCACGGCATAGCTCAGAAGACCTCTCTGGAATTGTTCTCCCGGGTCGTAATCTTTTCGATCCGCTTCTCCGGGTGCGGGTTGTGTACCAGACGATGAACAAATATGCCCGGAGTGTGGATCTGGTCGGGATCCAACTCGCCTGGCTGGACGATGATCTCCGCCTCTGCCACCGTCATCCTGCCGCAGGTCGCCGCAGGAGGGTTGAAGTTCCGCGCCGTTCGGCGGTACACCAGATTCCCGGCGGTATCGGCCTTCCACGCCTTCACCAGGGAGAGATCGGCGACCAGGCCGCGCTCCAGGATGTAGGTGTGACCGTCAAACTCCTTGTGTTCCTTGCCCTCCGCCACTACCGTACCAACGCCGGTGGGAGTGTAGAAGCCGGGGATACCTGCACCCCCGGCGCGCATCCTCTCAGCCAGCGTGCCCTGCGGACAGAACTCCACCTCCAACTCCCCGGAGAGAAACTGGCGCTCGAACTCCCCGTTCTCCCCGACGTAGCTGGAGATCATCTTCTTCACCTGGCGCGCGGCCAGCAGCAGGCCTATTCCCCAGTCGTCCACTCCGGCGTTGTTGCTGGCGATAGTCAGGTCGCGCACGCCGCTCTCCTGCACCGCAGCCAGCAGGGCCTCCGGAATGCCGCACAGGCCAAAGCCACCCACGGCCAGCAGCATGCCGTCGCGCACAATGCCGGCCAGCGCGGAGCGCGCATCCGGATACAACTTATGAACTCGGTCTGGACTAAAGATTTCCACGGGCTTCCTGCTCACGTTCGATGGCCTCGAACAGGGCTTTGAAGTTTCCCTTGCCGAAGCTGCGGCTGCCCTTGCGCTGGATGATCTCAAAGAACAGCGTTGGACGGTCCTCCACCGGCTTGGTGAAGATCTGGAGCATATAACCCTCGTCGTCGCGATCCACCAGAATTCCCAGACGCTCCAGCTCCTCCAGCGGCTCGTCGATCCGGCCCACGCGCTGCTGCAACTCGGTGTAGTACGTGTGCGGAACGGTGAGGAACTGCACCCCCTGGCGCTCCAGGCTGGAGACAGTGGCGAGAATATCGTGGGTCGCCAGCGCCAGATGTTGAACACCGGGACCATCGTAAAACTCCAGATACTCCTCGATCTGTGACTTCCTGCGGCCCACCGCCGGTTCGTTGATGGGAAACTTCACATAGCCGTTGGCGTTCGCCATCACCTTGGACATCAGGGCGGAGTACTCAGTAGAGATATCCCTGTCGTCAAAGTGCTGATAGAGAGAGAAGCCCATCACCCGGGAGTAGAAGTCCACCCACTCGTTCATGGCGTTCCAACCGACGTTCCCAACGATGTGGTCGATGTGCAACAGACCCACCGGCCGGGCAACCGTGTCTTCTTCCAGCGCGCGATAGCCGGGGAAGAAGACTCCGTTGTAGTTGCGGCGTTCTACAAACGTATGGATCGTGTCGCCGTACGCCCGGATGCTGGAGATGACCACCGAGCCGTGCTCATCGGAGACGGCCGTGGGCTCCTGCGCAGAGGTCGCCCCTCGAGCCGTGGTCTCGCGCCAGGCGCCGGCGGCGTCGTCCACCCACAGAGCAATGACGCGGACACCATCGCCATGCCGGGCAACATGCCGGGCGATCTCCGTATCGGAGTACAGCGCTGTGGTCAGTACAAAGCGGATCTTTCCCTGCTGCAGAACATAGGAGGCACGATCACGGCAGCCGGTCTCCGGACCTGCGTAGGCAACCAGTTTCATTCCCAGGGCGGCGCGGTAGAAGTAGGCTGACTGGCGCGCATTCCCCACGTAAAACTCCACGTGGTCCGTGCCCAGAAGAGGAAGAAAGTCAGTTACGGTCTCGGCGGCTTGCCGAACGAAAGTGGCCATGCTTCGGTTCCTCCTCGGACTGGCGCCGATACAGAGCAGTTCGCGGTGCGCCCGGCTCGCCCCTCATGAAGAATGATCCCCGATAGAGAGGATGTCAACCGCAGCGAACCCTCAGCCGGGAACTTCGGCCAAATCCATTTCCTGGTAGTTCTTTCAGTCTCCCCTCAGATCGGCCACCCGAATCTCGCAGACTCCACCCGGGACGCACGCTCTCGTCTCCAGCTCCAGGGGCCCTGCTAGCCAGCAGCGAGAATCCTGCCTGTGCACTCGCCCAGCGAAACCCGTGGAAGGCCCGTGCAATCCCCGTAGCCGCGCAGGCTCACCTCATCGCCATCCTCCAGAAACGCGCGCCTCTCGCCCGTCGGCAGGCACAAAGGATCGTCCCCTCCGCGCGTCATCTCCAACAAACTTCCCTGAGAGCCTGGCTGCTCTCCAGAGACGGTCCCGCTGGCCAGAATATCGCCCACTCTCAGGTTGCAGCCGTTGCTGGTGTGGTGCGTCAGCATCTGTGCAAACGACCAGTAAAGATCTCGCAGATTCGCCCGGCCCAGCCGCACCGGAGCCATAGCCTGTTCGCGCATCCGCGCCGTGGAGAGATACGCCTCCAGCGTTATGTTGAAGCCGGAGAGAGCCTCTTCCGGTTCGGCCAGGTAGGCCATCGGCGCAGGGTCTGCGGCAGCGCGTGGGGCGAGCTTCGTCCGGTACGGAGCCAGAGCCTCCATGGGAACCACCCACGGCGAGATGCTGGTGGCGAAACTCTTGCCCAGAAACGGGCCGAGCGGCTGATACTCCCAGGATTGGATATCGCGCGCCGACCAGTCGTTGAGCAGGGATAAGCCAAACAGATGCTTCGTAGCTTCTTCGATGCGCACCCGCTCGCCCAAACTATTCTCCACCCCGACATAGGCCGCCACCTCCATCTCGTAGTCCAGTCGAGCGCTGGCCTGGAAGACCGGAGCGGACTCCGCAGCGATCTTGTACTGCCCATAGGGTCTTCGCACCGCCGTCCCGCTCAGCACCAGCGAGGAGGCCCGGCCATGATAGCCAATCGGCAGCCACGCATAGTTGGGCAGCAGTGGCCTCTCCGGACGGAACAGCCGGCCGACATTCGTCGCATGGTGGAGCGATGCATAAAAGTCCGTGTAGTTCTCCGTACATACCGCCTTGTGAAAGACCGCCTGCGCCATGGGTGTCATCAGCGAGGCCACCAGTCGCTGCCGGTCTGTATCACGGCTGGAACGGGGTTCGGCGGTCTTCAGCAGATCGAAGAGCCGCCCTCGCAGTGCAGACCATGCGGCAGGACCGCAGCTCATCAGCGCGTTGAGCTGGGCCGCACTGCAGGCTGATTGCACCTCCTCGGGGAGATCCCGCAGCAAGCCGCTGGCACGGAGCCCATGCAGGTCCAGGATGAAGGCCCCGATGCCAACGCCAAGATGTGCAGCCGGATGAGCCAAACCGTCAGCCCCGGAGGCAGCGGCCGGCGTGAAGGCGCAGTACGGCAGCCACTGCAGCGGGAAGCCGCGCTCCGGATCATTGGCCGTGCCAACCCAACTGGTCGCGATGCTGTCCAGCGGCAAACTCATCCCTCCGAGTGTAGGTCATCGGGTACAGAATCGGTCTCAGTGCCCTGCCCGCTTGAAGTGTCGCTCCAGCCCCTGCCAGCACTGGTAATACTCATGCTGCAGGATCTTCTCCTCCATCGCGTAACGCGTTGGACGCACCACCATCCGGGTCTCCAGCATAAAGGCCAGCGTATCGGCGAGGAACTGCGGAGCCAGCTCGGCATGGCTGGCGCGATCGAAGGTAGCTGCATCCGGCCCATGCCCGGACATGCAGTTGTGCAGGCTGGCGCCGCCCGGCAGGAAGCCCTCGGTCTTGGCGTCGTACTGTCCGTGGATCAGACCCATGAACTCATTCATCATGTTGCGATGGAACCATGGCGGACGGAAGGTGTGCTCGGCCACCAGCCACCGCGGCGGAAAGATCGCCAGGTCCACGTTGGCAGCTCCCCGTATCGGTGAAGGCGCGGTGAGAACCGTGAAGATCGACGGATCCGGATGATCGAAGCTGACCGTATTGATCGCCTGGAATCTAGCCATGTCATACATGTACGGAACGTAGTTGCCGTGCCAGGCCACCACATCCAGAGGCGAGTGGTCATAGGTGGAGACCCACAGCCTGCCCAGGAACTTCACAACCACCTCAAACTCACCGTCCGTGTCATCGTACTCGGCCACGGGTGTCAGAAAGTCGCGCGGGTTCGCCAGGCCGTTGGCGCCGATCGGACCCAGATCTGGAAGACGGAAGGGCTGGCCGTAGTTCTCACACAGGTATCCGCGGGCGTGGTGGTTCACCAGTTCGACGCAGAACTTGATGCCGCGGGGTATCACCGCCAGATGCCCGGGATGAACCTCCAGGACGCCGCACTCGGTGCACAGCCGCAGCGCACCCTGCTGGGGCAGAATCAGCAACTCACCATCAGCGTTATAGAAGAAGCGATCGGTCATGGAGGCGTTGGCCGTATACAGGTGGATGGCAACGCCGTCCTGCAGCGCAGGATCACCGTTCCCTCCCAGCGTGATGATGCCTTCCACAAAGTCCGTTGGAACCGTCGGCCATGGAAGCGGATCCCATCGCATCTGATTCGGAGAAGTGGGAACTTCGTCAAAGGGGCCGCTGCGCAGCAAGGTAGCCTCTGGAAATGGCTGGTACGGCTCATGAACTACCGAGGGGCGGATGCGGTACATCCAGGTGCGTCGGTTGAGCCCGCGCGGAGCGGCAAAGGCTGAACCGCTCACCTGTTCGGTGTACAACCCCAGTGGATGTCTCTGTGGAGCGTTCTGCCCCTCAGGAAGCGCCCCGGGATGGGCCTCCGTGGCGAACTCGTTGCCAAAGCCGGACTGATAGACGAGGTGGGCAAGATCAGACATGCAATCACTCCTTCGTGGGTGCGGCTCATCGATCTTCGTTCAGCCGCGGCTGGATGTGCGGATCCTGACATGCGCAGCATGCCCTGGCGCGATCTTCGGACGATAGGGCTCCTGCAAAGGCAAAACCTTCAAGCACCGAAGAGTATCGCACGAACCGCCGCACTGTGGACGTATCACGGCCATGGCCGGCTCCAATCCATCCCCCCATCCTCCTCCAAGACCCCGGACCTGGGCGATCCCCGCCAACCATCTCACCACCTCACGCCGTCCCCGTCTCCACGATGGGTGTAGCATCTCTCTCCAGGGAGTGCCTCCTCCACGCTGCGGAGATGCCGGTTGAGCGCCACCGCAACCCCCTCCCTCAGCGCCGCGTGGAGCCCAAGGTTGATCCGGATGGTCAGCGCGAGCGGCATCTTCGATCCACTCCACGACGAGTTGATCGCCGCGCTCCACGCCTGCCAACTCCACGCCACACCCCGCACAGTACACTCGCTGCGCATCGCCACCCGCAAGCTGGGAGCCTTCCTGCTCGCCCTGCAACAGCAACATCCACGCGATTCCTCGCTTCGCCGCCAAACCCGACTGGCCATGCATGAGCTCAAGACAGTTCGCCAGGCTGCGGCAGTGGTTCGCGATCTGGACGTCCAACGCCACCTGCTGGCTGACCTTGCAGCCTCTGCCCGGAGTCCGGGCGCCGGAGGCGGGCGTCTTCAAACCGAGAGCCGCAAAATGGATAACAGCCTGGCACACCGGCGCCGCCGGGTGGCAACAACACTGTCAGAGACCGTTGCTGCCCTGACGCCCGCTCTCGATCTCTCCCTGCAGCCGCTGGCCCGACGCATCACTCACCTCCACCCCATCCCGCTGCTGGCCATCGCCAAAGAGCAGTCCCAATGCGGCGCAGAGGAGTTGCGCCGCGTCCTGCTTCGGCGCCGTGCCGCTGGCAAACAGGGGCTGGGCAGCAAGGGCCTGCATGCCTATCGCAAACAAACCAAAGCTGTCCGCTACCTGGCTGAGATGGAGACCGGCTCTGTGCTGGCCAGGGAGCTCGCCACCGATATCAAGATGAGGCTGGACGCCATCGGGCGATGGCACGACCTGGCCCTGCTCTCGATAGCTGTAAAGGCCGCGCTGGGGTCGGGCTCGGTGCTCGCCAATACCGTCAAGGCTGCGCGGCGGCAAGCTCTGCAGCTTGCCCTGCAGGCCGTGCTATCCCCTGCGCCACATCCCAGGAAAGAAACCGGACAGCGAGATGCCACCCTGCACCCGGCAACTGCAGCGTAAGTGGTCGAACTCGCCCGTTCCCCGCTCCGTCCGCTCCCCGGCGCATCGCCTCGGACCTCTCGACCTCATCAAGCACTCGGTAAGGATCTGCTTCAGGCGTGCAGAACCCACATAAGAGCCGCACCCTCCAGCAACAGGCAGGTCTGGACCCACCCCAGCGAGGGAGGACGTATCTTTCGCATCGCCCTTTGAGGAAAGCACAGCCGCATCACCCCGGAGACCGTCAACACCGCAAAGAGAGTCCAGTAATACCGTCCACCCCACCAGACGCAAGGTATGGTAAGTTCCAGCAACAGCGCCCCCACCAGACGGATGCCGGTTACCCTGCTAACCCACCGTTCTGTCCATCCCGGCACCGACAGATGCCATAGACCAGAGAGAACCAGCACCAGCACGACGATCGAGAGATAGATGGTCTTGGACATGTATGAGAGCGTATAGCGAAATCCTGCTGAGTACCCCCCCATTGACCGGAAGGCTAATAGCTTGAACAGGACAGGCTCAGCATGTTGCAGAATCAGTAATTATGGGCACAATCCTCACCAACTGAGCGATCTACCAAGTGCGTACAACAGGTAATGCAGACTTCTGCTACGCTGGAGCGAACTTACGTTGGTTACTAAAGATTGTAACTACGGATGTCAGAATTTGTTACCTAGGTTACCATTGTAGTCGGTACTTTAGCTTTATCTATCGGCAAAGCACGGCAGGATTTCAGCGTGCAACTTGCAAAAAGTTCGCTTACCGGCCAGGTGGCACAGTACGGCTCACCGATCGAGTGGCTTTCTCTCCGGGAAGATCCTCTACGCCGTCACCACCGCCCGGAGCACAGCAACTCTGCTTCCGCTCTATTTTCCAGCCAACTTCGCTGCATCGGTCTCCTGCACCGGGCCGTTGAGGATGGGAGCCGTCAGACCGGCAAGATAAGGAGCGACCACGCCTTCCAGATCGAAGACCACCACCTGATTCCATCCCCTCGTCAGCCAAGGACCCGGAACATACAGCGTCTCCTGCGGCCCGATTTGCCAGTAGCGTCCAATGGCGTGTCCATTGATCCAGACCACGCCCTTCTTCAAGCCGCGCACATCCAGAAAGGTATCTCCCACCTTCTGAATACGGAACCTGCCGGCATAAAAATGCGGACCAGCGGCGCCTGCGCCTGAGGCAGCATCAAGCACTGTCTGCGAAACCTCCCTCGCCGCAGCACCCGGTTCTGCCGCGGCCATGGCATGGAACTTCACCTGGCTCAGGTCGGTCATGGGCAGTGGAAAGACCTGCCAGCCGGTCAGTGGCTTGCCGGCGAGCGTGACACCGTGCGGCGCTCCCTTTTGCTCACTTCGCATCATGCGTGTCGAGTTGATTCGGCCGCTGTTCTCGACCAGGATGTCGAGGGTGCCACCCCTCACACCGCCGGACAGTTCCAGCGAGTCCTGCTTCAAGCGCCGGTCAAGGGTTCCCACCGCCTTGCCGTTCAGGTAGACGATGGCATAGTCGTTGAGATCCGGGATGGCAAGCGCACCGCCAGCGCCTGCCGGTAAGTGGGTGCGGTACAGAATAAAGCCGTAGCTCTGGCCGTACCTCTCCATGGACTGGGGCGTCTCAGCGTGCACCGGCGCGGGCAGGTTCTGCCACAGGGAAGCCGTGCGGGTCAGTGCGAACCCGGGTACGGCGATCACCGGAGGCGGCGCAGGCACATCGGGCAAAGGATGACCAGCGTACTTCGCGAAGACCTTGCGGTAGGCATAGTACTTCGGCGTCGGGTGACCGGCCTCATCCAGCGGCGCATCATAGTCGTAGCTCGTAACATCGGGCATATACGTGTTGGCGGTCCAACTGGCGCCGCTCATGAATCCGAAGCTGGTGCCGCCGTGGAACATATAAAGGTTCAGTGAGGCGCCGCGGCTCAGAATCGTCTTCAAGTCAGCAATCTGCTGCCCCACAGGCCGTGTCTGGTGAGCCTGGCCCCAGTGATCGAACCACCCTGGCCAGTACTCGGCGGCGAAGAGCGGCTGGCCCGGTCGGAAGTTTGCCAGCATATCGAGGGCCTGGCCGGCGCGTCCCACGCCGAAGTTGACCGCCGCATAGGTGCCTTCGATCGAACCATTCTCCTCCCCTCTTGTGGGATTGGTCGTAAACAACAACGCATCGGCAAATCCGGCGCGCTGGAAGACGTCGCGCACATGGCGAAGATAGTTCTTGTCGGAGCCGAAATCGCCGTACTCATTTTCCATCTGCACGGCGATGATGGGACCACCGCGGCCGATCTGGAACGGCGCCGCCACCTCACCCAGCTTCATCAGCCAGCGCTCGGCAGGGGCCATGAAGGCAGGATCATCCGAACGCAGCGCCGTATCCATCCTGCTGTCCGCCAGCAACCACGCTGGAAAACCGCCAAACTCCCACTCAGCGCAGGAGTAGGGGCCGGCGCGCAGAATCACGTAGAGTCCCTCCTGCTGAGCCTCTCTCAGGAACTCGGCGAGATCGGCGTTGCCGCTGAAGTTCCACTTGCCCGGCTCCGGTTCATGGACGTTCCAGAAGACGTAGGTGGCGATCGTGTTGAGCCCCATCGCCTTGGCCATCTTCATCCGCTGGCGCCAATAGGCGCGCGGGATGCGCGCATAGTGCATCTCGCCGGAGAGAATCTGGAACGGCTTGCCGTCAAGCTCAAACTGCCCGCCCTGAATCGTAAACGAGTGCTGCTCCTGCGCCGTTGCTCCTACGCTCGCGGCGGCAAGCAACAATGAACAAAACAGGACGACGAGGAACCCACCCGGCTTTTTCATCGCGAAGAGTCTCTTCAAAGGCGCGTCCCGTCATCAAACCGGACGAAGGCGCATCCCTGCGCCCGGACACGTTCCGCAATCCATCCTGAACCCATCCTCGATCCCGGATGGATTCAGGATGCTGCGGACAAGCCTGCGATCAGGCAGTGGCCTACTGGTTCACCCCGCTGGCCAGAAAACCGCCGTCCACCACCAGAATCTCACCGGTCACAAATGAAGCCGCATCGGAGGCCAGATAGATCGCGGCGCCGATCAACTCCTCGGTCTTGCCAAAGCGATTCATCGGAGTGCGCATCTGCAACTCCTTGCCGCGCGGACTCTCGTCCAGCAACTTCTGGTTCAGCGCGGTGCGAAATACGCCCGGCGCAATCGCGTTCACCGTCACGCCCTGCGCGCTCCACTCCACGGCCAGCGACCGGGTAAGCGCCGCAACCGCGGCCTTCGAACAAGCGTAGGCCGTCACCTCCTTCAGGCTGACAAAGCTGTTCAGAGAGGCGATGTTGATAATCCGGCCGTAACCTCGGTCCAGCATCGGCCGTCCGAAGATCTGGCAGGCGCGCAGCGTCCCGGTAACGTTGGTGTCCATGATCGACTGCCACTCCTCCTCGGGAAAGTCCAGCGTGGGAGCGCGCTTGATCTTGCCGGCGCAGTTGATCAGGATGTCGACCTTTCCAAAGGCCTCCACCGTCGCCGCACAGAGCGCCTCCAGGCTGGCGCGATCGGCTACGTCCGAGGTAAGACGAAGTGTCCGCGCGCCCGCGGCTTCGATGGCCTTTGCCGCCTCCTCCACCTGCTCCTTGCGGCGGCTGGTCGCCACCACATCCGCGCCGGCCTCTGCCAGACCTACGGCCATCGCCAACCCGATCCCCGAGGTGCCTCCAACCACAACTGCGCTCTTCCCTGCCAGGTCAAACAACTTGGATGCCATCGATCTATTCCTCTTCACCTTTCACGTGTTGCATGATCTCATGGACCACCTCTTCCGGCGCCCGATCATTGACGATCCGCAGCGCATCAGAGGGCGGCTCCAGGGTAGCAAACTGGCTATCCAGGAGGTTCGGATTCATATAGTGGTTCTTGCGCTCGGCCAGTCGCCCGGCGATCAGATCCTTCGAACCATCCAGCCATACAAAGAGCACCGCCCCCTGCGGCAGATAACGCACCAGCGTCCTGCGATAGCTATCCTTCAGTGCCGAACAGGCTAGCACGCCGCTCTCGCCGCGATGGATCCACTCTGCCATCAGCAGGTTGAGACGCTCCAGCCAGGGGATGCGATCCTGATCGGTGAGCGGCTGGCCGGACGCCATCTTGGCCTTGTTCGCTGCGGAGTGATAGCTATCCGCATCGGCGAAGACCGCATGCATCCGGCTGGCCAGAAGCTCGCCTATGGTCGTCTTTCCTGATCCGCTGACACCCATGAGCACAACAATCATCGTCGCTATCCTGTACCTCCTGGCTCCAGACTACTGTCCTAAAAAGATAGGCCGTATATGACGTTCATACAGGTTGACCGTAACATTGCGCGCGACGATCTCATGGTTCTCTTCCAGAGCCAGGAGATAGCGATCGCCCATCTTGGCCGCCACCTTGAAGCCAACATGCAAAAGTTGCCGAAAGCTAGGATTATATGCCGGGTTGCTCTGGTCATGCCGCAGGGCAGAGGTAAACTGCTCGCTCGTCCAACCCTGCACTGCCTCCGGCTGGGGCAGACGGGCATCATCGATGTCGATCACCGTGGCGTAGGGCTTGCACAACTCCTCGGCGTGCGCATACGCCTCGCAATAGACCTCTTTGGCAATCTCCAACCCACCTCCGCCGGCCTCGGCCAGACCAATCAACTCCTCCAGCCACGTGGTGCCCGCCGTCTTGACGTGGACTCCTGCGTTGAACTTGGTCACCGCCTGGTGAATGGACTTGTAGATCGAGAACTTGTCGGAGCCCGAGTGTACGCTCAGCTTCAGGTTCTCCGGCAGGCCGTAGCGTTTAATCGCGAACTCGATGGTCGCCAGATCTTCCTCGAACTCCTTGGCAAACTGCGCCACATCGCCAACATAGTCCACCCCTTTGTTGAAGCGACCGGTAAACTTCGGCGCAATGGTCTGGATCGGAATCCTCTCGTCCGCGATCGCGGCGAGGATGATCAGCAACTCCACAGGAGTCTGCGGCAGATCCGTCTCGTCCATCGAGATCTCCGGGATAAAGTTACCTTCGCCTTTGCGCTCCACCAGAAGACGATAGATCCTGCCCGCATCCTTCACCGCGGCCAGAAACTTGTTCGCCACCCCGCGGACAAAGGCCGCATCTGTCTTGAAAGGTTCAGCGATCCGCGGAATGCTCACCGAGCCCAGCAACTCGGGATGGGCCGCGAGGAATGCCTCCACGTCCTCCGGCAGAGCCGGCTTGCCAATCTCCTCGGCAACATCAAGCGTGAAGAAATCACTCGGCTCCAGAAACCGCTCCACCGTCTTCAGGGAGATGTGATCTGCATCGACGAAGTAGGGCTTTTCCCAGCCCAGCGCCTTCACCGCAGCATCGGCTGCGGCGCGCGTCTGGCTTGGTTCGGTACCGATGATTGTGTGCTCGCGGTTGCTCTTGTTCCACACCGGAACCACTTCCACACCAGCCTCTGCGGCCTGAATGCAGGCCAAAAGCTGTGCCTTGGCCTGGTGAGCAAAACGATCGCCCACCCCTACAGAGAATCTCGGTAATACCTTCTGCTTCGACATGCTATCTCCTCTTCGTTCCTGGCTTGAACGGGTGACGTTGCCGTTCATCGACCGTCTGCGCTCCACCGCGCAGCGATGGGTTGATAATTGGATTCCCGTCTGAACCAGTCCGCGAACGGCTCGCCCAGGAAGGGATCCCGAACAGAACTTACAACCGAATCTGCACCACGCATCCTCATCTAGGGCAGGCGCGCCGCCTCCGCAATGGGGTCCCAGTGGTCAGGCCCGGCTAGAAACATCTGGGGTAGAAACTCCGCTGCCTGAGCAGCGCTCAACTGATGCGAGCCAGCCAGCCGGGAGGGGATGCGCGCTCCCTGGCCGGTGCTGCCCCGCTCAGCATAAAACGTATCTTCAATAGACCCACCCTTCCTCCAGGCGGTCCATCCCTGCGGGCTCAGGCTTGCCGGCATCTCCGTATCCAGAAAGACCACCCGCGAGTAGGAACGCCAGGGACGCCCCAGGAAGAACGGCCTGTCTCCCATATCCGCCGCTGTGATCCGGTCATGCAAAAAGACATAACCGGTAGCCTGATCCGGTCCGGTACGGGACTGGGCCGTCAGGTAACCTGGGCGAATGATATGAATCTCGCTTTCGGCAAATACTGCCGCGGCGTCTCCAAAGATGAAGTCAACGCCGCCCTGAATGTAGTCGTCCACATAATACTGCCGGCCGTAGTCGGCAAACAGCGTGTCCTGATCGCCCAGGAACCGGCAGTGCTTCAGCACCGCACGATCCGATCGAACTGTCAGCGCAACCGCTTGTCCAGTAGGACCGGCGGCATTCTCGAACGTCAGATTGTCAGCCTCAAACTCGGCACCGTACGCCTCTACGGTGGAGGAAAAGAAGGTGCCGCCGGCGCTCTTCGCGTTCTGGGCAGCGCTGATCACTACATCCTCAGGTCCTGCCCCCATGCCCTGCAACGTCGTCCGCGCCCGGTTCTGCGTGATGATGACGCGCTCGTGATAGACGCCGGGCGCGATCTGGATGGTCAGACGGCCCCCCGGTCCGGGCTGTGGAGCGTGATCCATCGCCATCTGAACCGTTGGAAACAAGGTGTCGTTTGCCGGAGTTCTGGGAGCGTTCGGTGAAACGCGGACCACCACATTCTGGGCCTCGGCGGCAGCGCCTGCCAGCAGGATAGCGGCCATCATTGAAGCTGCAACGCATCTCATCCAGGGTCCTCGGCTTCCTGCAAAAAAGCTCCCGGGCGCCTCGGCCGACTTCTCCGCTTCGCCCTGCCTCTTCGACTGATGTCATCTTTCCCGGCAAAGCGGCCGAGGGCTTGGAGACAGCCTCGGAGCAGTTCCCGGTTGCATTCTGGCAACGTTGCCACAACTCGACCGATGGTAGCAACTGGAAAACAGTTCCGTCAAGAAGATTGCTGGCGCCACGTCAGCAAACCGTTGTCGCTCACCGTGAACGTCCTTGCCCTTCCCCACTTCGTCACCTGTTCAGCTCTTTTCTTTCCTCGCATCCTGCGGCGTCCGGCCCGCCGCCAACGTCTACTTCAACAAACATGCCTTCGTCTTACAGCCCCGGAACCCCTGTCCACAGCGAATCAACTCGAAGGTCGCCAAACGGCTCATCTTCCCTCTCTCTTCGGATCAGAGAAACGATAAATCCGCACCCTTCGGCGAGATTCCAGCAAGTGGAATCCGCCTCCGCACCCTGCAATGGCTCTTTCCCCCAATCCGGTCAGGCCGCACCCCACATCGGCGCTGCCGATCCCTCTTACGCCCGTCGTCAGGATTCGCTGCAAGGCCAAGCTTCCCGCAGCCCGTCACCCACTCCATTGCGCAGCTCTGCCTGCTGTTCCATAATGTGCTGCGCCCCGGTAGATGCTTCGGAGCGTTTTCAACAAGCCTTGAACCGTGCCCCCCTGCTTTACCTTTAATAAGGAGAGTTGCTTCGCCGCTTATCATGCCAGAGAGGAAACGCCCCACCATCATTGATGTTGCGCTTGCAGCGGACGTAGGTCCATCGACCGTGTCCCGGCATGTGCGAGGAAGCAAGTCCGTCAGCCCCAAGGTAGCGGAACGTATCCAGCGGGCAATCGCCGCATTGGGATACCAGCCCAATGCTGTGGCCCGCAGCCTCAGAATCGGCAGAACCCAGACGCTTGGCCTCCTGTTTCCGCACGTCAACAACGTGTTCTATGGCCATGCCATGCGCACGATTCAGGACGAGGCCCGCCTCAGCGGTTTCACCGTGATGCTACTTACCCACCAGGAGGACGCAAAGCTGCAACAGGAGCAGTTGGCTTCTCTCAAGCGGGCCCAGGTAGATGGAGTGATTCTGCTTCCCGCGGCCGGAACCAACGTTTCCCAGGTGCGCACCCTGCTTGGCAATACCCCGCTGGTGGCCTTTGACCGCACCCTGGACAAATCGATCGACTCCGTGGTGCTGGACAACTACAGGGCCGGACGAAAGGCAACCGAGCATCTCCTCAGCCATGAGTACTCGCATATCATCGCGGTTAACGTTGCCTATAAGCTCCAGCCCCTCCAGTCCCTACAGGACCGTCTTCGGGGGTATAAGGATGCGATGGAATCCGCCGGCAAGCATCCGCAGACCATCATCTGGCAGGATGCGGAGCAGTTGCGGGAAGATCTGCGCGCCGTCGTAGAAAGACCTGGCCCCTCAAGCGCCATTCTCTCTGTAAGCTACTCGGTCACGCTGGCGATCCTCTCCGCTCTGCAGGAGATCCCGTTCGATCTGCACGACATCGGGCTGATCGGAATCGACGACATGGAATTTTCCAGTTTCATTCACCCGCCACTGACCACATTGGCCCAACCTGCGGAAGAGCTGGCCCGAAGAGCCGTGCAGCAACTGCTGCGCCGCACCGCCAATCAGACCGAGGGCGGCTCCGCGGAGAAGGCAACCCATGTGATGCTGCCCGGAACCCTCATTCTTCGAGCCTCCTGCGGATGCCGGATGGCAGCGGGCAGCGGGCAGCCTCGCCCCATGAGTTCCAGCCAAAACAGCGGATCCGGAGCCCGCCGCGAGCCTCCTCGCAGGCGTCCCCGGAGTGAATCGGCAGGAGGCGATCCGGCTACAATCGTCCCATGAGTTCCAATGCCTCCGCTCCCGCTCGCCTGTCGAACCAGACCCTGCTGATCGACGCCGATGACACGTTGTGGGAGAACAACATCTACTTCGAGCGGGCTATCGCCTCCTTCATCTCCGATCTGGATCACCAGACGCATACACCCGCCCAGGTCCGGGAGCATCTCAACCACTGCGAACGCGCCACGATCGCGGTCCATGGATACGGAATCCAGAGCTTTCGACGTTCCCTCGTGGACTGCTTCGAACAGCTCACGGAGACCGCGATCACCCCCGAACGTCAAGCCAGAATTCTCGCCTTCACTGAGGCGATCGCATCCAATGAGATCGAACTCCTCACCGGCGTGGCGGAGACGCTCGAGACTCTGAGGCAGCGCCATCGCCTGATTCTGGTCACCAAAGGAAACCTTGAGGAGCAGACGGGTAAACTCCAGCGTTCGGGCCTGCAGGCCCTCTTCAACGCCGTTGAGGTTCCTGCCGAGAAGAGCGCCGAAGCTTATCGGAGTGTCATCCAACGTCATCGCTGCGATCCATCCACTACCTGGATGATCGGGAACTCGCCCCGATCCGATATCAATCCGGCGCTGGCCGCAGGCCTGCATGCCGTCTTCATCCCCCACGCCTGCACATGGATTCTGGAGCATGAGAGCGTCGACTCCCCGTCCGGGGTGACGCGCTTATTGGAGTTGAACAGCTTTCCGGAATTGCTTGATTACTTCTAAACCATCGCTGCTGCAGGAGTAACGGAAGCTTCGACCGCGAACGGCTTTTGAGGAAGGCTCCGGCAATCCGGTCCGGAGGCCACCGCAGATCTCTCGCAACCGCTAAGGCTCATCGCGATAGATACCAATCTGCACCTTGCCCCCTTCGATCAGGCGTGCGCGAAACATCCCCGGGGTGTTGAAGGCCCAGGCGATCTGTCCGTCCGGCGTCATGGCAATCGCTCCGCCATCCCCCTTCATGGCTGCAAGCTGACCATCGATCACCTCGTTGACAGCCTCCTGCAGGCGCATCCCCTTGTACTCGACCAGCGCGCAGACGGTGCGCGCCACGGTCAGCCGGATGAAGTACTCTCCCGTTCCGGTCGCAGAGACGCCGCAGGACTGGTTGGAGGCATACGTCCCCGCACCAATCAGCGGCGAATCACCGATCCTCCCGAAGCGCTTGCCTGTAAGCCCTCCCGTAGAGGTTCCAGCGGCGATGTTCCCCGCGCGATCTCGCACCACGATCCCCGTTGTTCCCCAGGCATGCACATCGGGACCCTCCAACTGCGCAATGGGCTTCTCCGGCGCAGGCGGCGCTCCGGCGGGGCGCGCCGGGATCGGCAGTCCATTCTCCTTCAGGTAGCGAATCAGGCTCTCCCACCGCTCCTCGGTGAAGAAGTAGGAGGGATCCACCTGCTGCAAGCCCACACTGGCCGCAAAGTCATCCGCTCCGCTGCCGCTAAGCAGCACAAACTGCGACCGCTCCATCACCGCTTTGGCCAGGGAGATCGGGTTTTTGGTTCGCATCACCCCGGCTACCGCCCCAGCCTCCATCGTCTTTCCGTCCATGATGGCGGCGTCAAGCTCGTTCTTTCCATCGGCCGCAAACACCGCGCCCTTCCCTGCGTTGAAGAGTGGATCGTCCTCCAGAACCCGCAGCCCGGCCTCCACCGCATCCACCGCCGATCCGTTGGCCTCCAGCACCTTCGCCGCTGCATGGATCGCGCGATCCATCCCGGCGCGATAAGCCGCCTCACGCTCAGGAGTCATCGTCGAGCGCTCAATCACGCCCGCGCCGCCATGCATCACAATCGCCCATCGCCCCGCCGGCGCCTGAGAGTTCGAAGATATCTGGTCAGCCGCTGCCGTCAAGCCTTGCGCCCTGGCCATCGGCACGGCTCCGGCCACCGCTCCAGAGAGAAACATTGCAAGCAAAATGTTGGTCCGCATGGGATCCTCATTGCGAATGAGTCTACCCCAGCGGCTGACTTCGGGCACCCGCCTGGAGTCTTCGGCCCATTTTCTGCGTCTAAGCAGAGAGCACGCAATCCGCTCTCGAAGGGATGGAGGTCTCCGGACCCGAGTCAACGATTGAGCCAAGGATGGACGTGCGAAACCGAACCTGAATCTGCTGGACCAAGGAGGCAAGGAGGTTGGATGGCTGAGTATGAGAGCGATCTTTCACAGCTCGTCTACGAACTGAATCGATCGGTACCCGCCCCGAAGGCCGGTTCTTCCAGTAAGGCTGTCGCAGACGGCGAGAAGAGAGTCGATCCCGATCCCTATCTGGACACATTTCTGGCCCAGGCGATCGAACGCAACGCCTCTGACATTCTCCTCATCGCCGGCGCGGGACTCACTCTGCGGGTGAGCGGAGTTCTCATCCCTTCCACGGGCAAAGCGCTCTCGGCCGAGGATCTGCGCAGACTGCTTCTGCCCCTGCTGACCGCGGAACAGGCCAAAGAGCTGGAAAGCCGCCGGGTCATCGACTTCTGTTTCGTTCGGGGATCGCTGGGAAGGTTCCGGGCCAACATTCACTACCAGCGTGCAACCCTGGCGGCCAGCATCCGTCTGCTCCCTGCGCAGATCCCTACGCTGGAGTCGCTGAACCTGCCCCCCATCCTGGGCCGACTGGTTGAACGCCGCCAGGGGCTCATTCTCTTCACCGGCCCCACCGGCAGCGGAAAGACCTCCACCATGGCGGCGCTCGTTCACCTCATCAACGCTCGCCGTCGCGAACATATCATCACCATCGAAGATCCTGTCGAGTATCAGCACGTCAACCGCAACTCCATCATCGAGCAGATCGAGGTGGGATACGACACCCCAGGCTTCTCTCAGGCGGTTCGCGCTGTCCTGCGCCAGAGTCCGGATGTGATTTTGATCGGAGAGATGCGGGATACCGAGACCATGGCCGCAGCCCTGACCGCTGCCGAGACCGGACACCTGGTTCTCTCTTCGCTGCATACCAACGACACCGCGCAGACCATGTCTCGGCTGCTGGACAGCTTTCCTTCCAGCAACCAGATTCAGATTCGCCAGCAACTTTCGCTGGCGCTGCTGGCCATCATCGCCCAGCAACTGGTGCCGGCAGCCGGTCAGGCAGGACGCTTTCCTGCCCTGGAGATCATGGTGGCCACCAACGGAATTCGCAACCTGATACGCACCGCTCAGGATCATCAGATTCGCTCCCAGGTCTCCACCGGAGTTGCCGATGGGATGACGACCATGGATCAGTCACTGGCTGAGCTCGTACGCACTCGGCGCATCCTGCGAGAGACCGCCATGGCACACTGCCATCACCCCGAAGAACTCCGTTCCATGCTCAACCGGAGCCTCTGAATCCGACGTATCTCAGCCTCCGATCTGGCCCGGGTGCAGGATGCTATACTGGTCTGGTGGTTGCGCGTCTTCCCTGTCATGCGTCTCGCGTGTGCCGGGCCCACGCGGAGGTGGCGAAATTGGCAGACGCACTAGCTTGAGGTGCTAGCGCCGCAAGGCATAGGGGTTCAAGTCCCCTCCTCCGCACCAAGTCTTCTCTTCGGGTCAACCCATCATGCGGTTGGCCTTTTTACTTGTATCCCCCGAAGCTTGCCTGCGCGCCACCGCGTGCGCTCCGCCCTCAGCAGACAACACAATATGCATCTCCCTTAGCCGGAGATGCGTCCTTGGAACCCTGCTTGTCTACCGCAGGACTGTCCCTTACTGGTCTTCCAAAAGACCAGCCGCCGCCCGCCCCCGTCGCGGAGGCTAAGCGAACGAGGCTACAGCCGCAGCCTCATCGTCCTTGACGTCAAAGACTGTGACCAGCTTGGTGATCACCAGCAGATCACGGACCCTGTGGGTCAGGTTCACAAGCTTCAACTCGCCACCCTGATTTTTGGCTGCGGTGTAGGCGCTCACCAGCTCACCCAGCCCCGAACTGTCGATGTAGCTTACCTCGGCCAGGTTCAGCACCATCTTGCGGACCCCCTTGGCCAGAAGCATCCGCACCTCATCCCGCAGGGTTTTTCCACCTTCGCCCAGGGTAATCTTCCCGGACAGATCCAGAACGGTCACCCCACTTACTTCCCGGGTCTTCATCGTCAGGCTCATGGCTATGCCTCCTTCTGCACTTGCGATCAACGGGTGTCGATGCTCGGTTCCGGCGCGTAACTGCTGCAAGTGTACCTCATGCACCTCCACCCCATAACCGTTTTACTTCAGGCTCATCCCTCAAGATTTTCCTCTGAGAGGCAACCGATACTGCTACGCTACATTTGGCTTACAGTGTCTTCTCACCCCCCACGCACAAGGGGAGAGAGGGAGGATGGCATTGATCGACAATGCGACGAGCAGCAGCGCAAGCCCTGCGCCTGGCGAGAGAACCGCAAGTAAAAGGGTCGAACTTCAACTCCCCTCCCGGCTCGGATACGAGAAGGTGGCGATGAACACGGCCGCCAATCTGGCCCGCCTGATGGGCTTCAGCGAAGAGCGCATCGAAGACCTCAAAACTGCCGTGGCAGAGGCCTGCATCAACGCCATGGAGCACGGCAACAGACTCGACGACTCCCTCAGCGTCGGCGTAATCCTCTCTGCCGGTCCAGGCTCTCTCGAGATCAAAGTCACAGATACAGGTGATGGCCCCTCCCACTCCGGAACCAGCACGCCCCATACCCCGGACATCGATAAAAAGATGCAGGAACAGGAGACCGCCCGCGGCATGGGAATGTTTCTCATCCAGGCCCTCGTCGACGAGGCCGAGTGGGGCAGCTCCCCGCCTACCGGCAGTTACGCTCGCATGGTCATTCATCTTCATCCAACCACGGCTTAGAACTGCTCTCTTTCGGCGGTCACCCAGGCTCAGGCCTGCATCGGAAGCCGTCCAAGCGGATCCAGCGGGTGCTACTGCGACGATCAGAGCCTCTCAACTACCTCTCTTAACCTCGCCTCCAGCCCGGCCAGCGCCCGGGCGCTGGCGCGCCCCAGGGCCACCGCCCTTCGCCACTCCATCGGCCGCAACGCTGTGTGCAGAGCAAAGGCGCCGGTACGGAACGTTCCCAGATCTCCAGCAAAGGCCTCCAGCGAACTTAACTCGACATCGCTTTCGTCTGAGATTCCTTTGATCGCCCGAAAGCCCAGCCCCAGCCCCTGCGCCATCCGGGCCACCGATGCCGCCTCCATATCCACCATCGCCGCTCCATAGCGGCTGGCCAGCTCGGTCTTCTGCTGAACACCGGCAACCCGCGCCGTGGTCACCAGAACCGATCCTCCCTCAGCAGCCTGCGTACCGATGGCAGCAAAGCGTTCCCCGCTTCCGGCATCCACCACCCAGTTCGCCTCCAGAACAGTCCCTGCAGCCAGGCCGGGCGCACATGCTCCCGCCAGCCCCGTGGAAAGCAGCGTCTCCACACCGTCCGCGGTCAGTGCAGCCTCCACAGCCACCGTGACTCGCTCAGCTCCCATTCCGGCAGCCACCACCACGGCCTTCTCCAGCCGGTAGAGCCACACCCCCTGCTTCGCCCAAGCCGGATCCCGTCTGACTCCCCGTACCAGCCGAGCCAACTCGTGCGGCAATGCCGCGATGATAGCAACCTTCGATCTCATAATTGCCGTCCTGAAGCAGCCATTCGCCTTTTCATCATAATGGCAGGCGTTCCACCATCCAGGCAGAAGGTCCTCTCCAGCAGCGTACGAAACTCCGACATCCAGGAGCATCTTCAACGGTGAGAGCCTCTCTGCACGCTGCCGCCTTCACCCCATTTCCAGACCCAACCGCCAACCACCGCTCCTACCTCCCTGGCCGTGCCACCGCAGAGCAGGCAGAGCCTCCGGTTGCCCCGCAATGGGTTGCAATCTCGATCTGCGCCACACATCTCCCAGCCCCACAGGTTGGCACAATTCTACGGACCGCATCCCCGAGTCCAGCATGGGTGATCGTCGACGAGTGAAGAATCCGGCGTGCCGACGGCTTGACGGTTCGTTCGGTGCCTGGAATGGCCTACAGGAATGCGGGGCTGCGCTTTTGCAGAACGTGCGTTTCTACACACCTCTGGTCGCTGGAGACGATTGCCGTCAGGGATTGGCTTCATCGCTCGCCGGCGGCAACCAGAGAGTCGCTGCGCCGCAATCTCGTCTTGTGGTTGACAGACGTCCTGTTCGGAGCAGATATTAGGCAATGCACAATCGTTTGCGGGAGTTGCTGCGCAGGCTGGCGCGCCAGGCATCACAGGCACAGTCTGCTCCAGAAGACTGTCCGGCCGTTCTCCAGAGGTTCGCGCCGATCTCGTCCATAAAACCACAGGAGTTTCACCATGAACCACTGGCTCCGCTGCTCTCTCTTCACCCTGCTTCTGGCGTTGCCTCCTGGCTCAACCCTTTGCGCCCAGTCTCTCCAACACGTCACCATCGACGCACAGGCATCCACCACCCCCTTCCCACACTTCTGGGAGCAGATCTTCGGTTCCGGCCACGCCATCCTCAGCCTCCGCGACTCCTACCGCAGTGACATTCGCTCCGTGCACAACGTCGCTGACTTTCGCTATGTTCGGTTTCACGGCATCCTCGACGATGAGGTCGGTCTCTACAACGAAGACCCGCACGGCAACCCGGTCTACAACTTCTCCTACGTCGATCAGATCTACGATGGCCTGCTCCAGAACGGCGTCCGCCCCGTTGTGGAGCTCAGCTTCATGCCCCGAAAGCTCGCTTTCAACCCCCGCGATCTGCACGTCTTCTGGTATCACCCGGACGTCTCTCCTCCCAAAAGCTGGGAGTTATGGGATGACATGATCACGCACCTGGCTCAGCACCTTGTAGACCGCTATGGTATCCAGGAGGTTTCGCAGTGGTACTTCGAGGTCTGGAATGAGCCCAACATCGACTTCTGGGGTGGAATTCCTCGCCAGCAGAGCTACTTCGATCTCTATGACCACACGGCCCGCGACATCAAACGCGTCAGCCCACTTCTGCGCGTTGGAGGGCCGGCGACCGCCGCTGCCTCCTGGATCCCTGCCTTCCTGGCCCATGCGGCCGCCATGCACGTTCCCATAGACTTCGTCTCCACCCACGGCTACGCCGATGACACCGTGCAGAATCTCTTCCACACGGATCAGAAGATACCCAGAGATGATCGCGTCTGCCGCGCTGTTGCCAAGGTTCGTCAGGAGATCGATGCTTCCTCCCTGCCCCACCTTCCACTGCTCTGGACGGAGTGGAACGTCATCGGAGCCGAAGACGCACGGGACACTACCTACGTGGGCCCGGCGCTGGCCAACACCGTTCGCGAGTGTGACGGCAGCGTCACCGAGATGTCCTTCTGGACCTTCGATGATGTCTTCGAAGAAGATGGTCCTATACAGAGGCCGTTTGACGGCCACTTCGGCCTCATCGCCAAGGGTGGCATCTACAAGCCCAGCTACTATGCCTTTGGCCTGCTTCACCAGCTAGGAGACCGTCGTATCGCCAGCAACGCGAAAGATCTGATCGCAACCGAAACGGCTGACGGAGGTCTGGCCATCGCCGTCTGGAACCTCGTCGACCCCGGCGATCGCGGCACGACGCAGACACTCGACCTCACCCTCCGCGGAGTTCCTGCAGACGCCGCCATCGCCATCCAGCGTGTAGACAACAACCACGGAAACGTCCTGCCCAGGTATGCCGCCATGGGCAGCCCCGTCGATCCAACGCCGTCTCAAGTCGTCGAACTCAACCACCAGACTGCCCTGGGAGCACCGGAGCAGACGCACCTGCACAACGGCGGACTCACGGTCGACTTGAGTCCCAACACCCTCTTGCTCATCAAGGTTCAGCCATGACAAAGACCTCTTCGACCTCCCTCCGCCTGAATGTCGCACTGCACGCCGCCTCTGCTCTTGCCGCGGAGTTGATCGTCTTGCTCACGGCCAGTTCGCTGCCTCTCTCAGCGCATGCGCAGGCCAAGCCTCCTGCTTCACCACCGGTTGAAGCCCCCGTCCGGCTGGTCATCGACGCAAAGGCTCCCACAACTCCCTTTCCTCACTTCTGGGAACAGACCTTTGGCTCGGGTCACGCCATCCTGGCGCTACGCGCCTCCTACCGGGAGGATCTTCACACCGTCAAGCAGGCTACGGACTTCCAATCCATCCGCTTCCACGGCATCCTGGACGACGAAGTAGGCCTCTATGATCCCGGCCGCCAGACCGAAAACCCAGGTCTGGCCGCGCAAGCCGCACATGACGCCTCGATCTACAACTTCTTTTACGTCGATGAGATCTACGACGGGCTTCTGGCCGAGCACGTCAAACCATACGTTGAACTCAGCTTCATGCCCAGGAAGATGGCCCAGGATCCATCCTTGGTTCAGGCCTTCTGGTATCGCCCCATCGTCTCCCCGCCCAAGGACTATGCCCTTTGGGACAACATGATCAAGGCCCTGGCCAGTCACCTGATCGAGCGTTATGGCATCGATGAGGTCTCCACCTGGAAGTTCGAAGTCTGGAACGAGCCCAATCTGGACTTCTGGGGTGGCCGTCCCCGTCAGCAGACCTACTTTGAGCTCTACGACCACACCGCTCGTGCGCTCAAATCCGTCTCTCCGCGCCTTCAAGTCGGAGGGCCCGCAACGGCGCAGGCTGCATGGGTCACGCCCTTCCTGGCCTGGGTCAACGCCCACCATACGCCCATCGACTTCGTCTCCACCCACGTCTACGGCAACGACACATCGGAAAACGTCTTTCACACTCACGAAGCCATCCCCCGCAGCCGGATGGTCTATCTCGCCGTCAAGATGGTGCACCAGCAGATCCTCGACTCCCCCTACCCCCATCTTCCGCTCATCTTCTCCGAATACAGCGCCAGCTACTCCAACGAACCGAACGTCACCGACTCCGTCTACATGGGCCCGTGGCTGGCCAATACCATCCGCCTCTGCGACGGCCTCACCCAGAGCATGGATTACTGGGACTTCTCTGACGTCTTTGAAGAACAGGGCGTGGTGCATACACCCTTTTACGGCGGCTTTGGACTGGTCGCCGCCGAGCATATCCCCAAGCCAGCACTCAACGACTTCCGCATCCTTCACCAGCTCGGCGACCGCCGCCTGGCCGTCGACTCCGACTCCGCTCTGGCGACCCGGACGGAGGACGGCAAGCTGGTGCTGGCCCTTTGGAACTACGCTCCACCCACTGGCTCAGGCTCTACATACACCTGGCCCAAGGAGCCGGCAGGCCCGGTCAAAACCTTCCAACTCAGCCTCCGCAATGTGGCGCCGAACGCCGCCGTGGACGTTCTCCGCGTCGACCCGGATCACGGCAACGTGCTCAAAGCCTTCGACGCTATGGGCCGTCCGCCCGGCGATCTCACGCCCGTGCAGGTCGCTCAACTCCGCGCCGCCGGAGCCATGGCCCCCACCGAGCACTATCACCTGCACGACGGCAAACTTGCGCTCACCGTTCCCGCGCATGGTCTGGCGGTCATACTCGTTCAACCCTGAAGATCGTACGCTTCAACAGAACAGCATCGTATCTCTGGAAAGATGCAACCAAAACCGGCAGATGCGACCCAAATAGATACGAGGAGATCTCAGAATGCAACGGCGTGACTGCCTCAAGCTTCTGGCCGGCGCTACCCTCCTGCCCGGCCTCAGGACGCTGGCCACGAATGCAGCGGCGCAAACCTCGAAGCCTGCTCTCACTCCACCAGACCTCCATCTCACCCCGGAGGAGCAGGCCTCCTATACACTCACCCCCGCCGACGATGCCTTTCTGGACGATATGGAACGCCGCGCCTGCCTCTACTTCATCGAGCAGGCCGGCCCCTCCACGGGCCAGGTTCTTGACCGTGCCACGAACAACTCCACCGGCCAGCTCGATCCACGTCCTATGGCCTCCATCGCCGCCACCGGCTTTGGCCTCACCGCACTGTGCATCGCCGACCACCGCGGTTACCATCCCCCGGCACAGATTCTGGAGCAGGTCCGACGCACCCTGCGCTTCCACGCTGAACACCTGCCCAACGTTCACGGTTTCTACTACCACTTCAACGACGTGCACACCGGCGACCGCTACAAAGACGTCGAACTCTCCTCCATCGACACAGCACTTCTGCTCTGTGGCGTACTCACTGCCCGCGCACACTTTCACCAGGACGCTGAGATCCAACAGTTCGCCACCCGGATCTACAACCGTGTTGACTGGCCATGGATGCTCAACGGGCCCGTGAACGGCAGCGCCACCTTCTCCATGGGCTGGAAGCCGGAGTCCGGCTTTCTCTCTGCCCGCTGGAAGGCATACTGCGAGTTGATGATGATCTATCTGCTGGCCATCGGCTCACCGACGCACCCCATCCCTGCCGGCTGCTGGTACGCCTGGTCCCGGCCGGTGATTCACTACGACAGACTCTCCTACATCAGCGGTAATGATCCCATCTTTACCGAGCAGTACAGCCAGGCGTGGTTTGACTTCCGTCACCAGCGCGATCGCTACGCGAACTACTTCAGCAACTCCGTCACCGCTACCCGGGCACATCAGGCGTTCTGTATCTCGCTGGGCAAACCGTACTCGCCCGACTATTGGGGTATCAGCGCCTCCGATTCAGCCCACGGCTACACCGCCTGGGGAGGTCCAAACGCCTCGGGCCAGGGCTTCGGCGGCATCGACGGCTCCGTGGTGCCCAATGCCACGGCTGGATCGCTGCCGTTCCTGCCCGAGGCCTGTCTGCGCGTGCAGCAGGCACTCAAAGCCAGCTACGGCGACAAAGCATGGGGGCGGTACGGCTTCTGCGACGCCTTTCATCCGCAGGCCAACTGGTATGACCCGGACGTTCTGGGAATCGACCTGGGAATCAGCCTCCTGATGGCCGAAAACCTTCGCTCCGGCTTCGTCTGGGAGACCTTCTCGCGCAACCCTGAGGTCTCCCGCGCCATGCAGCGCGCTGGCTTCCGCTCCGTCTAAAGCAACTCTCCGGTTGCCGGAGGTTGCTGAAGGAGCGTGCAACCCAAACCGCACTCCACCCCGGTTGCCAAGTCTGCAAGGGTGGAATGCGGAAAAACGCACATTGAAGGTTGGAGCTTTCGAGGACACATAAACGCAAAGTGCCTTAGCGCTTCAACTTGGCCGGCTTCGCCTTCCCTGCAGGCTTTGCCTTGGTCTTTGCAGCGGGCTTCAGCGTCTTGCCTGTAGCGGCCTTACCCGCTGCCTTCTTCTTACCCGCTCCGGCTCCACCGGCCTTCTTCGC
Organism: Acidobacteriota bacterium; assembly: GCA_021806005.1. GTDB lineage: Bacteria > Acidobacteriota > Terriglobia > Terriglobales > Acidobacteriaceae > Granulicella. Next base: position 61,807 of record JAJZDM010000001.1, on the reverse strand, counting down.
TGGCACCCCTGCCTTTTTCGTCGCGGCCGGCTTACTGGAGACGGTCTTCCCCGCATGCTTCTTCCGGGAAGCTGGCGGCGCCACAGGCCCCCTCGCTGCCGCGGTCTTTGCCGCCGGCTTCACAACAGCTTTCTTCGCCGCCGACGTTGCGGCAGGCTTCGCCACAGCCTTCTTCACCGCAGAGGTCTTCGCGTTCTTTCCGGCGGTTCTGGTGTCCAAAACCGCTGCCTTGCGCTCCAAGACTGCCTTGCCTCCAACTGGCGCCGCAGACCTCGTCTCAGCCGGGGGTTTCGCCATAGCAGCAGGCTTGGATGCTTCAACTGTCTTCTCCGGGCCAGAAGAGGCTACAGGCTTCGCTCCTGTCGACACCGCAGGCTCCGCCCCTGCCGCCAGGCTCATCGCTTCGCCTGCCTCAGCGGGCTTCTTGCTACGCGGCTTGGCCGCCTTCGTTTCCCGTTTTACAGCCTTTCGCCGAATGACGACAGAGGGAGCCGGGGCAGGGGGAGAGTAGGGCTCCAGAAAGGCGCGTATCGCCTCCGGTGTCTCCAGCTTGCCGTCCATCACCGCATAAAACAGCGACTCCACCAGCGCGTTGTACCCTGGCAGGGATGGAGTGATCCGCATCTCCTGCATCACCTGGTACGGAATCTTCTGTCGCGCCTGCGACCAATCATTAAAGAAGGCTTCAAAGCGCTCCTTCACAGCCGCGCTCTTGGTGCTGTGCGCCAGCCACAACACAGCCTCCGGCCTGGCCGCAAACAGCATCTTCCATGCATCCGATGGCGTCGCAGCCGCCTTGCTGGCAAACAGCGCCGCAAAGGCTTTGGTATCTGCCTCCAGAGCCTCAATCTGATCCGCAAATCCGGGCCGGGCAAAGCTCTTTTTCAAGGCAGCAACATCTTTGGGAGCCAGCTTCGCAGTCATCAGCGGAAAGCATGCCGCCGAGGGGTCCGGAAAGATTCCCATCGACTCCAGGCGACCCACCATGTCCCGCAGCCTGTCCAACTCCACCTCATTTACCTTCTCAGAGCTCCAGGCTGGTGACAGCACGTGCGCCCACCCCTCTGCCTCCAGGCGGCGCAGTACCCGCAGAGGATCTTCCTCGTGGAACACCTCTTCCGTCTCATAGTGCTGCAGCCAGGGCTGAAGTACCGCTATCGCATTCTCTGCCTTGGCGTTCTCATACCTCTGCCGGGTCTTCTCCTCCATCTGCCAGCCCAGCCGAGCCGTCAGGCGTGTCGCCCGAACCATCCGCGACGGATCCTCCAGAAACCCATAGTTAGAGACCAGTCGCAGCTCGCGGTTCTCAATATCCGCCACGCCGTTCAATGGGTCCATCAGCAGTCCGAAGGATCCATCATTCAGCGATAGCGCCATCGCATTGGCGGTAAAATCTCGGCGATGCAGATCATCCAGGATCGTCGCCGCTTTGTATACTGGCTTGCCCGGCTTCGGATAGCTCGCGCTCAGCGTCGACCCTACGGACAGGCGCACTCCCCTGCCAAACGTGTAGTACAAACACTGGGTCGCTTCGTCTTCCCCAATCAGGACTCCGCCCGCCTTCTGCAAATCCTTGTTGAGCTTGCTGGCGTTACCCTGTACCGCAAGATCAAGATCCCGGATCGGGGCGCCGCTGGTCAGGTCTCGCACCGCTCCCCCAACCAGAAAAACGGTCATCGAGCGCGCCTTGGCTACCTGGCGGACATCTTCCAGCGCGGTTTGCTGAGCTGGGGTTAAACGCGTTTGCAGCAGATAAATGTAGTCAGCCATAAAGGAGGAACTTCAATGAATTGCGGGTTGCTCCGGGCTACCGCTACTGTCAAGAAGCGCCAGCCCTAAATCGCTGCATATAAAAGGTTTACAAAGCTGTAATCTAAGCACACAACGTCCGATTCTACACGCTTTTGAACCACTTGGCTACTCTTTTGCACTATTATTGTGGCAACAGCGAGGCCCGCTGTCCTCATTATGGCGCCAGCTCAAAAGAAAGCCATCCTTCGCTCCTATGTCGACGATCTTGCCTGGGGCTACCTCCCTCAGGCTGGCTTTCTGCATCAGGGCCAGGTCCAGTTCATGACGGTGGATGGTCGCCTGAATCCTATTCCGATCAACACCATCAAGCGAATTGCTTATGTAAAGGATTTCAACCTGGAGGACACGTCTGATCCCGAGCGCATTGGCCGCTCCTCCTTCCCCTCACGGCCGCGTGGCGATGGCCTCTGGCTTCGGCTCACCTTTCGCGACAACGACCTGCTGGAGGGCCTGACCAGCCTGGATATTGCCTTTATCGATTCTCTTCTCGCCGATCACGGTCTCTTCCTCACCCCGCCCGATCCACGCTCCAACACCCAGCGTCTCTTCATTCCCCGGTCCGCTCTCACCCAGATTGAGGTGCTTGGCTTGGTCACCGCCCCCTCACGCCGTCCCTCCCCCGCCTCAAATGCCTCCAAGCGCCGCCCGGTCCCGGACATCGAGCCCACACTTTTTGACCGGTGAGGGCCGAGTAGAATCAGCTCTATGAACCTCAGTGAGTTAGCAGAGACTCTGGCAGCAACCCTGGTACCTGGCCAGGACCAGACGATGGAGTCCGCCGCCGCCGTTGTCATCGAAGGCGTCTCCGGCATTGAAGCCGCCGGCCCGGCGCACATCACCTTTGTTGCCAACCCGAAGTATGTGGCCCTGGCTCATAGCACCCAAGCCGGCGCCCTCATCGTGGAACCTGGCTTTGCGTCCCTCAAGACCCCCACGCTGCGCACCCCCAACCCCTATCTCGCCTGGTCCCAGGTCATTGGTCTCTTTCATCCGGCCCCGTCCTACCCACCGGGTGTTCACCCTACTGCCGTCATCGACCCCAGCGCCAGTATCGGCTCCCGCGCTCACATCGGAGCCTACGTCGTCATCGGTGCCGGCTGCATCATCGGGGATGACGCGGTCCTGCTCCCCCATACCGTTCTCTACCCGGGCGTTCGTGCCGGTAACCGGCTCCTGGCCCACGCCCACTCCGTGATTCGAGAGAACTGTCAGTTGGGCGATGATGTCGTTCTGCAGAACGGAGCCATCATTGGAGCCGACGGCTTTGGCTTTGCCAAGGACTCCTGCGGCCGCTGGGTCAAGATCATGCAATCCGGTCCAGCAGTTCTCGAAGACGCCGTCGAGGTCCAAGCCAACGCCTGCGTCGATCGCGCCTCGGTGGGCACAACTCACATCGCCGCCGGAGTCAAGATTGACAATCTCGTCCAGGTGGGCCATGGCTCCTCCGTGGGCGAAAACACCCTCCTCTGCGCCCAGACTGGCCTCAGCGGCTCCACCATCGTGGGAAAAAACGTCATTCTGGCGGGCCAGGTCGGCGCCGCCGGTCACCTGACAATCGGCGACGGGGCCATCGCCACCGCCCAGACCGGCATTCCCTCCGACGTTGCTCCCGGAGCGGTTGTCAGCGGTTACCCTGCTACCGACAACCGCACCTGGCTACGCACGGTCGCCGCCGTTGCCCGCCTGCCGGAACTCCTCAAACGCGTTACGGCTCTGGAGAAACTCCTCTCCCCCCGGTCCGGCCAGCAGTAGGCGGAAGCCCCTCCGAAGAAACTGCTACGCTAAATTCATGAGGCACTTTCCTGCCGGCATCGCGCCGCTCCCAAAGCTTTTTTTGCAGGTGCACCGGCCTTCCTGCCGTACGTGCCTGGCCTCCCTCCCGGTGCTTCTGGCGACCACGCTGGCAAGCCTCACTGGCTGCCACTCCCCCCAGGTCTCGATGACCATCTTCAACGCCAGTGCCCAGCCTGTCTCCCTCATCGAAGTCGACTATCCGGATGCCAGCTTTGGGCTTGATTCCCTCGCCGCCGGAGCCAGCTATCACTATAACTTTCAGATTGCGGGCGACGGCCCCACCAGAATCTCTTGGACCGACGCCACCCGGCAAGGCCACTCCTCCGCCGGGCCCGCTCTGCATCAGGGCCAGCAGGGCGCCCTCCAGGCCACCCTCAGCGGGGCTGCAGCCCGCTGGCAATCCAAACTGAGATCCCACTGAAGAGCCGATCTCACGGAACTTGAATCTCTCACGTCTCCGCTGAACCCCTCTTCCCTCATGGCTTTGCAGTAGACTCCAATCGTGAGCCAAGCAACAACCCATCTCTCCAGGAACGGTCTCTTCATCACCTTTGAAGGTCTTGACGGATCGGGCAAAACCACCCAACTCAGACTCCTTGGAGACGCGCTGCGAGCCGCCGGACATCGCGTCGTCACCCTCCGCCAGCCCGGCGGCACGCCGCTCGGGGACCGCATCCGCTCCATTCTGCTGGACTCGCACAGCGAGACTGACCTCGGCGCCATCGCCCCGGAGGCGGAGATGGCCCTGATGTTCGCCGATCGCGCCCAGAGCCTCCGCCAGGTCATCCTGCCGGCGCTGGCAGAGGGCAGCATCGTTCTCTGCGACCGCTACACCGACTCTTCGGAGGCTTACCAGGGGGCCGGCCGCGGTCTGGGCACCGATCGCATCCTCACGCTGCATCGAGCGATCTGCAACAACTTCCAGCCGGAACTTACCGTCCTTCTGCTTCCACCGCTGGAGGTTTCGCTACGTCGCGCCCGGGGCCGCAATCAACGCACCGCCCGCCAGACAGGCGCCGACGAGAACCGCTTCGAGCGCGAGGACGACGGCTTCTACACCCGCGTCCATGAGCAATACTGCGAGATTGCGCGGCGTGACTCCGCCCGCGTCGCGGTCTTTGCCGGAGATAGCTCCATCGCCACGATTCAGCAGCTCATTCTGAGCTTGGTGCAACAGCGTCTTGCCGCCGCCGGCCTCACCCCAGCCCAGTGACCCAGCGCCGTGACCCGGCGATCCAGCGCGAGTTTTGCTCTGACCGCCGGTGTCGTAAACCCGGATACACCAGAGGAACCAGGCCAGACTTCACGATCAATTTGTCGCGGATCAAAAGTCGCATGTCCTCCACAATGGACGTGGCTTCAATGATTCTGTCCTGCGGACCATTCGGATACGACGCCGGAAACTGAACCGAGCGGCGGGAACCTTCTGCATGATGAACCCCCTTGCGATATGACCTCTTTTTTCAGGTCAATCGGGGCCGTCCATTCCCATTCCAGAGGGTGCCTCGTCCATCCAGCGTCCTACAGCTTCTTCAAAAACTCCCTGGCCAAATCCAACTCCGGAAACAACCGCTCCTCAGCCTGAAACTCCCGCGAGTGCACGCATCTGCGCCCCGCCCGCACTTTCACCGGGTGCTTCAGATGCAGCATCTCGTGATACAGCAGATACTCGATGGCATACCGTGGCGTTCCCGGCCGGTCGAACACGCGGCTCACGACAATCGTGTTGTGCGCCGCATCGTAGTGCCCCAGCATCCGCTTGGCCACATGCGCGCTCCAGGTCAGAACCGGTCTTCCCATCAGCCCATGGAAGAACCGCCGATTAACCGCCTCAAAGACCTCATTCAGGTCATAGACCCGGCCCTGTGGCGAGCTGATCACCTTTCTCCCGCGCATCTGCCGTATCTGCTCAGCCTGCCGGGAGACGGCCTCGGACTGCGTGTACCGCCGGTACCGGTCAGCGTGCAGTGGAGCCACCGGCTTGCGATACAGTTTGGCCAGCAGAATATGCGCGATCGCCTGGTGAACACTCTCCGGAGCGTGCTCCAGCAGATCCGAGAGCCGCACTACCAGTCGACCTTGTCCATCCTCGTCGCGGCGCAACCGTATTGTCGTGTTCAGGCTGGTAAATCGCCGGAGCTTTACCTCCAACAGCGGCATCGGGGCCCGTGGCCGCAACTCGCGGTACTCCTGCTCAAAGATCGAGAGGAGCGAAGGAGATACGCTTGGCAGAGCAGAACGCGGCACGCTGGGTTCAGCCTATCATGCTCGCCGCATCGCGCTCTCGATATCCCTAGCGCTCCTTGTCCAGCAACTGAACGCGCTGCTTCGCCTGCCACTCCTGGTCGGGAAACTTCCCTCCCGCAACCGCCAGAAACGCCTGGTAGGCCTTGATCGCCTCACTCCGCTTGCGCAAGTGGTCATACGCCGTCGCCTCCAGAAATAGCGAGGTCGGTGATTCCGGCAGCACTGTGGCTCGCGCCGCCAGGGCCTGCAGACAGGTCTGCGGATCGTTGTTCTTCGATGCCGCAAAGGCCAGATGGCCCTCGGCCTCCCCCCACGCCTGGTCGTCGCCAAATCCGGCCCGCAACGCAACCGCTTTCTCCAGAGTGGCTTCGGCCTCCGCATCCTGCCCCTGCATCACCTGCGTACTTCCCAGCGCATCCAGCAGCTTGGGATCATTCGGTCTCAGAAGCAGCAACTGCTCGTCGAGTTGCCCTGCCTTGGCATTGTCGCCGCTCACATAGTAGAGCTGTGCCAGAAGCTGCGTGGTATCGGGATCGGCGGCAATCTTTGGATCGGTGGAACGCAACTGCTCCAGCAACGGAATCGCCGCCGAAGCCTTCCCCTCAGCCGCATACAACTCTGCCGCCTGCGCCACCAGGCGCACGTCGTCCGGATGCTGCTTCAACGCCGGTGTGAGCACCGAATCGGCCTCGGTCAACTGGCCCTCCTCCTGCAGCGCATGGGCCAGCCCCGCGGTCGCATCCACGTCATCCGGCGTCAGATCAAGCACCTTCTGGTACGCCGTCACCGCATCGCCCCAGTCCTTGGCGCGCGCGGCCAGCTCCGCGCTCATCAATACGTCATCGGGAGTCTCCGGACTCAGCTTCAACGCCGCCAGCAGCTCCTGACGCGCCGCCTCCGGATCGTTCTCCTCATCCAGATGCGCGAGGGCACGCAGCGCCCGCGCTCGCAGCTCGGGAGCGGCCGTGGCCAGGTTGGCTGCATCGGAGAGCTCTTTGCGGGCCTGGGTCGATCGGCCGGCGCGGGCATCCAGCAACCCCAACGCAACTTTGGGTTCGGCAAACTGCGGATTGGCGACAATGGAGGCCGCGTAGGCCTGCGCCGCAGCCGCCTCTTCTCCATCGCGCTCTTCCGCAAAGCCAAGATCATACTGAACCCGTCCATCCTTTGGGTTCTGCGCGGCCAGCAGCTTGAGCGTCTCTTCAGCTTTCTTGTAGTCCTGCTGCTCCAGCGCGCTTTCGGCCGCCTTCACCTGCCTTCCGTAAGCATCCTGCTGCGCGCCGTCATCCACGCTGTGCGTTCCCGGCGGAAGATTCTGCGCCGCCGACAAAGTTGCCAGCCCAGCCAGCAGACAGCCCGTCGAGGCGCAGCGCACCACGGCGCCGGCGAACGACGAGAAGAACAAGCTCCGAAACCTCATGCGACCTCCCGCGAGCGTGGAGCATCAGAACCCCGCAGCACCGCTCTCAACCATTGCCCTGTGTAAGATTCTTGCACCTGGGCAACATCCTCTGGAGTTCCGGCCGCCACGACCTGTCCGCCTCCCGCTCCGCCCTCCGGGCCCATATCAATCACCCAGTCCGCGCACTTGATCACGTCCAGATTGTGCTCGATCACCAGCACAGAACCGCCGCCATCGATCAGCTTGTGGAAGACAACAAGCAGCCTGGCAACATCTTCAAAGTGCAGCCCGGTGGTCGGTTCATCCAGAATATAGAGAATCCGGCTGGCGGCGCGCTTCGCCGCCCCATGCACCCCTGCCGCCCCACCCGAGGCGCCGGAGCGCGCCGCGGCCAGATGCTGCGCCAGCTTCACCCGCTGCGCCTCTCCTCCACTCAGCGTGGTGGCGCTCTGGCCCAGGCGCACATATCCCAGCCCTACCTCATCCAGCACCGCCAGCCGATCGGCGATCTTCGGATGACCGGCAAAATATACCAGCGCCTCGCGCACCGTCATCTCCAGCACATCGTGAATGTTCTTCCCCTTGTACTTCACCTCCAGAATGGAGGGCTGATAGCGCATCCCGTTGCACTGCTCACAAGGCAGTTCCACGTCGGCAAGAAACTGCATCTCCACAGTCACCACGCCATCGCCTTCGCACACATCGCAACGCCCGCCCGGAATATTGAAGGAGAACGATCCCGCTGTAAGGCCCTTTCGCCGCGCATCCGGCTGGGCGGCAAACAACTCCCGGATGGCATCGAAGGCCTTGATGTAAGTCACCGGATTGGAGCGTGGTGTGCGTCCAATCGGCGACTGATCGACCAGCACCACGTCGTTCAGATACTGCGAGCCGGAGATCTCCCGATAAAGGTTCGCCGTCTCCAGTGCCCCGGCCTCCTGTCCCAGCGCCCGCAACAGCGCGCGGTAGAGCACCTGGTGCACCAGCGTGGATTTTCCCGAACCCGAGACACCTGTAATACAGCTCAGCAGCCCCAAAGGAACATCTACGTCCACGCCCCGCAGGTTATGGATCCGGGCGCCACGCAGCATCAGCCTCTCACGGCCCGGTTCCTGCCGATGTCGGGGAACCGGGATGCTCGCCCGCCCGCTCAGATAGCGTCCGGTGACAGATCCAGGGATCTCCTTCACCTCGTTCACCGTACCTTCGGCCAGCAACTCTCCACCCAACTCGCCCGCGCCCGGCCCCAGATCGAGCAGATGGTCCGCCGCTCGAATCACCTCGGGATCATGCTCCACCACCAGAATCGTATTTCCCAGATCGCGCAGCTCCTCCATGATGTGAATCAACTTCGCGGTATCTCGGGGGTGAAGGCCAATTGAGGGCTCATCGAGCACGTACAGCGCTCCCACCAGGCGCGAACCCAGACTTGCAGCCAGTTGGATCCGCTGTGCCTCCCCTCCGCTCAGGGTGGAACTCAACCGGTCCAGCGTCAGGTACTCCAACCCCACCTGTTGCAGAAAGCCCACCCTCTGCCGCACCTCGTCCAGCACCTTGCCGGCGATCTCCTGCTGCGACGGCCTCAGCACCAGCCGCTCCAGGAACTCCCTCGCCTCAAGGATAGTGAGCGCGCAGACCTCACCGATGTTCTTCCCCTCCAAAAGTACGGCAAGCGCCTCGGCGCGAAGCCGTCGGCCGCGGCACTCCGGACATGTTGCGTATCCCCGGTAGCGGGAGAGAAAGACCCGCACATGCAGCTTGTACTTCTTGCGCTCCAACTCGGCAAAGAACCCGCGAATCCCAGGCCATCCCGGGCAGGAGCTGGAGGCGACTCCGCCCTCTTCGATAAATCGCCGCTGCCCATCGCTCAGGTTGAACCAGGGCACATCCAGCGGAACGCCCTCTGCCTTGGCCGCCCGCTTCATCTCTCCGTGCCAGGATCGGTACTTGGGCTTGGTCCAGGGATCGATCGCACCCTCTTCGAGCGTCCTGGCGCGGTTGGGAACAATCAGGTCGGGATCAAAGTCGATGGTATTGCCGAAGCCCTGGCAGCGCGGACACGCGCCGTAAGGATTGTTGAAGCTGAACAGACTGGGCTCCGGCTCGCGATAGGCGCGATGACAGTCTGAGCACTCGAAGGCCGAAGAGTATCGCAACACGGAAGCCGGCGCGGATGCCTCCCCATCTCCATCCCTCGGGACTGTGCGGAACACAACTTCTCCCGCCTCGCGGTACCCCGTCTCGATCGCATCCACCATCCGCAGTCGCAGATCCGGTGAGAGCACCAACCGGTCCACAAGAACATGAATCGGGCGCTCTGCGGCTGCCATAAAGTCCAGTTCCAGCAGAGACTCCGGCGTTGAGAACTCAACGATCTTCCCCGCTCCTCCGCCTGTCTCCGCCTGCCACAGCCGGTTATACCCTCGCCGGCGCAACTCCCCCAGCCGCTCCCGCATCAACTCCCCGGCAGATGCTGCGCCCGTCGTTGCAACCGCTCTCGGCTCTGCCTGGACGTTCTTCGACGCCCTGCCCGGCCTTCTGCCAGCCACCTTCACCGCCGGAGAGCCGTCTTCTTCCCCATCCGCCTCCACGTTCCAACCGGCCGGCCGCATCGCCTCCAACTTCACCTCGCGCCGCACCACAGGGAACAGCGCATACAGACGCGTACCTTCCGGCAGGGTGAAGATCCGCTCCACAATCTCGTCCACCGTATCGCGACGCACCACGCCGCCGCAGTGAAGGCAGGTCACGGTTCCACAGCGCGCATAGAGCAGACGCAAGTAATCGTAGATCTCCGTCGCTGTCGCTACTGTCGAACGCGGATTGCGCGTCTGATTCTTCTGCCGGATGGCAATCGCGGGAGCCAGCCCGTCGATCGAATCCACCGCTGGTTTCTCCATGCGCTCCAGGAACTGCCGCGCGTAGGCCGACAGGCTCTCGACGTAACGCCGCTGCCCCTCCGCGTATACGGTATCAAAGGCCAGCGAAGACTTCCCCGAGCCCGAGACCCCACTGACCACCACCAGGGCGTTGTGCGGTATATCCACATCGATGCCCTTCAGGTTATGGGTTCGCGCACCGCGAATCGTAATCTTGTCCTTTGGAGCATCCTTCCCCATCGAGCTCACTCACTCCTCTGCGGCCACAGCATCTCCAGCAAAAGCAGACTTACTCCAACCACAATCGCCGAATCTGCCATATTGAAATCCGGCCAATGATAGTGAACGATGTGTACCTCAAGAAAATCGACGACGTACCCAAAACGCATGCGATCGTAGAGATTCCCGCACGCGCCGCCCAGGATCAGCGCCAGGCCGACTGAGGTCGCACTGATCCTCTGACCTGACTTCCAGATCAGCAGCAGCACCACCCCGACGGCAACAATCGAAAAGCCAATCAGAAAGTGACGAACCAGCCCCGGTGATCCGCTTGATTCAAACAGATTGAAGGAGGCGCCCGGGTTGAGCACATGGGTGAGGCGAAAGACCCTGGGGAGCACCACAATCGCCTGACCGGTCACGATATGGGCCACAATCCAGTGTTTGGTCACGCGGTCCAGAAAGATCACCGCGGCAGCAATCAAAAACATCAACCAGCGCATATCGAGTTCCGTCCTGGGCCGGGAGGCGTCAGTAGACATCAGACTCCCTCCCCTGCCATGGGCGGAAAGTCCATCGCCTCAAGCGCCTCAGCGCAGCGCGAGCACACCGTTGGCCAGCGGGAATCCACGCCCACATCCGCAATCACCCGCCAGCAGCGCTCACACTTGTCGCCATCCGCCACTCTGGCTTCGATCAGCACGGCCATCTCCTGTTGGCTCGCGCCCACAAACTGCACCGTAGCCTGAGATACGTTGAAGTACTCCGCCAGCGCCCTCTCGTACCGCTCGAGCGCCTGGGCCTCCCGCGATCCCTCCGTGGCAATCACCCGCACGCTCGCATCCAGGCTCTTTCCGATGGCCTTGGCCAGGCGCAACTCCTCCAGCTCGACCATCACCAACTGACGGATCCGGGACAACACCTCCCAATCCGCCTCCAGCGCGGCGATGTTCCCCGGTATCACCTCAGACATCTCCGGGAATAGCGCCAGGTGCACGCTCGCCGCCCGGTCCTCCACCCTGGGCAGGTGCTGCCATACCTCGTCCGCAGTAAAGGAGAGGATCGGAGCGATCAATCGGGTCATCGCCTCGGCGATGCGCCATATCGCCGTCTGCGCGCTCCGCCGTGCAGGATGCTGGGGAGCAAAGGTGTACAGCCGATCCTTGACCACGTCCAGATACAGCGCGCTCAGATCCGAGTTGGTGAACTCATTCAACGCCTGGTACGCCCGATGAAACTCAAATTCTTCGTAAGCCCTGCGGATCACCACATCCAGCTCCGCGGTGCGCGCCAGAATGTACTGATCCAGTGGCTGCATCTCCGCCCAGATCACCGCATGAGCCGCCGGATCGAAGTCGGCAAGATTGCTCAGCAGGAAACGCATCGTATTGCGCAGCTTGCGATAGTTTTCGCTCACACGCTGCATCAGATTTTCGCTGGCTGCCACGTCCTCGCGGAAGTCCACGCTGGCTACCCACAAACGGATAATCTCGCCACCCAGGCGGTTGGCCACATCCACTGGATCCACACCGTTCCCCAGCGACTTTGAAAAGGCCCGTCCCTGCTCATCCAGCGTCCACCCGCTGGTCGCCACCATCTTGTACGGAGCAGCGTCGCGGATCCCTACCGAACACAGCAGCGAGGAGTGGAACCACCCCCGATGCTGATCTCCCCCTTCCGTGTAAAGGTCGGCCGGCCAGCGCAGCTCCGGCTCAAACTCAAGCACCGCGTGCCAACTGGCCCCACTCTCAAACCACACGTCCAGGATGTCCATCTCCTTGCGGAACTCCATCACCGCGCCACAGGCCGGGCACGCCGTACCCTCCGGGAGAATCTCCGCGGCCTCATGCCTGTACCAGGCATCTGCGCCCTCGCGGGCGAAGAGTTTCACCACGCTCCGGTTGATCTTTTCCTCGTTCAGCGGTTCGTGACACCGCTCGCACAGAAACACCGCGATCGGAACGCCCCAGATCCGCTGCCGGGAGATACACCAGTCGGGCCGGGTGGCGATCATGTTTGAGATGCGCTCCTCACCCCACGCCGGATCCCAGCTCACCCGCTTGATCTCCTCCAGCGCCCGCTGCCGGAAGGTCTCCTGGCTCACACCGGTCTTCATTGAGAGCACCGGCGTCTCCATGCCGATAAACCACTGCTCGGTGGCGCGAAAGATCAGCGGCTTGTGGCAACGCCAGCAGTGCGGATACTTGTGCTCCAGCCGGTGCCGTCCCAACAGCGCACCCCTGGCCACCAGTAGATCCTCAATGGCGGCGTTGGCCTTGAAGACGAACATCCCGTCGTACTCCGGCAGCCCATTGCGCAGCTTGCCCTGCGCATCCACGTCGCAGGTCAGCGGCAGTTCGTAGCGGACCCCGGTGGCAAAATCGTCCGGGCCGTGCGCCGGCGCCGTGTGGACCGCGCCCGTGCCTTGATCGGTCGTCACATAATCGGCGTTGACGCCAAGAATCTCGCGGTCAAGAAAGGGATGAGCGAATATCGCTCGATCCATCCTGGACCCGGCGAAGGTGGCGATCGGGACAAAATCCTTAAGGTTCCCCAGCAGATCGCAGGCGGCCTGCACCTGCTCCACAAGAGCCTCCGCCACGATGTACACATCCTCTTCAGCCCCATCGCCACCGGCCAGGGCGACATAGGTCGTCTCCGGGTGGAACGCCACCGCCATCGACGCCGGCAGCGTCCACGGCGTCGTCGTCCAGATAATGGTCCACACCCTCCGGCCACGCAGGCGCGGATCGATCTTCTCCGGCGCGCTGCGCAGCCGGTAGCGCACATAGACGCTGGGGGAGGTGTGCATGGCATACTCCACCTCGGCTTCAGCAAGAGCCGTATGGTCATGCGCGCACCAGTACACCGGCTTCAGTCCCTTATAAACAAAGCCCTTCTCGTAGAACCCGTAAAAGGTCTCCAGAATTCGCGCCTCGTAGGCGAAGTCCATCGTGGCGTATGGCTTCTCCCAGCGCCCAAACACCCCCAGGCGCTTGAACTGCGCGCGCTGCAGGTTGATAAACTCTGCCGCATACTCCCGGCAGGCCTTGCGCACCTCCACCGGGTCCATCTGCAGCTTCTTGCCACCCAGCTTCTCATCCACCTTGATCTCGATCGGCAGTCCGTGGCAGTCCCACCCCGGCACATACGGCGCATCGAAACCGGCCATGGTCTTCGTCTTGACCACAAAGTCCTTGATGCACTTGTTCAGAGCATGGCCCAGATGAATCGCCCCGTTGGCGTAAGGCGGACCGTCGTGCAGAATGTACTGGGGAGACCCCTCCCGCGCCTTGCGAATCTGCTCGTAAAGGCCTGCCTCCTCCCACTCCGCCAGCCGTTTCGGTTCATTCTGAGGCAGATTCGCCTTCATCGCGAACTCTGTTCTGGGGAGATTCAGCGTCCCCTTCAGCCCCTTCTTCTTGTCATGTTCCGCCATCTACATCTCCATTTCGGGGTGCAAACAAGGCAATCACACCGCTTAGCGGCGAGCAAGGCGCAGCCCTGCATCAAACAGTCAAACTTCTATTGTAACGGCGGGGTGGCGTGCTCGCCGCCCCGCCTCGGCGGTGCCCCTCCATCCCTTTGCAAAAATCACTTACTTCTTTGCCGTCTCGAGCGTCTATTAAATTGAGCAGACCTGGGCCGGAGTTTGTAAAATGATCCAGGGACCCGACGACTTACCTTCCTGGAACCGAAGGCCGGCGTTAGAACTGCTCTCGCTGTTGATATTTCATCGATGATTCAAAGATAGGACCGCGCCGATCCCGCAACTCCCTATGGCTGATATTGATACGCTTCCGCCTCCCCCTGCACATCAGGTAGAACCCGATCACGCCGAGCCAGCCCAGCCCAGACCGGCGGAGATTGTGCATCTCAGTGGAGAACTCAAAGAGGAGGGAGTCTTCGCCTCTCTCATCTCCAGCGTCCGCGATGCTTTTTTCGCCCCCAAGCTTCCGCCGCTGGTGCTGGAGTCCAAGCCAATCGCCGTGCCGGATCTCATGGCGACCAAGCGCAGCCCCGCATCGGCTGGAATTGCCGTCGGGCTGCACGTCATCGCCATCCTTCTCATTGCGCTCTTCATCGCCTCCGAGGTGAAGGTCATGAATCAGGAGCAGAGCGTTGCAAAGGTAAATCTGCCCGTCCCCCCCCCGCCCATGGCGCCCCGGCTCACGGCCATCGGTGGTGGTGGAGGCCAGCATGACCTTGCCCCGGTAAGCCAGGGGCATCTGCCAGTGCTGGCGCAGAAACAGATTCTTCCCCCCATGGCTCCTCCAACCGCTGCGCCCAAACTGGCCATCACGCCTACCGTTCAGGTGCAGAAGGACGTCAACCTGGCCAATAACACCATGCCCAATCTCGGCATGCCCACATCCCCCCTCAAAGGCATCTCTCTGGGCAACGGTGCAGGAACCGGCATCGGTTCGGGAAGCGGCTCCGGCATCGGACCCGGCTCCGGCGGAAACCTCGGCGGCGGCGTCATGCATATCGGGGGCGACGTAAGTTCGCCCGTACTGATCAGCGAGGTTGAGCCGGAGTTCTCCGAAGAGGCACGCAAAGCAAAGCTCTCCGGCAACGTCGTCGTGTATCTGGTAGTCGACGCCGACGGCAAGCCCTCTCACGTTCGGGTCGTTCGCGGTATCGGCATGGGACTGGATCAGAAGGCCGTAGACGCGGTGCGGCAGTACAAGTTCAAGCCCGCCATGAAAGACGGCAAGCCGGTCGCGGTGGATATGTTTATCGAAGTCAACTTCCAGATTCTCTAAAGCTGGCACCCTCCGAAACGGGTAACCAGTCCGCCGTCCGTCCGTTCTTCAGCCAGAGGCACCCCAGCAGCAGCCCCTGCAACCACATCTTCATTTTGGACCAACGCCCATCGAGGTCGAGGCGTCCCTCTACACTCAGACGAAAATCCTTTAGCGCGCCGCTACCGAGAGATTTTCCGCTTCAGCCCACGCCCCGATCTCGTCAAAGACAAGGTTTTCCACAGAGCTTCCCGTCTCTTCCTTCCAGCGCAGGAACATCGCTCCATAGCTCTGCGTACTGCACCGCTCCCTGC
Organism: Acidobacteriota bacterium; assembly: GCA_021806005.1. GTDB lineage: Bacteria > Acidobacteriota > Terriglobia > Terriglobales > Acidobacteriaceae > Granulicella. The sequence continues at coordinate 46,395 of JAJZDM010000001.1, read as the reverse complement.
CTATCTGGAGATCCTGCAGCACCCTCTCGATCCATGCCGGTGGACCCTCCAGCTCTGCCCATATCCCGATCGGAGTCTCATCCAGAACCAGATGGCCGGCCTCCCACTCCCATTCCGTGCGGAACTTCTCATAACGAAACACCGGACTGTACCCTAGCTGAAGAAAGATCTCAGCCATGGCATCCCCATCCTCCACCACACTCTCGGTCTCAATTCTCGTTTTGTAGTGGACGTCGCCCGTATCTCCATCCGCCACCCGTTTATGGGTCACCGTGCAGCGCGCCCCATAGTGCCGAATGCGCAGAATCTGCCTCCGGGAACGAAGTCTGCGATCGTCCGTGTCATACAGGGTGTTGCTCTCGAAGGTTCTGTCCGTCACCAGCCTGAAACCAAGCCGCTGCGCTCCTGACCGAAGCGTCTCCACATCCGGCACCGAAAACTTCAGCTCGATCTCCGCAGCCCGCATGCGCAAAGTATACGTCCTTCCGTAACCTTCCGCTGGTCATCCGTCGTCCGTCGGTCAGAATTCGCTAGGATGAGAGAGTCGTCTATGCTCAGAACTCTCCACCTCCACGCCTCTACCCCTGAGGAGCTTCACCGTGCCGCGGCCCTGCTGCGCGAGGGAAGACTCGTGGCCTTCGCCACCGAGACCGTCTACGGCCTGGGGGCCAACGCTCTGTCCTCCCAGGCTGTCGCCGGAATCTTCGCCGCCAAACAGAGGCCGGCCTGGGACCCGCTCATCGTGCATCTGGCCTCACCCGAGCAACTTGGGCAGGTGGCTCTGATTCCTTCCTCACTTTCGACACGGATTCAGGCCCTGATCACCGCGTTTTGGCCGGGGCCTTTGACCCTCCTGCTGCCGCGGCATCCAGCCATTCCAGACGCCGTGACCGCGGGCCGGGAGTTGGTAGGCGTCAGGATTCCGCAGCATCCGGCCGCCCGGGCGCTCCTGGCCGCCGTCGCTCTACCCATCGCCGCGCCCAGCGCCAACCGGTTCGGACACACCAGCCCAACCACGGCCGTGCATGTCCTGGCCGACCTGGACGGCCGGATCGACGCCGTACTGGACGCCGGTCCCACCACCATCGGGGTCGAATCCACTGTGCTCGACCCTACCCGGACCCCGATGCGGCTCTATCGCCCCGGCGCAGTCACACCAGAGCAATTACTCTCGGCTACCGGCATCGCCGTGGAAAGATTCATCCCTTCCTCCAGTGAACTCCCACAGGAGCCATCGTCCCTACCCTCGCCCGGAGTTGGAATTCGGCATTACGCTCCGCTGGCGCGCCTCGAACTGGTTGAGGGCTCGATCCAGGCCCTGTGCACCGCCCTGCAGGAGGCTAAGACCCAAACCGCAGACCCCGCCAAAAGCCCCTCCCAACCGGTCGGAGTCCTTCTGCCCAACGACTGGAATCTACCGGAAGGCTGCGGCCCGCGGCCAGGTGTGGCCGTGGTGCGCTGGGGCCGCTGGGATGAACCGGAGACACTCGCCGCCGGCCTCTTCGCCGGCCTTCGCGCCCTGGATGATCTCCATGTCCAGACCATCCTCTGTCCGCTGCCCCCCTCCGGCGGAATCGGTGATGCCATCCGCGACCGCCTGGAGAAGGCCACCCGCTCCTAGGAGTTGATCCAAAAGACTCCGAATCGCCGCAGGTTGCGTAACAGCGACCGGACCCGCGCTCTGGGGGCTGGTGGGTTCATTCACCGCGCGCTATCTTCCACAAACTCATGAAACAGAGGTTCACCCTCCGGCAGCACAGGAAGAAGGTCTGCGAGATGGCTCTGCAGGAGAAACACGCCCGGAGGGCGTGCCGCAACGCATGAGCTTGCGCCCTCTTTAAAGCCGCCCCTTTACTTCATCACACTGGGTGCGTTCTGGGCATCGCTGGTCTTGTAAAGATACTTGATGGCGGATTTGTATACCAGAACCCGGCTGCGCCCCGCGCGCAGCTTCAGCGTGCATTTGTCATACCACTGGATCACGCCCTGAATCTGTTCGCCATCTTCCAGAAGAATCGTCATCTCCGTCTGCTGCAGCATCTGCTTCTGGAAGTAGAACGCCTCAGCGTGCGAACTCTCTGGCGATCCATGGCTATCAGAGATCATCGCATGCGTCAGAGGATCTTCCATGTGCGCCAGATCGCGGCGATGCTCCAAGGTCGGCAGGCGTGGACGCACCAGCTTCCGCGTTCCATTGAAGGTGTTGTCGTCACTGCGTAATGCGGTTCTACTCTCCATGAACGCTCTCTTTACAGGCACTGCGGAAACTCCTTTGAGCACAGCGAGGGGGCAACCTCGAAGAAGCCACTCCATCCGTCCGTCCATGCATCCGTATCAGAGTTGAGCAGCGAATTACCGGACCCGGCTTCGTACAGCGGCTGTCCGGTCACATCCCGTCATAACTATGCAGTTGTTTGATGATGAGATGAAGCAAAAGGGTTGTTCGGTGCACCTGGTTCGCACCCTGCGGCCCGGCATTGGATCCCGGGGTGCAGAACCAGGCTCGCAGCACCCTCGGACACCCTCCGAGGGACTCATTCTTGTGGAAAAGCTGTCTTGCTCCCCTCGCTCCAGGCGCAGCAGATCCGCTTCTGTTCCAAGAATCTGTTGAAAACACCGTTTGAACCAGGAAGCTTTCCCTGGCCCTTGCGGACGTCCGTCTGCTGTGACGCAACTTGCAGCGCCTCGCTCTTTGCTTCGGCGCTTTTCCAACAAACACCTAGCGCCGGCTGGCCTCCAGTTCAACCGCCATGGCATCCAGACTGAGGGAGCGAAGAAGGTTTCGACGCATACCCTTCTGTACGGCATCCATGGCTCGTACCGCTCCCTCGATCCAGCCGAAGGTGAACGTATCGGCCAGCCGCTGCAACTCGGCGCGCTTGTCGATGTTGCGAACACGATCCGGCACCCCGGCCTGCAGCATCAGCATGTCTTCCAGCAAACTGGAGAGCGCGCGGAGCAATGCCGTCGTCTTGCTCTGCCCCTCCGCACCGGCACGATAGGTCTCCGTCATGCGGAAAAGCGCGGAGTGATCCTCCACTCCCCCGGCGTGTTCCGCCGCGTGGAGCATTGTGAGAGCATCGGTGCGGGCCGCGGCATACTCAGCCAGTTGGAAGCCCAGGGCACGGCCCACCGCCCCCTCGCTCAGCCTCGCCGTAAGCTCGCGCTCCGCCTGGCCAAGCTGCGGACGCCGCTCGGCCAGCAGCGCTGCAATCTCCTCCACCGGCAAAGCTCCCAGATGCCCCACCGCACATCGCGAACGGATCGTGGGCAACAACTCTCCCAGGTTCTCGGCCAACAGCACAATATGCACATAAGCCGGAGGCTCCTCCAGCACCTTCAGAAGGGAGTTGGCAGCCTCCTTCATCAGAGCCGGCGAGGTGAGCAGAAAGACCTTGGCGCGGGCCTCGGTAGGCATGTACTGAGCACGCTGGATGAGAGTCCGGACCTGTCCCAGCTTGATGAGCAACTGCGGCGGATCGGGGGGCAGAATCAGCACATCCGGATGCGTCTGCACCATCACGCGCGTATCCTTCTTGTCCACCTCGCGCATCTCCTCGCGGGCCGCAACGGACTCTTCGATCTTTGCTTCAAGATCAGCGGCCTCGGCGATGCGGGTACAGTTGCGGCAGCAACCGCAGAACCCGGCGAGTGGTTGGCCGGCGTGCGTCCCGCTGCTGGCGGTCTCGCGCGGCTGCGCTTCACACTCCAGCGCCATGGCGAGCAGCAGCGCCAGGCTGTACTTCCCCGCTCCGCGCGGACCCAGCAGAATCAGCGAATGCGGCAGGCGCCCTGCGGCGATGGCTGCGCGCAGGTTATCCACCACAGGCTGATTGCCAAAAAACTCAGAGAACTTTGAAGGCAGAGGCACTCTTTGAGCTTACCGCGACAAAGCGGGATGAACCACAGGCAACACCTTCGTCTCGGGGTACGCCGGCTGCGTCCCGCTGAGTCAGTCGCTCCCGGTGCGTCCCACCCGCCTCCCGTTTACAGCGCCGCGACCGCGTCCCTCCGCTGCAGTCCGCCGGCCAGACTCCTCAGCAGCTCCGGGTCGAGAGCCCCTCCGGGATGCTCCAGCCGCGCCCACAGCACAGCGAAGTTTCCCAGCGATGAACTCTCGGCGGAGCAGCGCTCCACCGGAACTCCGCATGCCGAGGCCGTCAGTTCATTCAGTAGTTCGTTGCGGCTGCCCCCGCCCACCACACAGATACGGCTCAGCCCCTTGCCGCTCATGCTGCGCAGGTCTCCCAGCAGGGCCGCATAGCGCTGGGCCAGACTATGGAAGATCAGGCTGGCATAGGCCGGAGCCGCCTCTCTGTCGGCAGCCAACGGAGCCGCCCCACGCGCCTCCAGTTGCAGATTGATGCGCTCTGGCATCTTGCCCGGCAGCAGCAGATCCGGATCATCCAGATCCAGCACGCACTCTGGCGCAGGCTGCCTTCGCGCCCCATCCATCAGATCTTCCAGCGGATAGGGGCCCGCCTGCTCCCACACGTCCATGCACTGCCGCAGCAGCCACATGCCCACCATGCCACGATGAAAGAGTGTATCTCCCGTTGCCGCCCGTAAATTGGTAAAGCCCCTGTCGCACGCCTCCCGCGTCTTGTGCGGCGCAGGCAGCCGCGTACCCACCAGCGACCAGGTCCCCGAACTGATGTACGCCCAGTCGGCATCCGCCGCATCGATGCCCGCAATCGCTGCCGCCGTATCGTGGCAGGCCGTTGCCACAAGCTGCGTCTGCCGGAACGCCGGCAGTGCGCTCAGTGGATGCTTCATCGTTCCCAGCACGGCGCCTGTCTCCACCACCTCCGGGGCCTCCGCAGCATCCAGCCCCAGAGCAGCAAAGATCTCTCCCTCCCACCGCCCCGTCACAGACTCCATCAATGCCGTATGGGACGCATTCGTCACTTCGGCAATTCGCGGAGCTCCCAGCCAGTGCAGAACATACTCCGGCAGATTCACCCAGGGCATCCCCACGGGAGTGCCGCTCCTCTTGTCCGCATAGAGTTGATAGACGGTGTTGATCGGCTGAACCTGCACCCCGGTGATCGCGTACAACCGCTCCGCGGAGATGCGCCGATGCACCTCTTCCATCGCCCTTCCCGCTCGTGGGTCGCGATAGCAGAAGGGCTGTGCCCATGGCCGTCCCTTGGCGTCCAGGCGTACATAGTCCACCGCCCAGCCAGTAACTCCAATCGAGGCTATGCCCTCCTGCGCCAGTTCCGCGCACCGACGCAGCCCCTGCTCCAACTCCCCAAGGATGCGCTCCAGGTCCCAGTACAGTCCTTCGCCCCGCTGCACCGGCCGATTCGCAAAACGATGCACCATGCGAATCACCGGTACCCCTGCCTGCCATTGCAGCAGCGAGACGCGGCAGCTCTCCGCACCGAGATCGATCCCCACCAGCCCAGGGCCCACTCTCACCGCAGGAACGCCTCGGGTAGTCCGCCATCCACGGGAATCAGATGACCACTGGTGCAGCGCGCCTTCGGTCCCGCCAGAAAGAGAATCGCCTGCGCGCAATCATCCGGCTCAATCGGCTGATGCGTCAGCGTTCGGCACGCGTAGAACTCCGCTAACTGCGTGCGCAACTCCTCGTCGGTGCTCTCCGGCCTGAACTCGAGCTTGTACTTGGTCAAGGAGGCAATCACGCGGTCCCGCGGGAACATCGTCGAACCCTTCACCACCGTCGCCGGATGGATCCCGTTCACCCGCACTCCCGGACTCAGTGAGACGGCCAGTTCGCGCACCAGATGGCTCAACGCCGCTTTGCTCACGTCATAGGCCTCGCTGCCCCGCTTCGGCACCACCGCATTGGCCGAACTGGTCAGCACCACACTGGACTCCAGCTCCTGCCCGGCGAAGATCTTCGCCGCCTCCTCCACCAGCAGAAAGTTCGCCGTGACGTTCAGCTCCAGCGTCGTGCCCCACATCGCATCGCTCACCACCCCATCCGGCGGCGCCGGAAAGATAGCCGCGGTATTCACCAGAATGTCGAGCCCGCCAAAGGCCGCAATCGTCTCGCGGATGGCTGCGCGAATCGACTCCCGGTTGCGTATGTCGATGGCGGCAACCGTCACCGCCTCTCGCCCCACAATAGCCTGCGCCTGCCTGGCCGTCTCCTCCGCTCCCTCCCGGTCGCGGTCGGCGATCACCACGTGGGCTCCACGCTCGCTCGCCAGCAGCGCCACGGCGCGTCCGATGCCGCTGGCTCCGCCTACAATCAGCGCAATCTGGCGACTCAACTCCTTCTCTGGCGGCTGGCGGCGGATCTTGGCCTCTTCCAGGGCCCAGTACTCGATGCGGAAGGCCTCCGCGGCCGGCAGCGCCACATAGTTTGCATGGACCGGAAACTCCTCGGACCGGGCCGCAGGTCCGGCCTGCGGAAGCTCCGCGGCCGCCACGCCGCCTTCACCCGCCAGCGCCGTCGCGCCCTTCATCACCTGGATCGCGTTGCGGTAAAACTCGCCCGTGATACGCGACTCGGTCTTGTTCTTGCCAAAGGAGAACATACCAATACCCGGAATCAACACCACAGTCGGGTTAGGATCGCGCATCGCCGGCGAATCCTGCAGCGCATGCTTCTGGTAGTACCCTGCATACTCCTTGCGATAGTTCTCCATCGCACGGTCCAGCGCGGTCTTCACCGCATCCGGAGCAGCCTCTCCATCCACCTCCACGAACAGCGGACGAATCTTGGTGCGGATAAAGTGATCCGGACAGCTCGTGCCCAGGTGAGACAGCGCCTTGGCATCCCTGCTGTTGATGAACTCCTGCACCTCGGGAAGATCGGTAAAACTCCCGATCAACCTCTTCTTCCCGCTCACCAGACCGCGCAGGTGCGGCATCGCATCCAGTGCCCGATCCCTGCGATCAGCCCGCGGCTGCACCACAGCCCCGCCAAAGACCGGACCCCTTCGGCTCTCCTCGTGGGCCTGCACAAACTGCCCCAGCTGATCAATGATCGTGATCGTGTTCAGGTAGGATTCGCGCTGCGTCTCTCCCCATGTGAACAGACCATGACCACCCAGCACGATGCCGTTGCAGCCAGGATTCGCCTCGACCACTTGAAGCATCATCATCGCCAGCTCAAAGCCCGGCCGCTGCCAAGGCAGCCATACCAGCCGGTGCCCGAACTTTGCGTTGAACTCTTCCATCTTCGCCCGGCCGTTGGCCGCCGCCGCCATGGCAATTCCCCAGTCCGGATGGAGGTGATCCACATGCGCAAAGGGAAGAAACGCGTGCAGGGGCGTATCGATCGACGCCGCTACCGGGTTGCCGCCAAAGGCGCACAGCGGATACTTCAACACCATCGCGTCTTCCTGCGCCACCCCCTGATACTGCTGCTTCAGGGCGCGCACCCGATCCAGATACAGCGTGGCGAATCCCTTCCGCTCAATGCTGCCCAGGTCACCACCGCTCCCCTTTACCCACAGCACCTCGCAGGACTCACCGGTCAGCGGATCGTTCTCACGGATCTTGGAGCTGGTGTTGCCACCCCCGAAGTTCGTAATCCGTAGATCCGCGCCCAGCAGATTGGAGCGGTACCGCAACAGCTCCGGCTCATCAAGCCGCGAGGCGGTGTTGTCATCCCAGAGGTCCTTCAAAAAGCGCAGCGCCATATCAGTCCGTTTCCGTCAACCTGGATTTCAGCTTCGCAGATCATCATGTCACATCCAACACCAATAGAGCAATTATTTCGATAGAAGAAACCAACGCACGCATGTTCTCCCGGCAGCCGACTCTTTCCGTGCCCATCACATCCCTAGTCTTTACAGCCCAGCGTCGGCCTGCAGCGTCTCCCGCGTCACCAGCTTGTGCTCTACGTGGTTGTAGGGCGCCACCATCTGGCCGCGCAGGATCGCCAGCCCAAGCTGAATCAGCCGGGGACCATAGCTGGCCGCCTCATGGGACACCGAACCAAGCCACGGGCTACCCGCCTTGACAATCTCCTCCACAGCCTCGGGAATGCAGTCCTGTCCGGCCAGGCGAACGTGCTTCTCCCGCTTCAACTCCCGAACCGCCTCCAGTGCCCCCAGAGCACCAGTGTCAGTGGCCGCGGCGATCAGAATATGCTTGTTTCGCTGGTGCCGGTTGAGAAAATCTGCCACTGCCTTGCGGCTGTAATCGCGTATGCCACGCGTATCCATGCGAACAAACGACTCCACCGGAACCTCCGGCAATAGACCCCGAATCCCCTGAAAGGCGCCTGTAATCCGGCTCTGCACCAGCGGGCCGGCCTCCTCGATATCCAGTCCCAGCACCCAGTCCACCTTGCGCTCCCAGTTCCGGATCGCGTAGTGCGCCAGCAGTTCTCCGGCTTCCACACCCACCCTGTAGTTGTCCACTCCAAAGTACGTGGCGTGGGGATGTGGGATATCCAGAGCGATCAACGGAATCCCGGCGGCCTTGATCTTGTCCGCAATAATCGGAGCCACCTGCTGATCAATCTGGAACTCGATCACCAGGTCTACCCGCCTCCGAATGAACTCCTCGGCAACCTTCACCGCCGTCGCCCCCTCGTACCGATTGTCCAGAATCAGCAGGTCAACGCCGGCCTGATCGGCGGCAAACTGCAGGCTCGCCGCAACCGCCTCGGAGAACGGCATATCAGAGCTCTCCTTCGCAAAACCAAACCGCACTTTGCGCGGACGGCTCACCAGACGGTATAACCCATCCTGCGAATGCGCCAGGTAGCCACGGTGCACCAGCGTCTTCAGGATGCGATAGACGGTCGTCTTCGAGATCCGCGTGCGCTCATAAATGGCCTCCAGAGCCATCGGCCGGTCTTCGTGCTGAAACAACTCCAGGATGTCGAGCGCCTTGGAGAGAACCGGGATCAGGTAGAGACGTGTGGTGGAGGACTTGGGCAAAGCGATGCTCCTTGCATCCCGCATTGCGGATCATATAAATCGGATTTCCTATCCAAACGATATTACTCTCCACCCAGCTAAGGAATTCGATCGGCACCCGCTGACCTTCTTCCCGCTCCCACCTCACCTACGCATAACTGCTCACGGATCCGGTATTCCGTTCCCCCCGTTCGGCTCGAATCTTCTCCAGGTACCCGCACGTGCGCAGTGCCTCCAGGGGATCCTCCGCCAACCCCCGGCTCCGCCGCCAGGCCCGAACTGCGGGACGGACGTCATACCAGAACGCTGACCGCAGACACTCCTCAGCCTCCACCAGGCACGCCTCCTCCTGCAGTTCAGCCAGCCGTTCCTGATCGATCAGTGCCGCCTTGGCAAACAACTCCTGGGCACTGCATATGGTCTGCACCATCGCCTCCATCTTGCCCTTCAGGTTGTGGCTCTGATCGATCATGAACGCCGTCTGCTTCAACCCCCGATCATCAGACAGCAACTCGTGAAGGATCCGAAACACCTGGTAGGGATCGATCGAACCGATCGTCAGATCATCGTCCGCATAGCGCCGGTCGTTAAAATGGAACCCGCCCAGCGCACCCTCCCGCAGCAGCCAGGCCACGATTTGCTCGATGTTCTGCGCCTGGTAGTGGTGCCCGGTGTCCACCAGCACAAACGCCTTGGGCCCGGCGTGCCTGGCCAGCAGCAGCGCCATGCCCCAGTCGGCGATGTCCGTATGGTAAAAGGCCGGCTCAAACGGCTTGTACTCGATCAGCATGCGCTGCGTCGGCCCCAGCCTGGCGTGGGTCGCGGCCATCGCCTCCATCAGATAGTCGATCCTCCGGGAGATGCTCTGGGTTCCAGGGTAGTTCGATCCATCGGCAACCCACAGCGAGACATCCTGCGAATCCAACCTGCGGGCAATCTCCACCGAATCCAGCAGATGCTCTACCGCCATCTGCCGCACCTCCGCACTGGGGTTGCAGATCGACCCGTGCTTGTACTCCTGGTGCTGAAACAGATTCGGATTGATCGAGCCCGCGCGAACGCCATACTTTTTCTCCAGATCCTGGATCAGGGGCACATCGCTTACTCCATGGGGCAGATCCCACAGCACGTGCAACGCCAGCGTCGGGCTAGCCCCGGTCAGGGCATGCACCTGGGCCGCATCGGCAAACTTCTCCTCAATCGAGGTCGCAGCCTCCTTCTGTACAAACTTCCCAAAACGCGTGCCGGTGTTGGCAAATCCCCAGGATGGAATCTCTATCGCTAATCCATCCAGGGCCGCAGTGATCTTCTCTTCGGCTGTCTTCACGTGATTACACCCCTGAAATACGCTCTCTATTGAAATACAACTTTGAAAGCTGAGTATTACTCTCTTCAACTCAAGGAGTCAAAGGCGTCATGGAAAACCTTCCGGAACCAGAGCTCATGGACCGTGAGTGCCGGGTCCGTCAAACGGCTTCTCCACGGGCAAAAAGCCGTCTTTTTTTTCCTTGGGAAAAACCATTCCAGGGGCCGACCCTTGGCTTCGGCAGCTCCGGTTCTCCCAAAGCCGGAGATAGCCCCGGCATCCGCCCGGCGTCTCACCATTCCGAAGGCTGGTACCCGGACAAATATCGGATACCCGGTCCCGGCATCTGATGCCCACCGGGCGGCCAAATTCCGTCCCTGGCTCTCCCGTTCTCCGCTCTGCATCCGTCTTTTCCTCTCCCATCCTGCCTATCATGGAGAAGCATGTCTCAAGCAACTCCCCTCCCATCGCACCTCGTCTCGCATATCTCTCAAACCTTGAATCTCCCCCCCAATGGGGTCCGCGCCGTGATCGCGTTACTGGATGACGGAGCCACCGTTCCCTTCCTCGCCCGCTACCGCAAAGAGGCCACCGGCAACCTGGATGAGGTTCAGATCCGGGACATCGCAGAGCAATCCTCCTCCCTTAGAGATCTGCTGGATCGCAAGGCCACCGTCCTGGCCTCGATCGCCGAACAGGGCAAACTCACCGACGATCTGAAGCTTCGCATCGAGGCCGTCCTCGATCGCAGCGAACTCGAAGACCTCTACCTGCCTTACAAGCCCAAACGCCGCACCAAGGCGACCATCGCCCGGGAGAAGGGGCTGGAGCCACTGGCCACCTACATCTATTCCCAGACTCCCGGACCGCTGGACATCGCCTCCCTCGCCCAATCCCTGCTGGACCCTGCAAAAGAAGTCAGCACACTGGAGGAGGCGTTCGAAGGCGCTCGTCACATTGTGGCGGAGTGGATCAGTGAAGATGCCGCGGTGCGCAAAGAGGCCAGATCTCTCCTCTTCGACGAAGGCATCATCGTCAGCCGCAAGACGATGGACGCCAAAGACGACCAGGAAAAATTCAAGATGTACTACGAGTACCGCGAGCCGGTGAAGACCATTCCATCCCACCGCATGCTGGCCATCCGCCGCGGTGAATCCGAGGCCGTTCTCTACTGGCTCATCGAACTGGAAGAGACCCGCGTCCTGGACCGCATCCGCCCCCGTGTCCTGCGCCAGGCCGGTGACTGGACACCCCAGCTCAACCTCGCCATCGAGGACTGCTGGAAGCGCCTCTTGAACTCTTCCATCCAGGGAGAGATTCGCCTCGAACTGAAGCGCCGCTCCGATCTCGCCGCCATCGAGACCTTTCGCGACAACCTCGAGCATCTTCTTCTGGCCGCCCCTGCGGGCCCAATCTCTGTTCTAGGCATCGATCCCGGCTTGCGGACCGGTTGCAAGCTGGCCATCGTGGACCAGACCGGCAAGTTTCTCGCCGACGACGTTATCTACCCCCACACCGGGCGGACCAACGAGGCCAACCACAAACTCGCGGCCATCCTCGCCAAACACAACGTGCGCGCCATTGCCATCGGCAATGGAACCGCATCCCGCGAGACCGACGCATTTGTGCGCGAGTTCCTGCACGGCAACGGCCTCACCCACATCTTCCGCGTCACCGTCTCGGAGGCAGGCGCAAGCGTTTACTCCGCCTCGGAGGTCGCACGCCAGGAATTTCCCAACCTGGATCTCACCGTGCGCGGCGCCATCTCTATCGCCCGCCGCCTCCAGGATCCGCTCTCCGAACTGGTCAAGGTGGATCCCAAGTCCATCGGTGTCGGACAGTATCAGCACGACGTCGATCAACGCCAGTTGCAGCAGTCACTGGAGTCCACCATCGAGAGCTGCGTCAACCGCGTCGGCGTCGACCTCAATACCGCCTCCTGGACCCTGCTGCGCTACGTCGCCGGGATCAGCCAACGCATCGCGCTCAACATCGTCAGCTACCGCGATGAGAATGGGCTCTTCCGCTCACGGGCACAGCTTCACCAGGTCGCCGGCGTCGGTCCCAAAACCTTCGAACAAGCTGCAGGCTTCCTTCGTGTCCGCGATGGAGAGCATCCGCTGGACAACACCGCCGTTCACCCGGAGTCCTACGGTCTGGTGGAACAGATTGCCCACTCCCTCGCCCAGCCGCTCCCGGAGTTGATTCGTAACCCGCAACTGCTCGCCAACCTTGACCAGAGCGCCTTCTCAGCCGGCAACTTCACGCTGCAGGACATTCTGGGGGAGTTGAAGAAGCCCAGCCGCGACCCCCGCGATCGTTTCGTTGCGCCGGCCTTCAGCGACTCCGTGCGTGAACTCACCGATCTTCAGCCTGGCATGGTGCTCGAAGGCGTCGTCACCAACGTGACGAAGTTCGGCGCCTTCATCGACCTCGGCGTCCATCAGGACGGCCTGGTTCACATCTCCGAGATTGCCAACCATTACATCAAGGAACCCGCCGAAGTGCTAAAAGTAGGACAGATCGTCAAGGTCAAGGTGCTATCGGCAGACACCAAAACCAAGCGCATCGCTCTCTCCATCAAGGCGCTGCAGGCCCCAGCCTCGGGCAGCCGCAAGCCGGCTTCCCGGCCCGGGAAAGCAAACAGACCCTCTCCGCCAGAACCCGCCTCCATCAGTGAAAAACTGGCTGTGCTCTCCACCCGGTGGCGCACTGGCCAGAGCAACTCCCCCGTCAACTAGCAAATCTGGGTCGCACGTGCATCATCAAAGGGTTGTTTCCGTAGCTGAGCACATGATCGACGGGGTGTTGAGGCCGGCAAGAGGGTACGGGCGCGAGCCGTAACTGGGTCCGCATCTCATCACGAGAAAACTGGGAGGGCAGGTTTGAAGAAACCGGAGGGCCGGGTCAACGAAGCGTAGCGAACCAGATCCGGCTCTCCCGCCTGGCCGCCGTCCAGGCGCTTACGGTCAATGACAAGGCCGCGGCTCTTACCGACAACCCTTCCTCTACCACCTTGCAAGCAAGTTGCTCTCGCCTCACATCTGTCCCTGGGGCACTCTTTTCATCGTTCACTTGCTCTCCGGCATTATTGCTCGCTCCTCACAAACAGCTTCTCCGGTCCAAAGCGAACGGATAACCTCTTCAGGCCACCAGGCGTTCAGGCCACCAGGCGCTCCGCCAGTCGAACACCCCCTGCCACCAGACACCATAGCCCCACCCAGGCCAGAACCGCCAGCATCAGCACGATCGAGAGGCGCACGATCTTCCTTCCGCTCAGGTCCTGGAAAACCTCCCGTAGAGGCACATAGGCGGGCACATCAAACGAATCATCAAAAGGTCCATCAAAGGTTGGAGCATCAAGGACCATCGCTCCTCGCTGGCCCCGATGCTCCAAAAGACACCCACTATCCCACGTATCCAGATCCACACCCATAAGAGCACCGTCCCGAACAGACCGATTTTCGGTCCGGCATGAATATTAGACGTTTTCATAGAACCTGCGCCACCCCCCTTGGCGCCATATGCACAATCGGTTGCTTCTTCGGGCCTCGTACCCTCCCCGCCCGGCACCCCTGACAGAACCACCCCGGGCAGAACCGGCCGGCCTCGCTCGTGTCCTGCGCGAACTTGTCCGGACATCTACGATATTCTGGGCATTCAGACTTTGGCATCCATGTCCATCTCCAGCCCCATAGCCACAGCGGGAATCGACCGCGATCTGACCCCGGTCATGCGACAGTACCGCGCCGCCAAGGATGCGCACCCCGATGCGCTGGTCTTCTTCCGCCTGGGCGACTTCTACGAGCTCTTCTATGAGGATGCTCTGGTCGCCTCACGCGAGTTGCAACTCACCCTCACCTCCCGCGACAAAACCCGCGCCGTTCCCATGTGTGGCGTTCCATTCCACTCCGCCGGAACCTACCTGCAGCGACTGCTGCGCAAAGGCTATCGGGTAGCCCTGTGCGAGCAGATGGAGGACCCCAAGACAGCCAAAACCATCGTCCGCCGCGAGGTCACGCGCGTTCTCACCCCGGGCACCGCGGTGGATTTCAGTCTGGATGCCAGCCAGAGCCAGTGGCTGGCGGGCATCACCGCCGTCGGCAGCGGATCTTCTGCCGCCGTCGGCGTTGCAGCGCTCGATCTCTCCACCGGCGACTTCCGCGCCACCGAGTTCAGCGGCCCCTCCGCCTGGGCCCTCGCCCTGGACGAACTGGCCCGGATGCGCCCGGCGGAGCTTCTCTACACCCCCGGCGCGGCCCTCGGCTACTTCACCTCCCGAGCCACTCGCCAGGGCGTACTCCGGGAGACCGACAGCGCCGACGCCCTCCCGGACGAGTCTGTCGTGGCGGAGGTCTCTGGAGCGCGCACCGAGTTGGAAGACTGGGTCTTCAGCGAGGAGTACGCCCTGCCGCTGCTCCGCCAGCAGCTACGCGTACACTCGCTCGACGGCATGGGCCTGGAGCATCACCTGGCTGCCTCCATTGCCGCCGGGGCCATCGTTCACTATCTTCGCGCCACCAAACAGGGGGCCCTCGAACACCTCGACATCCTGCGCTTCTACCAGCGCAGTGACGCTCTCGAACTGGACGCCGTCAGCGTCCGCAACCTCGAACTGGTCGAGTCTCTCTTCACCGCCGAAGGGCCGCAGACCACCCTCTTCTGGACGCTGGATGCCTGTTGTACTCCCATGGGCAAGCGTCTACTGCGCGCCCAGCTTCTTCGCCCCATGCAATCGCCGCAGGCCATCCAGGCGCGTCTGGACGCTGTCGCTGAGGCTGCCGCCGACCTCCGCCGTCGCGAGGGCCTGCGCCACTCCATGGAGGGCATCCTGGACTTGGAGCGCCTGCTGGGCCGCGTCTCCATGGAGACCGCCGGCCCCCGCGAGGTCGTAGCTCTGGGCAAAACTCTCGCCCGTCTCCCCGGCCTGCGGTCGGCGGTCGCTGAGTTTGCCGCCGCAAACCCCTCCAGCCCCTGGGCCCACTTCACCACCGGGCTGGACATCCTCGACGACCTCAGCGAACTCATCGCCCGCACCCTGGTCGACGAACCGCCCGTTGCCCTTGGCGAAGGCGGAGCCATCCGCGAAGGCGTCGACGATGAACTGGATGCTGTCCGTAGTCTCTCCTCCACCGCCCGACAGCACATCGCCGCCATCGAGGAGCGCGAACGCGAGCGCACCGGCATCGGCTCGCTCAAGGTTCGCTTCAACACCGTCTTCGGTTACTACATCGAGGTCACCAAAGCCAACTCCCGCTCTGTCCCCGCCGACTACGAGCGCAAGCAGACTCTGGTCAACGCCGAGCGCTTCACCACTCCGGAGCTGAAAGACCTGGAGGTGAAGATCCTCACCGCGCAGGAGCGCTCCGCGGAGATCGAGCGCCGCATCTTCTCCGAGCTCCGCCGCCAGCTTCTGTGCAACACCGCACGCATCCGCGAGACCTCGCGCGTGGTCGCTCATATTGACCTCCTTGGCTGTTTCGCGCACCTGGCCGCGCTGCGCGGCTGGGTCCGCCCGCAGATCGAGACCAGCGGCGTCCTTGAGGTTCTCTCCGGTCGCCATCCGGTCATCGAGCGCCGCATGGAAGAGCAGGGCCTGGGCCGCTTCATCCCCAACTCACTGCTGCTCAACTCCAGCATGGCAAGCGCCGAAACCGCAGCCGGCAGCGCGCCCGGCCAGCCGGACGCAGGGCCATCGCTGCTGCTCATCACCGGCCCCAACATGGGCGGCAAGAGCACCTATCTGCGCCAGACGGCGCTGCTGGTTATCATGGCCCAGTGCGGATGCTTTGTGCCCGCCGAGAGCATGCGTCTCGGGCTGGTCGATCGCATCTACACCCGCATCGGCGCTGCCGACAACCTCGCCCGCGGCCGTTCCACCTTCATGGTGGAGATGACCGAGACCGCCGCCATCCTCAACACCGCCTCTCCGCGCTCCCTGGTGCTGCTGGACGAGATGGGCCGCGGCACCTCCACCTACGACGGCCTCTCCCTGGCCTGGGCCACCGTCGAGCATCTGCACGACGCCATCGGCTGCCGCACCCTCTTCGCCACGCACTACCACGAGCTCACCCTGCTCGCCGAGCGTCTTACCCGCCTGCGTAACGTGCGCGTCACCGTGCGCGAGAGCTCCGGCGGCATCGTCTTTCTGCACACCGTCGAGACCGGAGCGGCCAGCAAGAGCTACGGCATCGAGGTGGCGCGTCTGGCCGGCCTTCCCGGCCCTGTCATCAGCCGCGCCCGCGAGGTCCTCAAGGCCCATGAACGCGCCGAAGATCAGCAGGTCCGCGAAACCGGCCAGACGCTTGAGGCCGAGAAGCGCCCTCCGAGCCTCCAGATGACCATCTTCACGCCGCTCTCGCAACGCATCGTCGACCGCCTGGAGGCCCTCGACGTCGACGGCCTCACCCCGCGTGAAGCCCTCCATCTCCTGGCCGAACTTCAGCGCGAACTGAAGGGTACCCCATGAAGCCCCGGTCCGGCCGGCCCTCCACGCCGCCTCTCCCGTCGCTCCAGCCGCTGCTGGTCGCCGGGATCATGAGCGGCACATCGGCCGACGGCGTCGACGTCGCCCTGTGCCGCATCCGCCCCGCAGCGCAAACCTCAGGCTCTCCTCGCCTCCAGCTTCTCGGTTACCGATCCTTCCCTTACGACCAGCCCCTCCGTTCCACCATCCTCGAGATCGCCGCCGGCCGTCGTACCACGGCGGCCCAACTCGCGCAGCTCTCCTGGTGCCTGGGCGAACGCTACGCTGACGCCATCGCTGAGACATCCAAAGCACTCCGTCTCCAGCCGCAACTGGCCGCCATCCACGGTCAGACCCTCTATCACCAAGCCATGCCGGCGGCGTTTCTTGGCGCCCCCATTCGTTGCACCTCCCAGCTCGGCGAGCCCGCCGTCATCGCAGAGCGCCTTCGCATCCCTGTCGTCAGCGACTTTCGTCCCGCCGACCTGGCCGCCGCGGGTCAGGGAGCGCCGCTGGTCCCCATGCTGGACTTCTGCAGCTTTCGCCATCCGTCGAAGAACCGGCTCCTGCTCAACCTCGGCGGCATCGCCAACGTCACCGCCCTGCCCGCTGCATGCTCCATCTCCGAGGTCCTGGCCTTTGACACCGGCCCCGCCAACATGGTCATCGACCTGCTAATGCAGCAGCTCTACAACCGACCTCTGGACAAGGATGGAGCCGTCGCCGCCGACGGACGGGTGCTGCAGCCGGTCCTCGACCGGCTCCTGACCAACCCCTACTTCTCCATGCCGGCGCCCAAGTCCTGCGGGCGGGAGCAGTTCGGCAGAGCCTTCGCCCAGCGCCTTCTCTCCCAGTGCCGGCGCGCCGCCTCTCGCGGGGCCAGCCTGCGCCGCGCGGACGTCATCGCCACCGCTACCGCGTTCACTGCGGTCACCGTCCTGGACGCCTACCGCCGCCTCTGCCGTGCCCACCTCCAACAGCACGCGCCCATGGCTCGATCCACTGAGTTGCTGGCCGCCGGAGGCGGCGCACACAACCTCACCCTGATGCGCCAGCTCCAGCAGGAGTTCGCCCCACTCGGCGTCACGCTCTCCAGCACCGCCTCCGCAGGCCTCCCGGTACAGGCCAAGGAGGCCGCCGCCTTCGCCCTGCTGGGCTGGCTCACCTGGAACCACCTCCCCGGCAACGTTCCCTCCGCCACAGGGGCCAATCGGCCCGTCGTCCTCGGCAAGGTGAGCTACGCATGACGCCTCACCCTGTGCCGCCGGGCTCTGCGCAGCCCCCCCGCCAACCGTCTTACCGGCGATCCTTCTCTCCGGCCCACGCACCGGCCACACAACGTCGGCTCTGGAAGCACAGTCTCGCCCTCCTGCTCACCGTTGCGCTTACCCTCACCGGCTGCCGCCCCGCGCCCCATCCTCACACCCTGGTCTTCCTGATCGAGTCCTCGCCCAACAGCCTGGACGTCCGCCAGGGCACGGACTCGCAGTCGGAACGCATCGGCGAACTCATCTTCGACCCCCTGGTGCGCAAGGACGCCCACTTCCACCTGCAACCCTGGCTGGCCACAAGCTGGCTCCGCCCTGACCCGCTCACCTGGATCTTTCACCTCCGTCCCGGCGTTCACTTCACAGACGGCCACCCCCTCACCGCTGCCGATGTCGCCTGGTCGATCCGCAGCATGACCAACGGCTCCATCGTCACCGCCAAAGGCGGAGCCTTCAAGCCCATCACCGCCGTGGACACCCCGGATCCTCTCACCGTCGTCGTCCACACCAGCACGCCTCTGCCAAGCCTGCTCTTCAACCTCAGCGATGGCCTCTTTGGCGTGGTGGAGGGGGGTGCCGGCGCCGACGAAGGCCTTCATCCCATCGGCTCCGGCCCCTTCCGCTTCGTCTCCCAGGTGCAGGACAAGGACGTCATCCTGGCGCGCAACCCCGACTACTGGGCCGGAGCGCCCAGCCCCACCATCCAGCAACTCCGCTTTGACGTCGTTCCAGATACCATCACCGCCGCGCTGGAGATGGAGAAGGGCTCGGCCGACGTCGAGAGCAACCTCCTCACCATGGACATGGTGCATGCTCTGGGCGACCACGCCGCCCGCTCCCGCCATCCCCATCTGGCCATCGCCACCGGTCCCGGATCCCGCGTCGACTACCTCAACTTCAACGTCCAGGACCCCGCCCTGCACGACCCCCGGGTGCGCCAGGCCATCGCCTTCGCCATCGACCGCCCGGCGCTGATCGCCGCGCTGTGGCGCGGCCACGCCCATATCGCAGACACCCTGCTGCCACCCGGCCACTGGGCCGCGGCTCCATCCGGGGATCTTCCGCAGTATCCGCACGACCTGGGCCGGGCCATCGCCCTGCTCAACGCCGCTGGTCTCCAACCGGACCGCAACGGCATCCGCCTGCACCTTACCCTGAAGACCTCTACCGATGAGACCTCCCGCCTGGAGGCCCAGGCGATGCAGGCCGAACTCCACCAGGCCGGCATCGACCTCGCCCTGCGATCCTCCGACTTCGGCACCTTTTACTCGGACATCACCAAGGGCGCCTTCCAGATGTACCTGCTCCGCTGGATCGGCTCCAACGAGGATCCGGACATCTTTCATTACGCCTACGCCACAGAGATGTTTCCTCCCCGGGGAGCCAACCGTGGCCGCTACTCCAACCCCACAGTCGATGCCCTGCTGCGCGCTGCCAGCCTCGCCACCAGCGACGCCGAACGTCGCCAGGATTACATCCAGATCCAGCAGATCCTTGCCCGCAATCTGCCCACCCTCCCGCTCTGGTACCCGGACAACGTCGTCGTGCACTCCAAGCGCCTCGTCCACCTGACGCTGGACCCGGGAGGCAGCTTCGACTTCCTTCGTACTGCGAAGCTGCGTTAGGCAACATCCGCTGAATCAGCTCGACGCCGGCGGATCCTGCTCAGAACGAAGATAGCGAATCGCATCCACCGTTGAGATGGCGATCAGTCCACCGGCAAGCATCGGTTCCACCTCGGGCAGAAGCTTCTCGATCTGCTTCTCGGTGTCCACCACGCACACCAGCACCGGAAGGTTGCTGGAGATCGAAAAGGTGTGCGGCTGATAGATCCTGGCGCTGGCGCCAAATCCCTCCAGACCGCGGTAGACCGTCGCTCCCGCGATGCCCAGCTCCAGGCATCTGGCCACAATGGCTTTGTACAGCGGCTCACCCTTCCACTGATCGGTCTCCATGCAGTAGATGCGCAGCATCCTGGCCTTGAACGCTTCCTTCATCGCCTCACGCCCCTTCGCCCGGAGAGGAGGCACGGTGCGCGTATTTGATGATCTCGACATCGGAGATCACTACCAGACCCTCCTGCACCATCTTGTCGACCAGAGGCAGAAACTCCTTCAGCTTCTCCTCGCTATCCACCACCGAGAGTACGATCGAAGCATCTTCGGAGAGACGGAAGAGCCTGTCCTTGTGAATCCTGCGGTGGGCGCCATAGCCAAGGATGCCGCGATACACCGTAACCCCGGCCAGATCGTTGGCGCGCATGGCCTCCACCAGGGCCTGGTGGAGCGGTTTCTCCTGCCAGCGGTCGCTCTCGCCGATGAAGATCCGCATCATCTGCGCCCGGCCCTCGATCTTCACCGTCTCCTTTTGTGTCTGGCTCTTCGCTTTCGATGACTCTGCCGGTTTGACGATGGTGGTCTCCTGCACCTCGATCATGCCCGATCCCACCAGTTCCTGGAGTTTGCCCATCAGTTGGTCCACCTTCTCCATGGTCTCCACGAACTCAATCTTGATTGGCAGGCGATCGGAGATCTCCACAAAGTTTGCGGAGTGCATATGATGATCGGCTCCAAAGCCGGCAACCCCCTTCAGCACGGTGGCTCCGGAGACGCCGCGAAAGAAGAGAAAGTCCAGCACACTCGAATAGTCGGAGACGCCATGGTGGCTGGCGCCCGAACTCAGATAGATAGAAACCTTTACGGCCCTTCCCGCAGCTAGCATCGTTCTCCTTTACCCATGCCTATCCATGAACTCCCCGTTTTGGATGACAGGCGCTGTCATCGCCCTCCAGCCGTCAAACTCCCATCCTATCGCCAGCGTCTGCACTCACGGCAGCCACTTTGCCATCCGAACGCCGCACCATACTCCAACCAGGCCCAGCACCAGGCTCAGCCCGACGTAGGATCCCGCAATCAGGAAACTGCCAATCTGCAGGTTGCTGAACGTCTCCCACTCGAAGGTGGAAAAGGTACTATAGGCGCCGATAAATCCGGTCGGAATCAGATATCTCCAGGAGGGATTCAACTCCACGTGCTGGTCAAGAAACTCCAGCGAGAAGCCGATCAGCACACAGGCGGTGATGTTGATGACAAAGGTGCCATAGGGAAATCGAGTCCCCATGCGCTCCGACACGGCTGAGCCAACCCATACGCGGGCCAGGGCGCCGAGCGCTCCTCCAAGTGCGATCCAGATATATTTCTGCAGCTCTTCTCTCCACTTCCGCGTCTCGATCTTCCTGCTGGACGCAGCTTCTGCACAGCGAGCCAGGCCGCCATGCGCATTTTCAATCTGACTTGGGATCTTGAAGAGGCACAACTCTCCTGCAGGATTCCCTGTCAGGAGTCATCATCTGCCGGTCGCTATGGAAGGTCGTCGGTTGACCGGCAGCGGATAAGGGTGAACTCCATCACCACAATAATCCTTTTGTATGGGCGCGGCCTGATTCTGTCAACAGCCATTTGATTCCGGTCCGCTGCGGCAAAACGAAGGCGCTCGCCGGCGCCATGGTTTGCACCGCCCACCACTCCCAAGCCGAGCCGAAGACCGGAACACGGAGAGGAGTGCAGCTGCCGCGACTACACCTGCCGTTGACGATCCTCTCTGATCGATTCCAGCCAGTGAGCCAGAGCGAAATCTGCCTCGCTCGCACTTCCAAAGAGATATGGGCGCAGCTCTTCTCGATATCGGCGTTCGAGGATCTCCAGGTCGAAGGGAGTTGAGCGAGCAAGGTATAGTACGTCCTGGAAGTCACGATCACTATCCCGTTTGAGTTTGCAGAGGGCAATGTCGTAGGGGTCCGCCACGAAGAGTCGAATGTTTTGGAAAAGGCCCCCGTAGATCGGAGCCAACCGCCCTTCATATTCGTACGGAACCTGAGCGATACCGACGAAGTCCAAATATACGCGATGCCTTCTGGCCAGGATCGAGCCTCTTCCGCCGGCTTCGATCAGCCTTTTGCGCGCTGCCAGCGGAGCAACATCGATCACGTCCAGATCGGCTGTAGTCCTCGCCAAACCGTAGTACTGCGTGACGGCGAATCCGCCGATGCAAGGAATCTTCGTCGGCTCGCCCGCGATGGGATCCAGATCTTTCAAAAACGAGAACCAGGGTTCATGCAACGTAGTGGGCAAGATCCGCCTCGGAGACACGGGTATCCAGATTCCAGTGCGCAGCCAGCTTCGATCTGACCCCGCGGAGATGCTTCTTTCGGGATGGCGGCAACGACTCCTGACATAGTGTGTCTTCCTTCACCAGCCGCGCGTCTTCCAACTCCTGCAGAACCGGCTCCAGAACCCCCGGAGCAACCCGCGAGTCGTACTGAAGAGCCAGGCGGCTTGCCAGCGAAACCACGAACCCGAGCCGGTTCTGCCGGTTGCGCAGCTTTGCTTCTCTCAGCAGCCAGGCCCAATCGAGATGTGGATACCTCAGGACGAGGTACGGCAGTCCTTCAACCGTGCGCACCTCCAGATCGGACCGATCCAGTGCATCGAGCAAGAGCTCGGCGGGGTTTCGAAGACGGCCGGGGAGATGAGCGTAGCCGGAGTACCCTAGAGCGCCCAGTTCCGAAGCGAGCGCCTCCTCACTGTGCCTGCGCTCCGCGTCCAGGGGCAGCGTCGTAGGATCGGAACCAAAGACCTCTGCTGCACGCTGGGCGACCTCAAGGCTTACCCTCCTCTTCCCGGTCTCCAGGTGGGAGAGCATGGACTGCGAGAGCCCCAACATCTGCGCTGCCTTCCGCTGCGAAACGCCCCGACGCTTGCGGACAGTCTCAAGAGCGAGCCCTGTCATCTCAACCTCCGTTACTATTATTACATTTTTTGTAATAATGGCGACGGTAGAAGAAGAGTCGTCCTGCCGGCCCTTTCCAATCAGAACATGGAGGCAGAAGCCGTGCTCGGGCCGCGCCATCCAACTCAAACACATCAGGGCCAAACTTCCATGGACCGTCGAGCCAGGAACGACAGCTTGCGGCTAAACCCCAACCGATCACAGTAATCTTCAGCCAGCGCTCTTCCACCACGAAGCCCTGTGAATGGGGTTCGATCCTGTCAGCTTGGCCACCGCCCCGCGCGCCGGCAGGCCGTACACTTATCCCAATAAAACGCACTGAGGCCGAATGTGACGAACCCTGAGAAGCCCCCGGAGAGATGCCCTACCCGACTGATAACGGACCACGTTGCAGACGAAGACGCCTTCCGACATCAAGAGATTGCAAAGGCCATCGCCGACATGATTCTCAACGAGGACGGCGGCGCCATCGCCCTTACCGGGGCATGGGGCAGCGGAAAATCAACCGTTGTGAAGTTTCTACAGGCTGAACTGACAGCCGCCAACGGCGACACGGGCATCTTTGTCTTCGACGCCTGGGCGCATCAGGGCGACCCCCTGCGCAGAACCTTCCTGGAAAAGCTCATTGGCTGGTGCAACGACCAAAACCCATCTTGGACCAAAGATCCCGACAAATGGAACAACACCATCGAGGAGCTGGCTCGGCGAAGGGAAACCACGACTTCCAAAGTCTCCCCAAACTTAACCGTGTGGGGCGCTGTCGGCGCAATCTCCCTGCTTCTGGTTCCTCTGGCAACCCAGATGTACCTGAAGAACAGCTATGCTGATCACCGAGGATGGGACCTCACTGGACTCTTCTTCAGCGTGCTGCCCGCGCTGATCGCGTCCTTATTGCTTGTCTGGTGGCTCCCAATAGAATCACGAAAAGAGAAGGACAGGAGGCCTCTCCCAAGCTTCCTATCCACGGGCACAGAAAACACGACGACATCCGATACCAGCAGGACCGCTGATCCAACCTCCGTGGAATTTGAAAAGCATTATCGCAACCTCCTCGACGAGGCAATGAAAGGCAATAGCCGCCGGCTGGTCATCGTCGTCGACAACCTGGACCGAGTCGCGCACGACGATGCGCGATCCATCTGGGCAACGCTGCGCGTGTTCTTCGACCCATCTATCGACGGATCCGCCAACTGGCGTAACCGAGTGTGGGTATTGGTTCCCTTCGACCCCGAAGCGATCGACGACCTGTGGGAGGTTCCGCAAGACGGGAGTAGCCCGAGGCCGGGGATGTCCCGCCACTTCCTGGAAAAGACATTTCAGGCGACGTTCCGGGTCCCGCCCATCATCCTCACAAGATGGGAAGACTTCCTCGTGAGGCAGCTAAGGACCGCGTTCCCCAGCAAGAGCCACACCGAGGATGAATTTCACACCATATTCCGTCTCTATGACCAATTAAAGCCTGCGGATGACGCTGCACCGACGCCTCGAAACCTGAAGCTATTCGTAAACAAGGTTGGAGCGCTGCATCGCCAATGGCAGGGCAGCATACCGCTGAAACATCAGGCGGCCTTCGCCCTCATCTCCGACGAAACGCCCGAGACGATTCTGGCAATCTTGCGCGGCGAGGTCGCGCCGCCACGAGCGCCGGACAAAATCAACAAACTAAGCGGACTCCTGGGCGACGGCTGGCGGCTGAACCTAGCCGCCCTCTTTTTCAACCTCCGCCCGGACGACGGGGCCGCCGAGGCCCTCCTGTCAACGCCCATCGAAAAGGCGCTGAGCGAGGGCAGCCCGGAGGCCTTGTCCACGCTGGAAACGATCCCCGGCTTCTCCGCCGTCTTGGAAGGCATAGTCGAGAACACCTGTATCGGGGGCCAAACGAACCCCGAGCAGCTCGCCCTGCTGGCGACAGCATTCGCAGGGGCAAACTGGACCGACCCCCGGTATGCGCTGTGTCGGAACCAAATCTATGGAGCCGCAAAAAAGGTTAAACTGTGGCAGCCCATTAACGAAGCGACCGGCCGCGGAATTGGCTGTATCGCCAAAATCGCCCCCGACGGCTGCGACCTCTCGCCGATCATCAAGTCCATTCGGGACTCCTTCGCTGCACAGGCGAACCAAAAGGAATGGTGCGAGGCAATCGCGCAGGCCCTGCCGCCCTTCATCGCGCGGAATGAGGGCGCCGTCAAAGAACATTTCCGCGTACAAGCCACTGCGGAACAGTTCCTGCAAATCGTTGCCCAAGCGGGAGCGAGCGGAAAGTTCGTCGAACTTTTGAAGTATATGCAGCCGAGCGCAGAGAGAGGCGAGATAGTCAACCTGCTCGCAAACCAAGCTGCAACGGGCAAATGGGATGACGCCGGACGGAAAACTGTGGAACGCCTTCGACAGATCGACGACTCCTGGGACTGGAAGCCGCTGATCACGCAGCTGCCGGGAAGGCTTAGCGTCGATTCCCAGACGCTGCAGCCTGACGTTCCCGCCGCCCTGAACACCCTCTTCGATCTCTCTGCTCAGATCCAGGAGGTTCGCACAGCAATCCAGAACACAGCGCAGGGTGACTCGCTCTTTGCGCAGTTCTATCACCTCACGCAGGCCGGCAACCAAGCCGCTGCCGCGATCTGCGCCGTGGCTCTTCTTTCCTCTGGTACGCAGCTCCAACCGGCTCAGCCGCAGCAGCCCCTCCACCCGAGATCACAGCAGTGGCGCATCAACCAAGGAAAGCAGCTTCTTTGGAATTGTTTGCAGAGACCAGAGTCGAACGAGCCCCTGCTGAAGACCCTATCGGGAATCTGCACCCCATGGCTCACCCTGGGCGAGTGGCGCCAAAAGGTCCAGGCCAAACAGGAAAGGGCGAATCTCATCGGCCAAATGCTCAAGCGCCGACTTCAAATGGCAGACCCGCCGAAGCTAACAGCCAAGGAGCTAATAGAAAATACCGACTACTGGGCAAAGGTCACCGATCAGGACACCATAAACGCGCTCCTCTCGCAAGAGGCAGCCTCCGGAGATCTTGAATCGGCACTGTCCGAAGCGTCATTCTCACCAAAACAGAGCGACCTCTACCTCAGGGCGCTGGAAGGAAGCGGCAGCGACAAATATCGCTCCTTCCTGTCTGAAGGCCTTCGCGGGCTTAGCACGGACGATTGGCTCAAGGCGCTCAAAGACGAGTCAGCCAGCGTCGAGGTCGCGCTTCGTTTGAGCGCAGACGGCCTGAGACTCGGGCAGCCGCTCCAAGACGCCCTAGAAGCACACGTGAAGCTCAAACTAAGCAACGATTCTGTCGGCAGACTCGCTCCTAGATGGCAAGAATTGATCGGACTCCTGGAACAAAACGATCTTAATGTCTTCGCTCAGCGGCTTCTGAGCCATTTCAACTCCGGGGTCGACAGAATCAAGGGGCTTCTCCCTTACTACGGGCCGTTACTCACCAAAGTGGTTAAGCGAGACGACCCAAGTCGATCCATCCAACGGGTCATACAGATCACCGAGGCCCACGACGCCGCCGAGGTTGCATGGCTGACCAACGTGATTGAGGCATGGCCCAAAGGCAGCATGGAAGAGATACGTGCTGACTTGCGCAGCCGAGCCGAAAAATCCGTCAACGACGAAAAGCTCACGGAGGAGCAGAAGGGAGCCCTGTCAGCTCTGATCGGTGCGTTGAGCCAAGGTGGCTGAGCCCGTACAGCCATCGTCGAAGCGGCAAAACAGAACGCTATCGCCGGCGCCATGCACCCGGTGGCCTCCTGACCCATGCGATGGAGCACCGTTCGCTCGCTGCTGGAGGCTTTGGCAACGAGGACAAGCAAGGCTTCGGGACCCGCAGGCAGCAACGGCAGAATCTCGTTCCGTAGAGATTCTGCCGGCCGCTTAATGCCTCCAGGCTCGAATGAGACCTGCCGAAGATCCGCTGAGGCTGCATGGCGGTATTGGCCATCACGCCTCCCGCTCATACCCAGTCCCGCCTCGGAAACAGAAGGCAGACGCGGGTTCATATGCCGTTCTGTCCAAGGAGTCCGAAGTGCCTGGCTGCGGCCAGCAGATAGCGTCGTTGGCGCACACCACGCGGAATCCCGACTCAGCCGCCGCCGCCAAGTGGACCGCATCAGCAGCAGCACCATCGGGCGCTGCGGCCGAGAGCACAGGGCAAGCTCGTTGCGCACAAAATGTATCTGGCGCCTCTGCCACACCGCGTCCTGAAAATGCCGTTCGATGGCCTTCACCATTCCCTCGTGATCGTCGCTCACCACATAACTCACACCCGTATACCCGCTCAATTGAGGATAAATCCGGCCCTCCGGACGAGTAACCGGCTCAGCGGACGCCACCCGGGCGAAGGGCCGCCAACACGCTGGAATGCGGACCAATCGGCCGCAACGAAAGTGCCAGATCTTCGGCGATAGGGAGCAAATCCCTATGAACCAGCTCACGTCGGCGAACCCCACGGAACCCGTGATGACCGGTGCTACTATAGGCGCGGGAGGGCCACCGCCGTGTCAGAGTTCCCCACGCGCAGAGAGTTCCTTACCTCAGCCGCTGTGGCCGCCGGCCGCATGGCGCTTCCGCCGGGACCGGCGGAAGCACAGGATTTGACCGGAATCTCTCTCCAGCAAGCGGGTCACCTGCTCCGCAGCAGGGCCGTTTCGCCTGTAGATCTAACCCAGGCCTGCCTGACGAGAATCGAACGCTACAACCGCCAGTTGAATGCCTTCATTACCGTGACCGGCGAGCAGGCCTTGGCCCAGGCACGCGCGATGGAAGCCGAACAGGCCAGCGGAAAGTGGCGAGGGCCGCTGCACGGCATCCCCATTGCCCTGAAGGACAACATCGACACGGCGGGCATCCGCACCACCGCGGCGAGCGGCCTGTTCAAGGACCGAATACCTACGCAAGACGCGGAGGTCGTTCGCCGGCTCAAACTGGCCGGAGCGATCCTGCTGGGAAAGCTGAACCTCCATGAATTCGCTTATGGCGGAACCTCCGACGTCAGTTACTTCGGAGCGGTTCATAACCCCTGGGCGCTCGACCACATCAGCGGCGGCTCCTCGGGTGGCTCCGCTGTTGCAGTGGCTGCCGGCCTCTGTTTTGCAACCCTGGGCACGGATACGGGCGGCTCCATTCGGATTCCCTCCTCGTATTGCGGGGTGGTTGGATGGATGCCAACCTATGGCCGTGTAAGCCTGCGCGGCGTGATCCCGCTTTCCTGGTCGCTTGACCATGCAGGGCCAATCTGCAGAACAGTGGAAGATTGCGGATTGGTGCAGGGGACCATTGCCGGCTATGACCCACTGGATCCCACGAGCGTTGATGTGCCGGTGGCTGACGATATACGCGCGACGCAGATGCAGACGTCCACGTTGCGTCTTGGTATTCCGCGCTCGCCCTTCTTTGAGAACCTCGACAGCGAGGTTGCAGCGGCGGTCGAGACTGCGATAGGCGTGCTGCGAAAGCTGACGAAGAGCGCTGTGGATGTGGAGCTTCCAAACCTTCCGAATACGCGGTTGATCCTGGAGACGGAGGCGTATGCCTATCACTCGAAATGGATCACCGCTTCTCCCGATCAGTACCAGCCTTTGACTCGCAAGCGCATTCTCACCGGCGCTCATTTCAATGCTGCGGATTACGCTGAGGCCCTCCGGCAGATGAACCTGCTACGCAGGCAGATCAGCCAGGTATTCGCAGACGTGGATGTGCTGGTTACGCCCACCATGGTGAGCACAGCAGAGAGCTTTGCCGAAAGCCGAAACTTCCAACGCTTCGGCCTCCGAAATACCTCACCGTTCGACGCTTATGGAGTGCCTGTGATCACTGTGCCCTGTGGCTTTTCTGCCGCGGGGCTGCCGATCGGACTACAAATCAGCGGTGCTCCGTTCGCGGAGCCCACGGTACTGGCGCTGGCGCATGCCTATGAGCGGGACACGGAATGGCACACCAGGCATCCAAAGCTAAACAACATTTAGCCGGTTGCTCCCCGAGCCTGGCATGGGATGGCGGCCGGCCGCCTGCGTTCGGTTACAAAGACGTCTCCGGCCTGCGCCTGCCGCACCCATCGTCCAGTAGCCTGATGGGGCTCGCGGATCGTGATCGTCTTCATGTGTCTCATCGGTTGGCTAAGGGCAAATAGTCCATGACTTATCTTCAGCAACAATGGCCATCCTGGATCGAAGCGGGATTTGGGAATCTCTCTGTCGCGCCATCCACCTTGCCATCCAACGGCGGGTGGCCCAAATCCCTTCCTTCGTAATCTCGGGTGAGATTGCGTGCCCCATACCTCTTTTTGAGATGTGGGTTGGCAGGATGCCGCTCTTACACCCACGGCGGGCGGGGGATTGTAGATAGTCAAGAGGCTGTTCCGGAGTCAGAGCGGCTCAGGGGGGCTTGTCTTTGAGGCTGCCAGAGGGCCCTTGCAGGTTACAGAAGCCGACCTATGCCTGTAACTTTGGTTCTCGTTGGCCAGAACTGTCCAGGTTTTGGCGTTAGGCCCATCTCCTGAGGCGGTCTCGATGAAGCACTCGGCCTCTCCGACGGCGCGCGACCTGTATGGCCTTGCTCGGTGTTGCCTGATCTGCATGGCGGCGAAGCGGCAGAAAATTCCGCATACTCCCAATTCGCTGGCAACAATGGCAGAACCTCGCTCCGTGAGAGTTCGCCAACCGCTGATTGTCTCAGATTCGAAAGCGCAACGCCGAGGATCTACTGGGTGAGCAAGTTGGCACCGGCGACCATGCCTCCCGCTCATAGCCAATCTCATCTCACAATCGGAACGCAGTCATACGCTCAGATGACGTTCTTTCCGACGAGGCCGAAGTGCTTTGCCGCGGAGAGCAGGTGCAGATCGTTCGAATACACCTCGCGGAACCCCGACTCGGCCGCCGTCGCCAGATGGACAGCATCGGCCGCGCGCAGAAACACGCTCGCCGGTAGCTTCTCGTAGGCCTTTCGGATTCGGGACAGAATCTCCTCACTCTGTGGAATCCAGCGGAAGGCACCGGCCTGAATGTGCGCTTCCACCTGGCCAATCAACGCAGCATAGGAGGCAGGCCGGATCGCGCCTTCGCGCAGCTTGCGATGGAAGGCGGCGACCATCTCCGCCTGCCCATGAGCCGCACAGGCCAGATGATCGCTGGCCGCCAGCGCACGCACCGCCTCGGCCCCCGGATCCTGGTAATAGAGTCGGACCAGATAGCTGGTATCGAAGTAGATCACCGGATCTCCCGGTCTCGCTCTTCGCCGACGATCTGCGTCGAATCGGTTCCGCCGTGCAGCCGCGCGCGTTCACGGATGAAGGCCCGCGTATAGGTCGGATCTGCGAAAAATGGCTGCGGCGGAAGGGGTGACGCCGGAACGATCCTGGCGATCAGCCGCCCGCGTTCGGTTACATAAACGTCTCCGGCCTGCGCCTGCCGGACCCATCGTCCGGTAGCCTGATGGAGTTCGCGGATCGTGACCGTCTTCATGTGTCACATTGTGTCACATCGGTCGGCTCAAAGCAAACGTCCGTGGCGAATCGTCAGGAACAATGGCCATCCTATATCGAAGCGGAATCTGTAGATTTATTTTTCCGCCATGCTCTTTGACATGCATCGCCGCAGACCGGCCGTCGAATACTCAGGGAACGATGAATCTCTCCGGGGCAATCATCCTGCTGGCTACGTTCAAGACCCTCGCCAGGAATGCCGGCGCAGACATCTGCCTCATCGGCCTGATCTTCGCCGAAATCCTCTTGATCACGGGAGGGTTCCAGGATGCAGATCCGTTCTGTTCGGCGCCGAAGTTTCGGGCTAGGAGCCAAACTGGGCGGGCGTGACCGCCTGAAGCCAGCTCCGGAGCCGCCCACGCCACGGCTATCTTCCGCCACGGCGCCGCTGCAACCACATCCGTTGGTTGCCCCCCAGGGATTCGAACCCCGATTGAGCGAGTCAGAGTCGCTAGTCCTACCATTGAACGAGAGGGCAGTACAGGATGTATGGCAGCCGCAGGCTCGGCGGGAGCCACAATCAGCCGCCTCTGTGAGTGTACGGGGGGATGCATCGATGGGTCAACCTCCATTGCATCTTTCTTCCGTTCTCCTCCGCTCCAACCTTCTGATTGCGATACGCTACTCTGAGTAAAGAGACCGAAGCGAAGGACCACGGCGCACGCTCCCCATGCCAAAGAAACGCACTCCTCCCAGTATCGATGAGTACCTCCGCCAGCGACTGATGCCTGTTGAAGGCGCTATCCCTCACCTTCCCGGCATCGAGATGTACGGCAACTCCATTCCGGCGGGCACGGTCGGCGGTGACCTCTTCGAGTACATCAACTTCCGCCAGCGCTATGACATCGGCGCGCGCATACGGCATGCAACACGCCTGGCTGAAGAGTTTCTCGATCCTCTCCCACCCGATGCCGGCCCTAACTTCCGGCCCCGGAACAGCGTGGACGATCACATCCTGTGGCTACAGTCGCGTCCCGACTACCGGCCGGAGATGGAGACCCAGTATCGCTTCGCCAAAAGCTCCGAGCAGATTCGCGTCGCTGAGGATCTGGAAGATCTCTACTCCACCGCCGGCGTGCTCATCGTCGACGCCCAGGGCCACGGCATCATCTCCGCCAAGATCGCCTCCACGGTCCATGACACCTTCCACGCTCTCACGCTCTCAGACCTGGACCACTACGGCAAGACCACCCCTGAACTCTTTGAGAACCTCAACCTGCGGCTGGCCCAATCCGTCATCGCGCGCAACGCTCTGGGCGTCAGTGAGGCGGAACAGGCGCGCGAGATCGCCACCATGCTCTACGGAGAGATCCACCCCGGCGGCCAGTTCCGCTTTGCCAACTTCGGGCATCCTCCGCCGCTGGTCTTCTCCGCGAAGTACGGCTGCGTGATGGACGTGCATCAGGCTCAGATGGCGCAGTTCCTGGCCCTCGGCCTGCAACTCCCCGCCGATCATCCCGATCGCCGCCGCTACTTCTCCATGAGCTGGCGTGAGCGCCCCATTCAATCCGAGGACATCGCAGAGATCACCCTGATGGGCCCCGGTGACATCCTGGTTCTCTACACCGATGGCGTCTATGACGGCAGCGATGCAGCCGCCCGGGCCCGCCTGCAGAGCATTCTTCAGCAGACCCATCAGCAGTCCGCCCGGGAGATCTGCGAGGCTCTGCTGGACTACGCCCTCGAGCAGGACGAAATCCTCCGCAACACCGGCGACGAAGCCCTCATCGACGACAAGACCGTCTTCATCCTCAAGCGCACCTGAAGAACCGCAACCCGCCGGCTACTCCTCGCGCAGAACCTCCAGCGGCATCTGCCCCAGCACGCGATGGCTGGCCAGCCACCCCGCCGCAACGGTCATCGCCCCCACCGCCAGCCACGTACCCACGTTCCCCCAGAGCTGAAAGACATAGGCAAAGTGCAGCGTGCGCAGCAGCAGCCATCTAGCCAGCAGATTGGCAGACACCAGTCCCACCGCTCCCGCAATCAAACCCAGCACCGCAAACTCTATGGAGAAGATCGAAGCGATCCGCCTGCGCGTCGCTCCCAGGCTCTTCAGCACCACCACCTCACGGATTCGGCGGTAGCGCGTGCCGGCGATCGCGCTGGCCAGAATCACCAGCCCCGCAAAGACGCTGAACGCCGCCAGAAACTGGATCACGTAGATCACCTGCAGCAGCACCTGGCGGATCACCTCCATCGTCGCCGCCACGTCAATGACCGTCACCGTGGGAAAACGCTCATACAGCGCCTGTCGCAGAGCTCCCGTATCCTTTGGATCGCAGTGCACGCCGCCGTACCATACCAACGGCATACCTGCCAGCGCGGGATGCGGCAGCACAAACCCAGCACGCGAGAAGGCATGGCGGCTATCCACCTCGTAGACCGCCGCCACCTGTGCCGTCATCGGCTCATCCTCCACGGAAAACGTAATGCTATCTCCCGGCTTCACGTGCAGCCACTTGGCCTCGTGGCTCTCCAGCGCCACCACCGGCCGCTGTGCGGCCTCCGCCGCCTGTTGCGCCGTCCACCATCTTCCCTGCACCACCGTATCGCCCGGCGGGGGTGCATCCCCCCGCGGCGACCAGGTCAGGCTGAGCGTCGGTGAACTGCGCCTCGATCCCTCCCGCCTTTGCTCCGTTGTGTGCCTCTGGGCCCTCCACTGTTTCAGGCTCTCTCCATCAATCCCCAACAGCCGCGCGCTCACCACCGGAATCATCTCCGGCGTTCCATGCACCATCGGCTCGCTCTCCAGCAGCTTGCGCACCGGCCCCACCTCGTCGTTGCTCATGTCGATCAGGAAGAGGTTGGGCAGGTTGCCGCCAGCGGCTACCTGCATCTCGTTCACAACCGAGCGCTGCACAAAGTACACTGCCGCAATCTGCATCACCCCCAGACCAAGCGCTGCCAGCAACGCAGCCGAAGGGTTCCCCGGACGATACAGGTTTGCCAGACCATGGCGTAGCGCCGGGGGCAGCCGCAGGCCGGCCCCGCGCCATCCGGACCCTCCCGGCTCCGCCCCTTGCGCTCCCGCCCCACCCGGCGCCGTTCCGCGCAGAAACTGCCGCAGCAACCACAGCATCGCCGCCGCCGAGGCCAGCAGCGCCACCAGGGCGACCACCAGCCCCATGGCAAACGCCCACCCCACTCGCCGCGAGTCGGAGACCCATGTCGCCAGCATCACCAGCGCCGCAACGATCAGCAGGCTCGCCGCCACCTGTGCCCAGGAGCCGCGCAGATGTCGCAGCCACCGCGCCGCAAAGGGATCATCGGACTGCTCCACACTGCGGCGCAGAATCAAAATCGGCCGCACGTTGCGAATATCCAGCAACGGCGGCAGCGTAAACAGAAGCGTGGTCAACAGACCTGCGCTCAATCCCAGCACAACCGCATGGGGCTCCAACTGCAGACCCGGCGTCAGGTGCAGCAGCCTGGCCAGCAGCAGCGGAAACGTCATCTGCACCCCGATCCCCAGCACCACCCCCAACACGCCTCCACCCAATCCCAGCAGCAGTGTCTGCAGCAGATAGATCTTCATCACCTGCCTGGACCCCGCACCCAGCGACTTCATGATTGCAATGGAATCCAGCCGCTGTTGCAGATGGCTACGCATGGCCATGGCCACTCCCACGGCTCCCAGCACCAGCGCCACCAGGCTCATCAGCGAGAGCAACCCCGTAGCTCCGTCCAGGGCCCTGGTCAGCGCCGGATTGGCCTCGCGATAATCCGCAATCTGAGCCTCCGGCATCAGCGCCTCCAACTGCTCCCGCAGCCCCGCCACCGCCGTATCCGAGAGCGCCTTCCCCCGCCCCGTGGCGGGCACCTTGAACAGATACCGCCTCGTGACGTGCGAATCCGGCGTCAGCAGCCCTGTCGTAGCCAAGGCCCGCTGTGAGAGCAGCACCCGCGGCCCGGCGGCAAACATCCCTGAGAGCCGGTCCGGTTCATTCTCCACCACCGCACTGATTTTGAAGTTGCTCTCACCCAGCCTGATCGAGTCCCCCACCCGGAGATGAAGGCGCATCAGCAGATCATCGCCCACCGCAACCGTCGTATCCGTCAGAGCCCTCGCCAGCGGAATCGCAGGCGCCAGCGTCACCTTGCCATAGAACGGATACTGCGCCGGATCCACAGCCTTCACGGACACCAGCAGAGGATTCATGGACCCTGTCGCCGAGGCCATGGAGAGCATCTCAGTCACCTGCGTCTCCGCGTCGCCCTCCGCCTTCAGCCTCGCAATCCCCGCCCTCTCCTCGGCCGTCGCGGGCAGCATCGTCCGCGCCGAAAGATCGGCAGCCATAAGACTCCGCGCTCGCAACAGCAGCGTCGCTCGAAAGGCGGAGGAGAACCCTCGCACCCCGGTCAACGCCGCCACTCCAATCGCCACGGACAACACCACAAACGCAAAACGCGTCCGCGAGGATCCCATCTCTCGCATCGCAATCCGTGCCGCTGTGGCATAGCTCAGCTTCGCCATCGATCGCTCACTCCCCCGTCTGGCTTCCAGTCCGGCTCGAAGACCTCTCCCCAGTCACAGTTCCCCGCGCCTCGTCGCTCACCACCAGACCATCGCGCAGGGTAATCCTGCGCCCGGCATGCGCGGCCAGAGCCGGGTCATGGGTCACCAGCACCAGCGTCGTACCCTCCTCGCGGTTCAGGCGGAGCAACAACTGCAGCACGTGCTCTCCGTTCACCGAATCCAGGTTCCCTGTAGGCTCATCGGCCAGCACAATCGGGGGTCTCAGAAGAAACGCCCTTGCCAGCGCAACCCGCTGTTGCTCACCGCCCGAGAGTTGCACTGGATAATGCTCCATCCGCTCTCTCAGCCCTACCGAATCCAACAGCGCCCGCGCCCGCGCCACGCCGGCCTTCCATCCACCCCGGTCGTCGTTCAGCTCATAGGGCAGCAGGACATTCTCCAGCGCCGTCAGCGTCGGGATCAGTTGATAGCTCTGAAAGACAAACCCTATCGTCTTGCCCCGCACCAGTGCCAGCTTGTCCTCGGCCAGATCGCTGATCACCGTTCCATTCAGCGCCACACTCCCCGAGGTAGGGTTATCCAGCCCCGCCAACAGCCCCAGCAGCGTCGACTTCCCTGACCCGGAGGCGCCCATGATCGCCACAAACTCCCCACGCGCCACACTGAAGTCGATCCCGCGCAGAATCTCCACCGTCGCGGCGCCGGTGCGTAATGACTTCCGCAATCCGCGCACCTCAATCATGGCCCCAGTCGCAGGCGCAGCCCCAATCGACCCCACCCCACGCGGTTGTACATCCAGACTAAAATCGGCACTCTTCAAAGCTTCCAGGCCTCCCCACCCCGGCTTGCGCTCAATCGCTTCCGGAGATTCCACGTTGAGTGTCAGATGCGAGGATCGCACCGATGGATCTTTCACCCTACGCTGAGGACGGATCAGGCTCCAGAGGAGACGCAGTCCGCACTAAAATAGAGCGGTGGAACTCATCAGGACCGCAAGACGTGCCGGCACTGGCAATCCAATATTCAGAGTTCCGACCGTCGCTTCTTCCGCTACTGCGGCGATTGCCTGGGCCGCTGTTGCAGCCGGCGCTCTTCTCTCTGGATGCCAAAAGGCCTCCAAAGCCGCTCCGGTTCCATCCGGATCCTCGCTCGCCGCAGCCTCCGGAGCCGCGCCCACAACGTTCCCGCCAACGGCAATCGCCCCGCGCACCGCTGCGGATACCCGTCCGGTTCTGGTCTGCTTCGGAGACTCTCTCACTGCCGGCCTCGGCGTAGATCCGTCAGCGTCCTACCCTGCTGACCTGCAGCGCCTTCTGGACGCCCAGGGCTACCCCTACCACGTCCTCAACGCCGGCATCAGCGGCAACACCACCAAGGACGGCCTGGACCGCATCCAGCTCATTCTGGCCCAGCACCCCCAGATCGTCGTCGTCGAGTTCGGCGGCAACGACGGCCTGCGCGGCCTCCCCATCCAGCAGACTCAGGCGAACCTCTCCAGCATCATCGCCCAACTCCAGCACGGTGGCGCCCGCGTCGCGCTGGCCGGCATCACCCTTCCCCCCGACTACGGCCCAGACTACATCCGCAGCTTCAATGCCATGTACCCTGCGCTGGCCCGGCGATATCACGTGCCCCTGCTCCCCTTCCTGCTCCGCAACGTCTACGGCATTCCCGGGGACATGCAGGACGACGCCACCCACCCCACCACTCAAGGCGATCTTCAAGTAGCCCTCAACGTCGAAGCCCTCCTGCATCCGCTGCTCCGCAAATAGCTTCGCAACGCCCTTCCACCAAATCCGGGCCGCCATCGGATCCGATCATCCACCACCAAGCCGCCATCCCCGGGCGCAACCATCCACGGCGCCGCCCAGCCTCCCCCGCACCTCTGCCCGTCAGGGGCAAGCACCGCGCCGGTATCGGACGCTGCTTCGGCTCCCAGACTGCGGAGCGTCCGCACTCGAGCCTGGGAGCCGAAGCGCCCGACCGGGTATACTTCCACCGACTGCCGGAAGCGTGGTCAGCACAACGCGCAATCCGGCTGGCCGTGGAACTGCCGGTCTGTGCAAGCCTCGCCCCAACACCAGTCCGCACGGTCCAGCACACAGCCTTCACCAATGTGCTCCCCCACAAGCCGCGTTGGAAACATGCTCTGACACGCAAGAGAAAAGGATCGAGACTCTCAATGCATTTGCGCATCAAACTCGCCCTCACCATCGCGACCCTCTTCGCAGCCCTCACCGCATCGCCTTCTTTCGCGCAGACTCCCGTCGTTTCCATCGACTCCGGCAAACTTGGCGGAACCACCCAGAACTCCATCGAGTCCTTCAAAGGCGTCCCCTTCGCCGCGCCGCCCGTCGGTGAACTCCGCTGGCGCGCCCCGCAGCCCGTCGAACCATGGTCTGGCGTCCGCGCCGCCAACGCCTACTCCGCCGACTGCATGCAGGTCCCTTTTCCCAGTGATGCTGCCCCGCTCGGCACCACTCCCTCTGAAGACTGCCTCTACCTGAACGTCTGGCGTCCTGCCGGCACCCATCCTGGCGACAAGCTCCCCGTCATGTTCTGGATCTATGGCGGAGGCTTCGTCAACGGTGGCAGCTCCCCCGCCGTCTACGACGGCAGCAAATTTGCAGCCAAAGGCGTCATCTTCGTCAGCGCCAACTACCGCCTCGGCCGCTTCGGCTTCTTCGCCTTCCCGGAACTCACCCGCGAAGATCCTGACGGCATGCTCGGCAACTACGCCTTCATGGACCAGATCGCCGCCCTCCAGTGGGTTCAGCGCAACATCGCGGCCTTCGGAGGGGACCCCTCAGACGTCACCATCCTCGGTGAATCCGCCGGCGGATTCAGCGTCCACATGTTGCTCACCTCCCCGCTCAGCAAGGGCCTCTTCAGCAAAGCCATCGTCGAGTCCGGCGGCGGACGCTCCAACCTCGGCGGCCAACGTTACCTCAGCACCGCCCTTCCCAACGGGCCAGCCTCGGCTGAATCCATCGGCGTTGAGTTCGCCCGCAGCATGGGCATCACCGGCACCGGCAAAGCCGCCCTTGAAGCCCTCCGCCAACTCTCCGCTGAACAGGTCCGTGGCAACCTGAACATGGCCACCATGCGCCAGCCCGGTTACGCCGGTCCCATGATCGATGGCCGTGTCGTACTCGCAGATCCTCAGACCGCTTACCTCGCTGGAGCCTTCTGGCACGTCCCCCTCCTCATCGGCACCAACAGCCTGGATATCGGCTTCGGCCTCCAGCCCAGCAAACAGGCACTCTTTGCCAGCTTCGGCCCGTTTCGCCAGCAGGCCACGCAGGCATACGACCCCACCGGCAACGCGCCTCTAGCCGCTGTTCGCTACGCCGTCAACATGGATCGCTTCATGGTGGAACCAGCCCGCTTCGTCGCCACCGTCTTCGCCTCTGAGGGCGAACCGGCCTATATCTACCGCTTCTCCTACGTCGCCCACTCCATGCGCAGCCAATGGCCCGGTGCGCCCCACGCCACTGAGATCCCCTACGTCTTCGACACCGTTCAAGCCAAATACGGAGCCTCGCTCGCACCTCAAGACGAGACCACCGCCCAGGAGATGCTCAGCTACTGGGTTTCCTTTGCCAAAACCGGCGACCCAAGCACCGGCAATCCCGTAGCGTGGCCGCGCTTCACCCCGCTCACCAGCATGGTCATGGACTTCACCATGAACCACGGCCCGGTCGCTCAAACCGATCCGTGGAAGGCTCGCCTCGACGCTACCGCCGCCATCGTCTCCAGCGCTCCGCCCCCACCGGCTCCCACTCGCTCCGCCGCGCCCGCGCACCCATAGCACCCAGCCCCAGAAGTTCGCTCCAACAAGGACGATCTCACCGCCGAAGTTCTCCTGCGCCCGCGACGGAAGCGGTACCCGCTCCTTCCAAGCCTTGGCGCGCCTCGAAGCGCCCGCCGCTCCCCGCGGTCGATCACCCTACCCCAGCACCACCGTCGGCTGCGCCAGTGTCCCGGCAACTCTCTTCCCAATGGCCAGCAACTCCCGGGGCGCGGTAAAGATCTTCAGCCACGGCGCATCGGAGAACTCCGGCAGATTCACCTGCATCCCGTTGCGAACCCGACCCGCCGTCTGCTCATCCACCGTCACTGACGGCATCTCCGGCAGCAGCGACCGCGGGTGCGGCAGTCGCGCCTCGATCTCTGCCGGTATCATCTGCTTCAGCTCGTCCAGCGTGATCGCCTGCTCCAGTGAGAACAACCCCGCCTGCGTCCTCCGCAGCGACGCCAGATGCGCTCCGCACCCGGCTAACTCGCCCAGTGCCTGAGCCACGGAACGAACATAGCCGCCTGCCGAGATCCGCATCCGGAAGGTCGCCGTCTCACCCTCCAGCGCCAGCAGTTCAAACTCCTGAATGGCAATCTTTACCGCCCTCACCGGAACATCCTTGCCGGCACGCGCCAGCCGGTGCGCCGGAACTCCTTTGATCTTCTTGGCAGAGAACACCGGGGGTGTCTGCTCCATCTCACCG
This sequence comes from Acidobacteriota bacterium, assembly GCA_021806005.1. Taxonomy (GTDB): domain Bacteria; phylum Acidobacteriota; class Terriglobia; order Terriglobales; family Acidobacteriaceae; genus Granulicella. The sequence continues at coordinate 7,256 of JAJZDM010000001.1, read as the reverse complement.
TGGAAGCGGGAGGCCAGCGCCTGCAGTTGCTCCAGCGACAGAGTCAGCGGACGTGCCGGCCCCGCCGACTCACCTTCGGCGTCAAAGGTATCCGTCGCCCATCCAAACCGGATCGACCCGGCATAAGACTTCTCCGCCTGTCCAAAGAACTGAGCCAGCCGCGTGTACTTGCCCAGCAGTAGCGGCAGCACCCCCGTCGCCATCGGATCCAGCGTCCCCAGGTGACCCACGGAACGTTCCCCCGTAGCCCGGCGCACAATCGCCACAACGTCATGCGAGGTCATGCCCGCAGGTTTATCCAGAATCAAAAGTCCATTCATGCAGATGCTATTGTCGCTCACTTTGGCGTTGTATCCTCTGCCAGTGCAGAGGATCTCAAAGACACAACCTGACGGGGCGCACCGGATCACCTCGCAGCAACCTTCAAGACGCTGCTCCGCAACCCCGCTTCAAGCGGGCCGTCTGCCTACTTCTGTGTATGCACCAGGGCGAGGAACTCACTCCGGGTCTGCTGCTGGGTCTTGAAGACCCCGCGCATCGAACTGGTCACCGTCAGAGAGCTCTGCTTCTCCACACCGCGCATCATCATGCACAGGTGCTGCGCCTCCACCACCACGCCAACGCCCTGCGGATGGATGGCATCCTCCACGGCCTCGGCAATCTGCTGGGTCAGCCGCTCCTGCACCTGCAACCGTCGCGCAAATACGTCTACCATGCGCGGCAGCTTGCTCAGCCCCACCACCTTGCCGCGGGGGATATAAGCGATATGCGCCTTGCCAAAGAAAGGCAGCAGATGATGCTCGCACAGCGAGTAGAACTCAATATCCCGCACCATCACCATCTCGTCGTAGTCCACATCGAACAACGCGTCGTGCAGAACTTCGTCGATGGTCTGCAGATAACCCCGGGTAAGAAACGCCATCGCCTCTTCCATGCGTCGGGGAGTATCTCTCAGCCCGTCCCGCTCCGGATCCTCGCCCATCCGCCGCAGAAGCTCCGCGTGAAGCTCCGGCACACTGGCATCCTTCAACATCCGTCTCCGGCCTTCTCCGCCATCTCGCATCCCGTTGCCTTTGAGCGTATCCATAGTCTCCAACGGCTCTTCAAGCTTCGCTTCCAACTTGGTAGACATTACCTGCGCCCCTCTCGATCTCGTCTACAGATGCCCGCCCTGGGCTCCGCGCTGCAGATTCTTTTGTCCCGCATCCCGTTCACCCAGCCTTACCTCTGGCGGCCCGGCACCGAGACACCCTCCCCGAAGTAATCAAAGGAGTTGTTTCCAGTCTCTTCCACGTGAATCCGTTCCAGCTTCAACTGCGGATGGTCAACGCTCTCGGCGAACAGGGAGAAGATGCTCCAGATCTCCAGACATAGATTCTCCGTGGTCGTCACCCGATCCCGGAACGCCTCCAGGGTATTCAGATTCGTGTGATCGAACCGCTCCAGCACCTCCTGCCGGGTAAACCGGTCCAGATCCGCAAGGTTGGCCACCATTCCGGTCGCCGGGTCCACCGGCCCGGAGAGCGTCACCTCCACCACATAGTCGTGCCCATGCCCGAACGGGTTGTTGCATTTGCCAAAGATCGCGCGGTTCTGCTCCTCGCTCAGGGCATCCACATGCAACCGGTGGGACGCGCTGAAGCGATACCTCCTGGACAGGTGTGCGATCACCCGGCTCATGCGCCCTCCCCATAAAAATCCACAAAAAGGTCTGGCATCTCGTAGACCCTCACCCGATGCAGCCTCCCGTTCTCCATCTTTCTCTCCAGCCGTCGCCAGATCGCCAGTGCAAGATTCTCGGTGGTTGGAATCATCTCCGCAAACTCCGGAACCTCGAAGTTCAGGTGCCGATGGTCATACACTGAAACCACCTCGCGCTCCATGATCTCCTTCAAGCGTTTCAGGTCCACCACAAACCCGCTCACCGGGTCGATCTCCCCGGCCACGGTAACCTCCAGCGTGTAGTTGTGCCCGTGCCCCTGCCGGTTGGCGCACTTGCCAAACACACGCACGTTTTCCTCCTCGCTCCATTCGGGGTTCCAATAGAAGTGGGCGGATGAAAACTCGGCTTTTCGCGTAAGCAGGATCATAATCTCGCTCGAATCAGATCAATTTGAATCTGCACGGGGACTCGTGAGTTTGCAGTTGCACCGTCAGTTCGGCATGCCACGGGATCTTTGGCTCCGCTCTGGGTTGGATGCTCTCCGACCAGCCTCGTTGCGCTCATCCCTTTCTGGAATTTTACGATCCGGCTCAGATCCGGTACTCCCGGCCCTTCCATCTCACCCGATGCATCAGATGGTGCCGCGCCCAACTCCATACCAGCAACCAGACAAACAACGGCAGGGCAAAGGCCGAGAGTGCGCAATCCGCCACTCCAAAGTTCGATCGCGCCACCCGCCGGTAGTACCGCACCAGGGTCCGCGCCCAGATCAGGAGGATGGCCAGCTTCTGCCACCAGACCAAAAAATACAATGGAATCAACAGAAACGGCAGCAACAGCAAGATCAGATCCAGCAGCCGCCATGCCGCCAGCACCGGGGCATTCCGGAACAGCAGCGCCAGATTCTTCGTCCACCCCTCCAGCATATCGCTGAAACCAGAGTACATACGCGTACTTAACGCATCCGGAGCATAGCGGAACCAAAGCCCTTTCCCTGCCCGCTTCACCCGGCTCGCCAGCTCCACATCCTCCAGCACAGACCCACCCACGGCCCAATGTCCGCCTACGGAGAAGTAGCTCTCCCGCTCCACCATCAGAAACTGTCCGTTGGCTGCGGCCAGGCTGCTGGCGGCATCATTCACCTGTCTGGGTGGATAAACGCTTGCCAGTTCGGAGAAGATCAGCGGCATCAGCGCCTGCTGCCAGAACCCGCTCACAATCTGCCGCGGAGAATAGGACAACAACCCCACCTGCTGCCGCTGAATCTCCTCCACAGCGCGCACCAGGTCCCCCGCCTCGTGCAGCGTGTCGGCATCGGTAAACAGCAGCCAGGCTCCCTTGGCCTGTTGCGCCCCAGCCCAGCAGGCGTTGTTCTTTCCAGTCATCTTGCCGGTTCCAGCACTCGCATCCACCGCAGGAGCCTCCATCACCCGCACCCTCCCACGCCCGGCGCCCGCCTTCAGGGCTAGCTCCCGCGTGCGGTCGCTGGAGCCGTCGTCCACCACAATCAACTCCCACTCCCGCCCCAGCCGGAAACCCTCATCGTCCTGCACCAGCAGGGTCCGCAGACACTCCGGTAGATTCCGCTCCTCGTTCCGTGCCGGAACAATCACCGACAGCGTGCAACCCGGCCCTTCTGCTCCGTCCACGCCCTGCGCCTCGCCGCTCTCGATCTCCCTGCCATTCACTGTTCCGTATCGTAATATAGGGCTATGGATCTCCGTGTCGCAGCATGCGAGGATAGCCGATGATCCGGTGGGGTCTGCGCACTTCCGCTTTGGCCCTGCTCTCCTGCGCTCTGGCCACCGGCTGCAACCGGGGCACACTCTCTGACCAGATCGGGCGGGTCGCACCCGTCTTCTCCGTCAGCGACGGCCAGCACACGGTCAATCTCGCCGACTACCGCGGCAAGGTGGTCATCCTGAACTTCTGGGCCAGTTGGTGCCCTCCCTGTCTCGAGGAGATGCCTGCCCTGCAGGCCCTGCAGCAGCAGATGCCGCAGGTCCAGGTGATCGCTATCGCGAGCGGTGAGGACTTCTCCCAATATCAGCAGTTCCTCACCCAGCAGCACATCACGCTGCTCACCGTTCTGGACCAGAATCAGACCTCCAACAAACTCTACGGCAGCTTCAAGTTTCCCGAGACCTACGTCATCGATCAGCAGGGCATCATCCGCAGAAAGCTGATTGGAGCGCAGGACTTCACCAGCTCCGCCTTTGAAAGATACCTGAAGAAACTCGGCGCCTGATTCCTCCCCACCCTCGCGTGACCCGGACCACAGGCACCCTGAAACCCCACTGATAAGATCGAAGATTATGACACAGCTTGATGTGATGTACCTGTATGGCGAGATCCCGGGTGAGATGGCGATGAAGGCCCTGGGGCAGATTCGCAAAGTCTACGGTGTTCGTCTCCTGGAACTTCAGGAGACCGAGAAGACGATCCGCGTCGAGTACGACGCAACCCGGCTCACCGAGCCCATCATTCACCAACTGCTGCGCCGTGCCGGCATCGACGTTCTGGAGCGCGTCTCGCTGATTCCGCCTCAGCCTGAGGTCGCCGCTCCCGCAGCAAGCTGAGATGCCGAGCCACAGGTTGCCTGCAAGGCCGCCTTCGGTTATTCTTACCTAGTTGCTTCAAGGCAATGTGCGCCCGTAGCTCAGCTGGATAGAGCGCCTGGCTACGAACCAGTAGGTCGGAGGTTCGAATCCTTCCGGGCGCACCATTTTCGATACCCCCATCGATTCCCAAAGACCATTAATTGACCCACAAGCGACGCTCAAACGTCGGCCAGGGCCGCGCTCCGGGTACGGGTGCTCCCCAGATCCTCTCTTCCCTCTAGCGCCAGTCGCCTGAACCATCTGTTCACGGCCACCAACCTTAACAACATTTTCAGTGCAGGGGTAGAGGGACGCCTCGACCTCCATGGGCGTCTTCCCCCAATGAAGACGCCGCTGCCAGCCCCTCTTCTGGATATCCATCCACACTGAAAATGCTATAAGGGCCGGGCCTCAGCCTGGCCATGGAAGATCCGGCCGCACCCGCAGGCGAAGCGACCCAATTGCCACCGCCGCTGCCCCTGCATCTTCTCCTGCCTCGACCTCCGTGCAGACGGCTCCAACAAGAATCAATGATTTCCAATAAGAATTTGGAATTGGACGCCTTCGTACGGATTCGAGATCCTCTCTCCATGGAAGTTGGAAGAGAATGGTTCGGAGAATCGGAGGGCCCGTTATGAGCAGACGTACGGACACAGGGAACGCTGCACCCAATCCCCCACTGGCATTTCGGCAGCGCGTCTTCGTGGTTCTGTTACTCCTCTTCGCTCTGGCGGTCTCCTGGCTTGTTCTGCGCTTTGTCGATCCGGCTGTCTCTTCCTCACCCGTCCTGCCCATCCCGGCACCGCACTCTCTCCCTGCTGCGAGGCCCCTGGCCTGATGAAAACAACACAAAGTTCGCCTTCCATCGCCTATAAGTTGGTCCGCGCCCATACCTACGCCTCGTTCATCGGGCTGGTTCTCTCCGCTCTCTTCGGACTGATCATCTCCATCAAGTTTCATGCACCCGCTTTTTTAAGCGGACATGGATGGGATACCTGGGGCAGGCTGCGCTACGACCACACCCAGGGAATCCTCTATGCCTGGCTCGGGAACGCCTTTATCGCGTTCCTGTACTACGCGGTTCCCTTCCTGACCAGGAAGAGCATTACCAGTGAACGCCTGGGATGGGCCATGTTCTGGATCTACAACGTGGCTGCAATCCTCTCTGGTTGGACCTTGATGCTCGCCGGCGTAAGCCAGCCGCTGGAGTGGGCCGAGTTTCCGCTGGGCATCGCCGCGATCATTGAACTCTCTCTCCTTTTGCTCATCGTCCAGTTTGGACTGCCGTTTCTCAAGTGCGGCCTCTCGGAGTTGTACGTTGCCGGCTGGTATATCCTCGGCGGCATCACCTTCACCGCACTTGCTTACCCGGTAGGGAACCTTCTACCCCACCTCTTGCCGGGAGCGATGGGAGCCGCCTTCAGCGGATTATGGATTCACGACGCGGTCGGTGTCTTCGTCACTCCCCTCGCCACAGCAGTCCTCTACTTCGTCATTCCGGCCGTAACCAGGAAGCCCATTTACAGCCACTTCTACTCGATGGTCGGCTTCTGGCTTCTGTTTCTTGTCTATCCCCTCAACGGCATGCACCATTACGTCTACTCGTCGCTGCCGATGAGCGCGCAGCACGCCTCTGAGGTAGCCTCAATCTACCAGGGAATCGACGTCATCATCGTCGTGACCAATCTGCTCCTCTCCGTCGCCTTGGACAAGGAGGGTGCGGTCGCCCGCGATATACCGCTTCGCTTCATCTGGACCAGCGCCGTCCTCTATCTGGTCGTAAGTATCCAGGGATCGGTACAGGCGGTGATGAGCTTCAACAGCTTCACCCACTTTACCGATTGGGTCATCGGCCATTCGCATCTCGCCATGATCGGATTCGCATCCTTCGCAGCCATGGGTGGACTCTCCCACCTGTGGAGGAAGATGCCCGGCGTGCGCTTCAGCCCGCGTGCGCTCGCCTGGTCCTACTGGCTCCTCATCCTCGGGCTCGGCCTCATGGTGCTGGATCTGACTGGTGCTGGACTGGTGCAGGCAAGCCTCTGGCAGCAGCACCTCCCCTGGATGGAGTCGGTCCGCGCCTCCCGTCCTTACTGGGTATTTCGCACCATCGACGGCTGCATTCTGCTGGCAGGCTTTGTCGTCTTCGGACTCAGCTTCTTTATCGGCCCCCGGAACAGCACTGCGGAAGTCCCCATCCGCAGTGCCAGCTCCGATCGCCGCGCTCCCAGCGAGCAGCGAGCCGATCTGTGGATCGGTACCGCCTATGGCGCTACCTTCGGCGCTGGCGTCCTCTTCTTCTTCGCCTCTTTTTTGGTGCTCGGTGTCTTTCCGGCGATCCGCCTGCACGCCGAGATTCAGGCGACGACACCCCCCGGGGTTCATCTCGTCCTTACCCCCCAGGAACAGCGCGGACAGCATATCTATGCCCAGAACGGCTGCGCGTATTGCCACACCGAGCAAGTCCGGTTTACGCCCGCCGATGAGTGGCGCTTTGGCCCTCCCACCCAGGCCTGGGAAACCGGAGATCAATATCCGCAGATGTGGGGCACCCGCCGCATCGGACCGGATCTCGCCCGCGAATCCGGCAGGCGCACCTCCGACTGGCAGTTGGTGCATCTCTTTGATCCGCGCTACGTCGTGCCCGATTCGGTGATGCCCAACTACGCCTGGCTGTTTCTCGGTAGCCCGGACCGCCCCTCGCAGGACGCACTCGATCTGGTCGCCTACCTCAACACGCTGGGCCGCGCTGCTGTTCAGTCCGGGCGAGTCCCAAAGGTCTTACCTCCCAGGTTGATCCTCCAACTTCCCGCATCCTCCCCGGACAACAGCCAGATCGCATCCGGAAGATCGGTCTTTCTGCACAACTGTGCCGGATGCCACGGGGACGACGGCAGAGGCCACTCTCCCGGCGGAAGCATGCTTCGTCCTGTTGCCTTCAACCTGGCGGACTTTCAACTCGCCCCGGGCCGCGTCCTGAACGTCCTGGAAGA